>JBAXGZ010000017.1:0-33293 GCA_037139155.1 Actinomycetes bacterium | reverse complement strand
TCGGGAACGACGTGAACCGTGTTGACGTGAAATCCGTCTTCGCCAGATCGATCGAGTACCACAACGGATCGTTCACGGTGTTCACGAGATACTGATTTCCAGTGAGGTTGCTCACTGTCGACCACAACGTGAGTTCCGGTGTCACTCCGCCAGCGGGGGACGGTTCCATGATCGTGCCCGGCACAATGTCGAAGTTGTGCAGGATGCGCACGCAATCCATGAGCAACGCTATTTCATCCTTCGGCTGCTGAGCGAAACGAACATCAGCGAGGACCCTGATGAAACGAGACGGAGAGTTTCCGTCACCGGGCAGTCCATTGAAGCCCGAGCCCTGACCGAGGGGAGCGAATGTTGTTCCTCCGATACTGACCGGCGAGGGAAGCGTTGGAGTTTGAGTGAGGTAGTTACTCACGTTGGTCAGGTGCCAGTCGAGGAACGGTGCATTCGTTGCGACCTGAACTGGGTTATCGGAGATCACCATGCCGTCGGGCTGGAACTCAATGACTGCGCAACTGTCCTTGTCGTGGATGATGGCGTGCATCGGAAGCTTCACCGGAACCTGAGGAGGGGTGAAGTCCACGATGTTCAGGGACGCGTAGGCCGCTTTGGCTTCAGCCACGGTGGAACAGGTGCCAAGAACGAACGCCAGACTTTCAAGAAGCCCCATATCGGATCCGTCGTTACGGGGTGCGGCATACGTGGCGTGGCCAGGCATGTAGAGAAGATGGCCTGACAAACCAACGGTGTTTGTGCCATCGGCGATCCACTGTGGCTTGAAGCCGCCGATCCCCACGACGCCATAGGTTGCTGACCACGTCTTACCCTTGGCGACTGCCTCGCTTGCGCCTGCGTAGTCCGAGGCGATCACGCTCAACTGCCATGGCAACACATCGGGAAACTCCATTGTGCGGCCAACGGCAACGCTTCCGTCAGCAGCCTGTTGGTGTTTGAAGTTGGTGCACATGGGTCTCAAACCCACCTTTCGTCGACGAATTCCCTGCCTATTCCAGACAAAAATGCCAAAAGTCAGAGAACTGAGGTTTGTGAACCTCGGCCAAACCACATTCTATTATTTTTTTAGAACTGTTGCAAGACCTTCTTGGCTGACTCCCTCAACGACTCAGAGTACGTCGATCGAAGGGGTGCGCTTCCGGACCAAGTTCCCAACCTGACACGGAGTCGGCTCACCCTCGCCCCATTCACTCAACCGCAGTCGGTAACTCGGTGCTAGCGGGGGTCCGAAGACCAATGACTGTGACGATCGCTGCAACCACTGTGACCACCGCGCCAACGGTCCAGATGCGGACTGCAGCGCTGTCGTACCCCGCGGGAACCCCGAACTCAGGCTTCGTGGTTTCGCTAAACGATCTGAGCATGAACGCAGCGATGGCGACACCAATTGCATTGCCAAGGAGACGTCCTGTCCAGAAGAGACCCGAGGCATCACTTCGGTCCTCGACGTGGATCTGTCTGAACGCCGCTGAATTCGTGGCCGGCGCGATGAAGGCCACACCTGCAGCGACTCCCGCAAGGGCTATCACCGAAAGAAACAGGTTGTTCGCATCGGCGGCGAATGAGAACACGACCATGCCGACGAACAGGAACGCGAGACCGATCAGGATCGGAGTACGAACACCGATGCGGTCGGCGAGCTTTCCCGTGAATGGCGTGAGCGTCAGGTAAACGAGCCCGTACGCCGCGAACACAAGACCGATCTCCAGCGCGGTCGAGCCATGAATCGTGTAGAGGTAGAAGGTGAGCGCGAATGCCATGAGACCGAGAAGCGCGTAGACCAGTCCGATAAGTGAGGTCGCGACGACATAGTTCTCGCTGCGCAGCACACGTCCGATGCTGGGACGAACAGTGGTCGACGGCTTCCCGCCAGGAAGGAAACGAGGCGTCAGCACCAACGCCACCAGACTGAGAGCTGCGTTGATGCCCAGCACCCATCGCCATGACCCGTTATGGGTCAAGGCACCGTTGAGCACCGGGCCAACAAGCGCTCCCAATCCGACGACCATCGCCCAGAGACCAAACGCTCGACCCAACATTTCAACCGGGACTGCGTCGCGCACAATGGCGAAGGAACCGGAGATGAGGATCCCTGCGCCCACACCTTCAACGACCCGGGCCGCTACCAACCAACCATGACCCGGGGCAGCAGACGCGGCCGCAGCACCCAACGCGACAACAACGAGTCCCGCCATGAACACCGGGCGCCGACCGACATGATCACCGACCCGACCAGCAGCGACGACGACGACAGCTTGAGAAACCGCCTACGCGAGCACGACCCAGAGAAGTTCGTGAATCTGCACATCGTGCTCACCCCTGATACTCGGGAGCGCAACGGAAATGTGGTCAATGGCCCGTCCTGCGCCGAGCACCATGGGAATGGCGGCCCAGATGACCGGGCGGCGCCATGAGGAAGAGACTGTCGCAGTCATTCGCAGACACTAAACCGCGATCGCACTATCGGCCGACGCCTTCGGCAGAGTTCGGCAGGGTTCGGCTGATCGACCAACTCCCGGGCGCGCCACAGGGGTCGACAAATCGCATCCTCCGATCGGTGCATTTCCCTTCGACGCCGTTCAGAGGGCAGACCGTTCACCCTCGGGGCTGTAGCTCAGTTGGCTAGAGCACCTGCTTTGCAAGCAGGGGGTCGTGGGTTCGATTCCCATCAACTCCACCATTGTCCTGTTTCACCATTTCAGAGCCAGACGAACCCTCGAGCGATATCGGGTTGTTCTTGGCGCTCCCGATTGGGAACGCAACCGACTGTTCAGTGCGCCATTTCCCCGACATGGACATGGACATGGTCCTGATGGCGGGCCCACAGCAGCCAGATCCCGCAGGATGCTGCTGCTCACATCGGGGACGGCTGCGATTTCCGCCTGCTATACCTGTCTTGCTCCGGTCCAGATCGAATCGGTTCAACCAAGGAGTTTCCATGACCTACATGCTCAGCCATTTCTGGCCAGGCGCCACCGAAGAGAACTACCGCGCAGAAGTCATCGCCTGCCACCCGTCGCTCACCGAACTCCCTGCAGGGCAACTCCACCACTTCGCCGCGTCCACCGATGACGGCATCATGATCACGGCCATCTGGGATTCGAAGGATTCCTGCGACCGATTCGTTCAGGAGATTCTGCTGCCAGCGCAGCCAGTCCAGGGTGGCTTCCCGAACCCCGTCCAGGAGCACGCTGCAGAGACCATCAACGCCATCTCCGCCTGAACCGAACCATTCGGACCGACCGGGTCCCGGCACCGATCAGCAGTGGTGCGAGAGCGCCGCTCTGGTCGGCGGGCTTCGCGGAGAAGGGCAGACCCTCACTGAGGTGGACCACTTCGGAACCGCCCTCCGGATCATCTAGAGTCACCTTCCCACACCGGTTCGCCGGTGTCTGGGGCTGTAGCTCAGTTGGCTAGAGCACCTGCTTTGCAAGCAGGGGGTCGTGGGTTCGATTCCCATCAGCTCCACAACATCTGAACAGATGCGTCTGAACCACGACCTCTGAACAGAAACCTCCGATCGGGTCACTCCGACGGCAAACGCCTCGCCGAACGCCGCCCCTTGGGGCGGCGTTTGCGTTGGGTCCCTCTGGCGAGGAATCAGACCGCCCGTGAGTTGCCCATAGCGTCAATCCCAATGTCGAGGACATGCTTGTTCGCCATCGAGCTGTCGCCACCGGCTGGCAATCGCTCTCGACCTACTTCGAACAAGAATCGCCCGGAAGCGCTGCATTTCAGAACCGATCGTTCAGCATCGCACCACTAGCGTCTTAATCCATGAGAGTCCCTCGCCACTCGAAGGCAACCGCCGACCCTGATCGTCCGGTACCCGCGCCTCCGACTAGCAAACAACTTGGAGGTCTCGGTCGCGCTGGTCGATTCATTTCGAAACATCATCGCTGGATTGCTCTTCTGTGGCTCATGATCATCATGGCTGCCGGATACCTCAATGTCGCGTTCGCGGGAAAGACCTCCGACAGTTTCAGCGTGCCCGGGACAAATTCACAGGCTGCCTATGACCTTTTGAGCGAGAAGTTCCCATCGCAAAATGCGGCGACAGCCACTCTCGTCTTTTGGGTTCCTCAGGGCGAGGTGCTGACGTCGCCACAGAATGCAGCAACGATCGCCAGCATCGTGGCCGCAGTACAAAAAGTTCAGAATGTCGCCCCGAACGGCGTTTTTGATCCGATCCTCGCCACCGCCCAAGCCGCGAAACTCGGACCGGGAAACCTTCCCACGTTCCTCTCTCCCGATGGCCAGATCGCCTACACGAACGTCACATTCAGCGAACCGGTGACAACGTTGCTGGAGCAGTTCCCGCCCAACGGCGAGAAAGCGGCGACGTCCTATCCCAATCCGTACAACGCGTTGCAGACCGCAATCGACACAGCGAACGTTGGAGATGTACAGGTGAAGATCGGCGGGACAATCGCCGATACGTGGAACCAACCGGTGTCGTGGTGGGGCTCGCACGCTGACGAAGTCGGACTCGGATTGGGGGCCATCCTCCTGCTCGTCGCGTTCGGCTCAATCTTCGGAATGGCCATCCCGATCTCAACTGCACTCTTCGGTGCAATCACCGCCGGCGGTCTCGTACTGCTACTCGCCGACTTCATCACGGTGTCGTCAGCAGCACCGAAAGTCACGCTGATGATCGCAATCGGCGTGGGTCTTGACTATTCGCTTCTCATCGTTACCCGCTACCGACAATTCCTCAGAGACGGCTACCAGGTCAACGACGCCGTCGGAATGGCGCTCGCTACAGCAGGCAAAGCAGCATTGTTCGCGGGCGTTACTGTCGCCATTGCTCTTCTGGGTTTGCTCCTCGTCCCAATTCCGCTGGTGAAAACCCTTGGAGTCGCCGCAGCAATCGGTGTAGGTGTGATGATCCTCGCCGCACTGACTTTGCTTCCCGCATTATTCGGTCTGGCCGGCCACAAGATTGACAGTTTCCGCTTCCCGTTCAGTTTTCGCGACACCAGTGCCGATCCTGAATCAAGTTTCTGGGGCCGCTTCGCCACGCTTATGTCCCGACGTCCATGGACAATGCTTCTTTCCGGCACGGTTGTATTGCTGATCTGCGCAGTACCGTTTTTGTCGATCGACTTCGGCATGCCTGACGATTCCTCAATGCCAACCAACCTTTCGCAACAACAAGCATTCGTTCTTATGAATGAAGGCTTCGGCCAAGGCGTCAACGCACCGCTCATTGTTGTTGCCTCAGTACCCGGTGCCACTGGCGCAACACTCTCGACCACCTTGCAACCACTCACTACTTCGCTCGCAGTTGGTCAGCCCGCCGGCACGGTCGCTGGTATCCAATATGCAGTCGGTCCAATTCCGAATCCGGCTGGAGATGCGGCGATTTACCAAATCATTCCTTCGGGGGGTCCGAACTCGAGCGAAACTCAATCACTCGTTTCCAATCTCCGAAAGACGATCAACGAGAAGACCGCTGGAACCAACATCGAGGCCTACGTCGGTGGCTCGACCGCAACGCTCATCGACCTCACTGACCTCGTTGTGAAGTATCTGCCCTATGTCGTCGGTGCGGTCGTCCTCGGTGCCTTCATCCTTCTCGTGATGGTTTTCCGATCGATCCTCGTGCCGCTGAAGGCCGCATTCATGAACCTGATCTCAATAGCTGCGGCCTACGGCATCGTCGTCGCGGTGTTCCAGTGGGGATGGGCAAAAGAATTGGTGGGGCTCCACACCACGATCCCGATCGTGTCGTTTGTTCCCTTAATCATGTTCGTGATCCTGTTCGGACTTTCGATGGATTACGAGGTCTTTCTCATGTCGCGGATCCGAGAGGAGTGGGACACCTATCACGAACCGCGTAAATCGGTTGTTCTTGGGGTTGCCAACACTGCAAGAGTCATCACCACCGCTGCGCTCATCATGATCGCTGTGTTCTTTTCCTTCGTCACGATTCAGAATCCCACGGTGCAGGTGCTCGGTTTCGGAATGGCTGTCGCGGTACTACTCGACTCGACCATTGTCCGCATGGTGCTCGTTCCTGCAGCGATGGAATTGTTCGGCAAGGCCGCATGGTGGTTCCCCAAGTCCCTTGAGTGGCTACCGAAGCTCAACATCGAAGGTTCCGCAGAGCTCCGCGATGCCGAGAAGTCGAACGAGCAGGCAATGACTTCCGCCGGTACGCCTCGATCCTCGGTGTAACTCAGCGAACATCCAGCGACGCGAAACGGCCCACCGATCTCTCGGTGGGCCGTTGTCGATCTCAGTCGAAGACAGTGATGACTTTCGCGGTGATGTCTTTCGCCGTCTAATCAGTGAACGATGACGCCACGGATGTTTTTGCCATCGCGCATATCTTGATAGCCCTCGTTGATCTGGTCGAGGGTGTAGGTACGAGTGATCATCCCGTCGAGATCAAGCTGGCCTTTGCGGTACAGCTCGGCGAGGCGAGGAATGTCAGCACGGGGATTGGCCGATCCGAACAACGAGCCAACAACCTGCTTTTCGCTAAGCGTGAGGTCGATCATTGGGATGTTGTTGCTGGCTTCAGTCCAAGGGTGAATGTTGGTGACGACAACGCGACCACGCTTTGAGGTGAGAGCCATGATCGACGCCATCATGTCGCCACTACCGACACCCATCGTGCAGATGACCTTGTTGCAACCACGGCCCCAGGTTTCGGCCATGATCAGTTCGAGTGCTTCCTCAACTGAGGATGACGTGTGTGTCGCACCAAATTTTTGCGCTGATTCACGTTTGAACTCCACCGGATCAATGGCGAAGATGCGCTCAGCTCCTGCGAGCTTGGCGCCCATTACTGCAGCTGAGCCGAGACCACCGACGCCAATAACGGCAACGTTGTCGCCGGGCTTCACTTCAGCGGCGTAGACCGACGAGCCCCACCCGGTAGTGGCGCCACAACCAAGCAGCACCACCTTGTCGAGGGGAAGGTCAGGCAGCACCTTCACCGCTGACCACTCGTGAACAACGGAGTGAGTCGCAAAGGTTCCCAGCCCGGCCATGATGAGCGCATCTTGACCCTTCACATGAATACGTGATGTGCCATCGAGCATGCGACCGCTCATGACCTGCGCTCCGTTGTCGCACAGGTTGGAATGACCGTCGGCACACGATGGACACTGACCGCACACGGCGACAAACGAGTACACGACGTGATCACCCGGCGCTACTCCTCGCACATCGGGTCCAACGGCTTCAACAATGCCCGCACCTTCGTGGCCGGCAATCCAGGGATACCCGCCGTGGGGCATGTCGCCAGTGATGAAGTGCTCATCGGAGTGGCAAAGTCCTGACGCCACGTTGCGCACCAACATCTCGGCACCCTGCGGCTCATCGATTTCCACATCTTCAATTGACCATGCGGTGTCCTCAGGACCCCACAACATTGCTGCCCGAGCTTTCATTCGTTCTCCTTCGTCAGAACTTGATTAGGGGTGAGAGGGATAGTCAGCTGGGTTGGCGCACGGTGAGCGACTTGCAGTTGTCATACATGATCAACTGCTGCTCATCTGGACTGAAACCGGCTTCGGTGAGGTCGGTGATGAACGTGAACGGATCGGCCATGCCTTCCGTGTGGGGCCAGTCCGAACCCAACATCAATCGATCGGCACCAAGCGTGTCGCGAAGAAGATCGAGGTCGTCTTCGTAGAACGGTGAGACCCACACGTTCTTCTTGAACTGTTCGACCGGATTGTTCGTGAACATTGATGGGGTCTGGCCATAGATCTTGCCGAATCGCTTCAGCAATGGTCGTACCCAGTTGGCACCGGTCTCGACGGTAGCGAATCGAATATTCGGGAATCGATCCATAACGCCGTGAAGAATGAGCGCCGCAAAGGTGTCCGCAACAGCGTCGTGCGAAAGCGCCTGACGCAGCGGCTCAAACTTATGGGCTTCCATTTCCGACTTTTCGCCCCACATGGTGATGAGGTCGTAGTACGCGTTTGCTCCACCGTGGTACACGATCGTGACTCCAGATTCCTGAACACGCGCCCAGAACGGATCGAAGCGCGGATCACCCGGTGACTTCAAACCTTCATCGGTGCGAACTGGTCCCGTCCCCACAAGTACAACGCGCGCATCGCGATCGAGTGCCCACTCAAGTTCGGCCACGGCATTGTCGACATCAGACAACACGATGTACGGAGTCGAGAAGATTCGGTTTTCGTAGGCAAAGCCCCAGTCCTCATCGAGCCAGCGATTGAAGGCGCGGAATGCAGCTTGCGCAGCGGGAAGATCATCGCCGAGTGCTTGTTCCATACCAACGGCGAGCGTTGGGAAGAACAACGCACCCTCGACGTTCAAGCTGTCCATGGTCTTCAAACGGATTTCGCGATCGCGATAGGCCGGATCGCACGGAAGAAGTTCGCCAAACAGGTCCTTGACGCTGTCGCCCTTGGGGTTGCGGCCGCGGAAGTACTGCTCGAGGCTTCCTGGTGCCGAGAGCATGTCGAAGGTCGGGTTCGGGATGAACCGATTGATCTTGCCGCCGACGAGCAGCATTTGGCGACCATTCACTTCGGCCCACATCATGCAGCGCCGCTTGAACTCGGGCTCGATGTAGCGAGTGAACGCGTCGAGCGCTTCGTAATAGTGATTGTCAGCGTCGAACACAGTCGTGATCTCGGTCATGATTCCCCCTGGTCAGGTCAGCCCCGATTCCCCCGGGGCGATTCGCCTACGGTAGCCAACCTCAACCCTCTCTCACACCCGAGGTGAGCCGTGACCGTGCCCACGAACAATCCCGCTGCTCTGCCCACCGATGAGGTTGCCGAGATCGACCTTGCGTGGCTTGCTGCAGCCCTTGGCGCAGAGGCAAGCAGCGTCACCGCTCTCAAGGTGGGAACCGGGCAAATGGGACAATCGTGGCGATTGACGATCGACTGGGTCGACCCGAACTGCCCGCTTCCCCAAACACTCGTCGCCAAGATGGCCGGGGGCGATCCGGCCACCCGAACGCTGATCGCCGATGGCTATCGGAACGAATTCCTCTTCTATACGTCCATTCAATCAAGCGTCTCTGTGAAGTCACCGAAGTGCTGGTACGCCACCATCACTGAAGACAACACCTCGTTCGTTCTTCTCCTTGATGATCTGGCTCCTGCAATTCCTGGCGTGCAAGCCAAGGGCGTGAGTCTCGAGGAAGCACTCATCGCCGTGCGCAATCTGGCCGGCCTTCACGGCCCGCGCTGGGCTGACCCATCGTTGCTCGATATCGACGGCATTGCTCTACCCACCCCAGAGGGTGCGGACTTCCACGCACAGATCTTGGCGGGAGCCATTCCGATATTTGTCGAGCATTTCGCATCGTTCCTGGGGCCCGAGGACAAAGCAACCATCGCGACCGTGCCACCAAGGTTGGTCGAGTGGATTACCGCGCGGCTTGATCGGTTCACCCTCATCCACGGTGACTACCGGCCCGACAATCTGATGTTCATGCCCGATGGTTCAGTTGTCACCACACTCGATTGGCAAACTCTCGGTCTCGGTCTCGCCGGTCGCGACATCGGCTATTTCCTCGCCACGAGTCTTGAGCCCGAAGCACGTCGCGCCCATGAACGCGAAATCGTTTCTGCCTACCACGAGGCTCTCATCGGCTGCGGAGTCACCGACTTCACGATCGAACAGTGTTTCGAGGATTACCGACTCGGCGTGGCGCAAGGTCCGCTCATCACCATCCTCGGCTCTGTCTACGCAACCGCGGAACCAAGCGCTGATTCCGATGCGATGTTTACCGCAATGATCACGCGAAGCTGCGCCGCAATCCGAGATCTTGATCCGTTCTCTCTGCTCTAACGGGGTTTGCCCGCCGAAGGACGCAAAAATGATGAAGGGCGACCCGAGGGCCGCCCTTCTATCGATCCGCTGCAGGAAGCTCAGGCCTGCAGGAAATTGATGCCCGTTGGGGCGATCTGGAATACCTCGGAAGCAAAGCGCCCGCCGAGTTTGGTGGCATCCCACTTCTTGTTGTTGTTGTCGATCGTGACCTTTTCGCGCCAACCCTGCATCCAGATGATCTTGTCGTACAGCGAACGAATCACCTGACCATTGACATAAGCGGCTTGATCACTAGCAAGCCACGCAACAAGTGGCGACGAGTTGCCCGGATCCATCGGGTGGAAATCATCGTCAGCGATTGCATCAGGTTCGAATGCTTCGCCGGCGCCAGGCATTGTCGCAGTGATGCGAGTAAGCCCGGCCGGACCAATGCAGTTCACTGTGGTTCCGATGCCGCCGAGTTCAAGCGCAAGCGTAAGCGTGAGTCCAGCGATCGCCATTTTCGCCGTGGCGTAGTTGGTCTGACCAAAGTTGCCGCCAAGACCAGCACCAGAGGTGGTGTTGATGATTCGACCAGCGCGCGGTGAGCCAGCTTTCGACTGGTCACGGAAGTACTTCGCTGCGAAATGCGAGGTCGACCAGGTGCCACGAACATGCACCGCCATGACCGCGTCCCAATCTTCAACAGGCATATTCCAGATGGCCGCGTCACGAACGATGCCTGCGTTGTTCACCACGATGTCGAGTCCACCGAAGGTATCGATGGCCTGCTGAACCATTTCGCCACAGGCCTCGTGATCGGTGACATTGCCGTAGTTCGAGACAGCAACTCCGCCACGCTCTTCAATGAGAGCAACGGTTTCGTCTGCAGCCTTGCCTGCACCTTCCCCCGAAACACTGCCACCGAGGTCATTCACGACGACCTTGGCGCCGTGCTTGGCCAGTTCCATGGCGTGACCGCGGCCGATGCCGTGACCCGAGCCGGTGACGATGGCGATCTTGCCGTCGAGCATGCCCATTGAAAGCGTTCCTTCGTGTTCGATCCGATCATCACCCGAACAGGCGATGAAGTCCCGCGGTCAGTGGAAGAAATCCAGAGGCGGGAGACCCGTTTTTCTAGCAGGACCAGAACGAAAGTCCCGAATGCCGAGCCGATCCCGGTCAGTCGAGTGGAGCCACCAGTGGCACGGGAGCCGCGTCGATGGCTGCGGTGAGGCTCCCGATGGCAAGAGCCAAGTCAGTTCGTTCAGCATCGCTGAGGCCAAGCGAGTCTTCCCACGCGTGGAGATTGGCGTTGACCTGTTTGGCAAGATCGATACCGGTATCGGTGGCTTCGACGACCACTCTGCGTCGGTCGCCGGGATCGGGAAGCCGTCGGATCAGTCCTGCGCTTTCGAGTCGATCGAGAGTCAGGGACATCCCGCCGGTGGTGCGACCAAGCACGTCACAGATCGCCGTCGGAGCACTTCGAGAGTCCGGCGATCGGCGGACGACGCCGAGCACCAAATAGTCCGAGACCGAAATGGCCGACGCTCCGACGATCTCGTTTAGGACACGATCAACTGCCACGTTGAGGCGGACAACATGACCGAGAAGACCATCGGTGCCCGGAAGTTGTTCCGCCACTAGGGCGTCACGCCGAAGCGATCGAGACCGTAGGCCTTGACGGCATTCGAACGAAGCACCATCCGACATTCCTCGGCGTTCATGCCAGCTGCGGTGAACAACTCGTGGGCGATTTTTCGCGAGTGCGGGAACGTTCCGTCCGAGTGCGGATAATCGGTCTCCCACAAAATGTGGTCGGTGCCGATGGCGTCGCGATTGATGAGGCCGTGAAGATCATCGAAGACACAGCCGTAGACACGACCCTTGATCTGCTCACTGGGCAGTGTCTTCACGTGGTCAACGTCGGCCCGGCCGTCACGCCACACCGCATCCATCCGCTCCAACTGGAACGGCATCCAACCAACTTGGCTCTCGGCGAACGCGATTGTGAGGTTGGGAAAGCGTTCGAGCGATCCTGAGAAGACCCAATCACACAGTGAACCCTGTGCGTTTTGTGCGTACATCGACATGGAGGTTGCAAGAGGAGCATCGTCGGAGGTCGTCGGCATGGACGATGACGAACCGATATGCATCGACACGCTGGTATCGCTTTCCCCACAGGCTTCCCAAAGAACGTCCCACGCACCGGAGTAGAGAGACGGCTGGCCGAGCTTGGCCACGTTCTCGCTGAACGCAATAGCGAAGCTGCCCTTCGCTGCGCATCGGCGCACTTCCTCGGCGGCAAGAAGTGGGTCCCAAAGGGGGACGAGCGTGAGCGGGATGAGTCGACCGCATCCTGCACCAGCACACCAGTCGTCGATCATCCAGTCGTTGTAAATGCGCAGACACGCAAGGGCGAGGTCTTTGTCGGCGCGTTCGAGGAAACCCTGTCCGGCAAATCTCGGAAAGATGTTCGGGTAGTTGATCGCCGCATCGACATGGTTGAGATCCATGTCGGCGAGACGCGCCGTTTGGTCCCAGGTTCCGTCGCGAAAGTCTTCGTAGACCGCAGGGATGTTGCGTTGTTCGTCGCGAGGCACACCGGCCGGCGCATGCAACAAACCTGTAGGAGTCACGAGATCGTCGAACAGCCAGACATCGCACCAGTCGCCATCGGCGACATCGCGCTCAAACCCGTAGTGGCCACCCTTGAACGACAATTTGACCCGCTCGCGCACCGTGCGCGGACCTCGGTCTCGCAGTGACGGAGGCAGTTGCTCCTGCCAAAGTTCCTTTGGTTCCATCACATGGTCATCGACCGAGATCATGTTGGGAAGCTCGTGCTCGGCCGGGGTGACATGAGCGTTGGCGGCAGCGTTCTGAGTGGGGGTCACGGCATTCCTCCTGCGGAGCCGTGAAGGGTGCTTCACGGGCAGTTTGCGGACCCCGACATATTGCTTTGTCCAAAGTTACTTTGTCAAGAGGTACTTCTGGGGAGCTGACAGCCGGCCGCTAGTCCCAATCGAGCCGAAATCCGAGCCCGATTGGCCGCTACCCATCGATAGACGAGTCCGGCCACTCCATGGACCACTGGGAGACGGAGGGCGAAGGCCGCAGCTCGGCCCATCAATCCGCTCCGGTCAAGAATCGCCGCCACCGCATCGACCGCAGTCCATGACGCTGAGTCGGCAGTCACGATGAGGGCATCTGAGGAAGCAGCCAACAATGCCGCATCGTCGAGTTCCCGATTCGGGCGGAACACCACCGAAGAATCGGTACGAGTCATCAACCACCGGACCGACGCCGAACACACTCCACAATCGTCGTCGAACCACACCGTCAGTTCACCCCGGGCGGTCACGCGACGAATCAACTTCGGAAGGCCAACACGCACCTGAACGGCTGAGGCGTGATGAACGATCGGTTCGCCGTCGACCTGGAATCCGGCGATCGCAGCGAGTCCAGTATCGGCACCGATGAATCTCGCCGACGTAAGAGGCCATGGTTCGTGCTCAACCGGAGCCGTCACGAGACGACCTCCGCGAGTTTTCGCATAGAGACGCCAACGAGAAGTGAGGAACGCCGCCAGCGCGTCATCGACGATCGGTGCAACATCGGCCTGATCGACCGACACCGCAAGGCTCCCCTGCGCCCGCTCAGGCCACGTCCGATCGACGGTCCAGACAATGCGGGATCGATCATGGGAAACCTCGACCGCTCCCTTGTCATAGGGAAGAGCGAATCCGATTCTTGCGACAAGAGCAGGTAACCACTGCGCAACATCGAGGGAGCAGAACCACACCCCCGGTCCTTCTGGACCCTTCACATAGGTGCGGACGTTGAATTCAAGGAATCGATGCGTGGTCGGGATCGCTGGAAACCCACGCAATCTGAGGGCATCCATTTCGAAGCCGACAAGAGAGACCCACGCCTGTCCTTCATGGGTGTCGACCTCGAGACCTGGCGGCAAAAGCGCGGCAACTGCCGATGTCGGCACCGGCCAGTGAGCGAATGTGACGTCGCGCCATACCTGAGTCATCACCGGTCGATCGATGACATGGGGGCAACGCGGACTGCGCGGTGGGTCGCTTTCCGGTTCGCGTCCGTTTGCCATGAGGTTGACGGTATCGGTATCCACAGCATTCCCTTCGGTCGAGAGATTCACGCCTTGCCGTGCAACCGAAATCGGTTGCACGGCGTGACGATTTCGGCTGATATCTGCTGAGTTTCTGAGGAGGATCGATGGCACTAGCGCCCCTTCTATACGACGCTCTCGGCGGGGCACTTCCCTTGCGGCTCGAGATGTTCGACGGCTCGACCGCCGGTCCGGATGACGCGGTCGCAACGATGCGGATCAAATCCCAACGCGGACTCGCTCGTTTCCTCTCCCGACCTGGGGAACTGGGGATCGTGCGCGCCTACGTTTCGGGCGATGTCGACATCGACGGTGATCTCTTCACCATGCTCGAAGTCGGTTCGACACTCGATGTCGGGCTTCGATCGATCCGGGTTGCTCCTGCGATCTCCTTGGTGCGCGAGACCGGACTAGGAGTCTTTCGTTCTCCACCGGCACCTCCCGAAGAAGCCAACCTTCACGGCGCACTCCACACCCGATCCCGTGACAAAGACGCGATCTCGCATCACTACGACGTCTCGAACGAGTTCTATCGACTCGTTCTCGGCCCTTCGATGGTCTATTCCTGCGCGGTCTGGTCCTCAACGAATCAGACCCTTGAGGAAGCGCAAGCCGCGAAGCTCGATCTGGTCTGTCGCAAGCTCGACCTCAAACCTGGGATGCGACTTCTTGACGTCGGTTGCGGTTGGGGATCGATGGTCATGCACGCGGCCCAGCATTACGGCGTTCGCGCCGTTGGCATCACGCTCTCAGTGGAACAGGCCGAACTCGCTCGTAAGCGAATCGCCGAAGCTGGTCTCAGTGACCTCATCGAAATCCGCGTTCAGGACTACCGCGATGTGCATGACGGACCTTTCGATGCCATCAGCTCCATCGGCATGTTTGAACATGTTGGCCGCAAGCGGATGGAGGAGTACATCCGTGATCTCCATGAACTCCTCCCCGATCAGGGTCGCCTTCTTAACCACGCAATCAGTCGACCTGGATATCCCCAAGGTGATCACCTCGTCGGTCGAGCAAGGGCCCTCACCCGGCGGCTGGCCACTGCGGTGGGTTCCGATCTCACCTCACGCATCGACAGTGAACTGATCAACCGGTATGTCTTTCCTGACGGCGAGCTCCATGAGGTTGGCGTTCTCGTTTCGATGCTCCAAGAGAACGGCTTCGAGGTTCGCCACCTTGAATCGCTGCGAGAGCACTACGACCTCACCTTGCGGTGCTGGGTCGCCAACCTCGAGGACAACTGGGAAGAAGCAGTTGCACTTGTCGGCGAGGGACGCGCTCGAGTATGGCGCCTCTACATGGCCGCATCAGCAGTCAACTTCGCGTTCGGTGGTGTGCAGATCCAACAAGTGCTCGCGGTGAAATCCACTAACGGCGTCAGCGGGATGCCCCTTCGCACTGACTTTTGAGGATCAGGCTTCTTCCACTCCGAGACGTACCTGCGCTTCGCGAGTAGAACAGCGCCATGGATCACATCGCAGTACTCCGAACTGAGGGCCAGCGCCTTTCCTCTGCCGCGCGCACCGCTGGCCTCGACGCCACCATCGAGCACTGTCCCGGATGGACCGTCAGCCGCCTCCTCGGACACACCGGAAAAGTGCTCCAGCGCACGAATCTGTGCGTTGCCGACGGACTTCTTCAGCCACCCGATGCCGATCGGTTCACCAGCCTTCCGCGTGATGAAGCGATCTTTGATGCCTTCGACGAAATCCTTGCCCAGATCTGCGAAACCCTCGCCACTTGTGATCCCGCAGGACCCTCGTGGAACTTCACCGGCGAGAATCAAACCAACGGTTTTTGGCAACGGCGCATGGCGCATGAGATCGAGATACATCGATGGGACGCCCAGAACGCCGGCGCAGTCGTTATCGACGCATTCGATGATGCCTCGGCCGTCGATGGCATCGACGAACTCCTCACCGTCCTCATGCCGATGCGTTCTGCCGAATTGAATCCGGGCCTCTCAGCGAGTTTTCATCTTCACTGCACTGATGCCGCCGGCGAATGGCTCACGACCTTCAAACAGGGTGTTCCCGTCACGATTCGCGAGCACGCCAAGGGAGACGTTGCCGTTCGTGGTCCGGCATCGCCGCTCTATGCGTGGGCCTGGAACCGAGTCCCGATTGAAACCGACGGTCTCGACACGGCGGGCGACGCGGCACTCCTTTCGGAATGGGCCACTGTCGTTCCCTGACACTGCGATTCGTGAATTAGCGAAGGAACGTCCACCAAAGGCTGAGACTCACCGTCACGATGCTGAGCGCGAGTCCTGCAATCACCACAGGTCGCGACACATTGCCCTCGGCATCGGCGGGCAGGCGTACACGAACCCGTTCAAGCAGTTTGCGTGCGAACGGAACATCGGAAGCAAGCAACGCCAAGCCTGCAGCGATCGTTAGGAGGCCCGGCCCAGGGAGCGGCAGCATCAGTAGGCCGGCGATCACAACCACCGTGCCAAGCATCACGCGACCGATACGTATGAGGATGTGGCGCTTGGCCTCGGCAATGGTCTCCTCGCGGCGACCGGTTTCGAGTTCGGCTTCGATCGCGGCCCGTTCGAATTCCTCGAACCGCTCGCGTCGACTCTGAGGATTCGAATCAGACATCGCCCGGTGTACTCCGCTTCACCCCTGAGTTCCGGGAGCGACCGATGAACTTCCACACTTCGACTGCCACCAGCAAGACCAGAGGAGGAAGCAGGCACAGGCCCCAATGGGCCAGTGTGAGTTGCGAGGTATCGAAGAGATTCCTTAGCGGTTCGATAATGGTGATCAGGATCTGCATCACGATGACGAAGAGCACCGACGCTCCGAGCTTCCAGTTGGTGAAGGTGTACTTCGAGAACACCGACGCCGTCTCCGATCTTGCGTTGTAGACGTTCACGAGCTGCGAATAGACGAACGCCGTGAACGCCATCGTCATTGCCACCTTCGGCATCTGACCGTTTTCGATACCGCTGTCGTAGTTCGCGAGCGCATAGGCGTACACCGCCAAGACCCCCACTGCCGTCACCACACCTTGAAAAAGCACCTGTGACAATCGATGACGACTAAGGATGGGAGAGTCCGAGGACATCGGTTCACGATGCATGAGCCCCGGCGCCGGAGCATCGACACCGAGCGACACCGCTGTGGGGCCGTCGGCAATGAGGTTGACCCACAGCACCTGAAGCGGCGTGAAGGGAACGGGCTTACCTATGAGTGAGGCACCGAGGATGGTGGAAATTGCACCGACAGCCGTTGCCACCTGGAAGCGCACGAACTTGAGGATGTTGTCGTAGACAGCGCGTCCACCACGGACCGCCTCGACGATCGTGGCAAAGTTGTCATCGGCTAGCACCATGTCGCCGGCTTCCTTGGTGACCTCGGTTCCGGTGATTCCCATTGCGACACCGATGTCGGCTCGGCGAAGGGCCGCAGCGTCGTTCACGCCGTCACCAGTCATTGCGACGATCTCGCCATTCGAACGAAGGGCTTCGATAACCCGCACCTTGTGTTCAGGCGAAACACGCGCACACACCGCGATATCGCCAATGCGCTCGGCGAGTTGTTCGTCGGACATTTCATCGAGATCGTGTCCGGTAACGACCTCACCGACGATTCCGAGTTGTGCCGCAATGGCACCGGCGGTGACTGCGTGATCGCCGGTAATCATCTTGACGTCGATACCCGCACGGTGACACAACGCGATTGCATCGCGCGCTTCGGATCGGGCCGGATCGACAATCCCGACGAGCACTTCGAGTTGGAGATCGGACACCCACTGTTCCGGTTTCGTAACCGAACCATCGGGCGCTAGTACCTGTGAGGCCGGAAGTCGTCTGGTCGCAACAGCAAGCACGCGCATTCCCTGGCTACCAAGACGTTCATTGTCGGCAAGGCGGAAGCCGCGCTCGGCGCTGTCGAAAACCTGCGCCGAACCATCGGGAGCAACGACCGATGCACACAGACCCATCACGACATCGGGCGCGCCCTTCACGCAAACGAGAACCTCGCCGGTTGTGTCCTCGGGATCGAGAAAGTGGAACGTAGCCATGAACTTCGTGGCCGAATCGAACGGAACCTCACCAAGACGCGGACGACGTGCTCGTTCAGTGGCAGCGTCGAGACCGGCCTTGGCCGCCAGGACAACGAGCGCTGCTTCCGTGGGATCGCCGATGATCCCGGGACCCTCGGTGGCTTCAGGAACAAGCACTGCATCCGAGCACAGCAATGCAGGGAGGAGGGCATCGGGAATCTGCGAGGCGTGGCGATGACCACTTGCCGAGGTGATCGACCCCTTTGTTGAGTACCCCTCGCCCTCGACTAGCCATACTTCGCCACCGCGCACCGCTTCGCGCGCGGTCATTTGGTTCAGCGTGAGTGTGCCGGTCTTGTCTGAACAGATCACCGAGGTCGATCCCAGTGTCTCCACCGAGTGCAGTCGTTTCACGATGGCGTTTTCTTTCGCCATCTTTGAAATGCCAATAGCGAGGGTGACGGTAACGACCGCAGGAAGGCCTTCGGGAATAGCGGCGACAGCAAGCGCAACCGCACCGAGGATCGCGGTGGTGAAGTCCTTCTCCATTACCCATTGAACGATGAACACCACCGTGGCGGCCACACCAGCGATGATCGCCAGCGTCTTGCTCAGCGCATCGAGCTGCCGTTCGAGGGGCGTCTTCGATTTCTTCGTCGTCACCAGCATCTCGGCGACTCGACCCATTTCGGTGGCCATGCCCGTACTGGTGACGATCACCTCGGCCCGCCCACGAGTGACAGTGGTGTTCATGAACACCATTCCCAGTCGGTCGCCGATCGGTGACGATGCCGACGCAACGGCATCGGCGCGTTTGTCGACGGGAACCGATTCACCAGTAAGCGAGGACTCGTCGACCGAGAGATTCGCCGCAAGGAGAAGTCGACCGTCGGCCGGCACGCGATCACCCGCTTCGAGAAGCACGATGTCGCCGGGGACCAATTGGTCGATCGCCACCTCGTCGGTGACACCGTTTCGCCTTACTCGAACCTGAGTAACGAGCATCCGTTCCAACGCCGCCAATGCATTCGATGCTTTGGCTTCCTGCGCGTAACCGAGCAATGCGTTCACGAACAGGACGACAAAGATGATGACGAGGTCTTTGATGTCGCCAAGAACGCCAGCAAGCACACCGGCACCGGCGAGCACATAGACGATGCCGGTACGGAACTGATCGAGGAAGACGCGTAGTTTCGAACGACGCGGCGGTTCCGCAAGCCGGTTGAGTCCGACGCTCGCCTGCAGTTCGCCAACGCGATCACTTGAGAGACCGACAGCCGGTTGGACACCGAGCCGAGCAACGACGTCTTCTCCCGAGAGCGAGCACCATGCCTCGGTCTGTGATGAAAATGTTTCAGGGGTCATCAAGAATCTCCGGTCTTGTCACATGGACGATGGGGGAACCGAACGTGGTTCACCGACCGGAGGTCTCTCCCGCTCGTGTTGGACCTGACGGACCAGAACGAACCAGCGGCACCGGGAACACCAACCCTGAGGCCAATGCTCCGTGATGACGACACCGCTGTGATGGGATACTCCCCTCACTGAGACAACAGTATGCCGGGTTTCGCGACACGAAACACCGCTGGGATCTCTCCGACCCCTACGAGTCGGGATCGAGAGGTTGGCCTCAGCCGACCAACACTCTGCGAACTGCGTCTTCGCAATCGGCGACCGCGAGCACCATGACCTCGTCGCCCCCGCCGAGTTTCACGTCGCCACGGGGGAAAATGACCTTGCCGTCACGCACGACGGCAACGATCGTGGACTCACGGGGAAGACCGAGATTGGCAATGGTCACACCGTTGGCCGGCGAGCTCTCGGCGAGGCGGATCTCGGACAAACGGGCTGAGTCGTTCTCGAACGTCATGATTCGAACGAGCGAACCGACCGTGACAGCTTCCTCGACAAGCGCGGTGAGCATGTGCGGAGTGGAGACCGACACATCGACGCCCCAACTCGCGTTGAACATCCATTCGTTTGAGGGATTGTTCACGCGGGCGACAACCCGGGGGACGCTGAACTCCTGCTTGGCGAGCAGCGAAATCACGAGATTGTCTTCGTCGTCGCCGGTCACAGCAACGACGACATCGGCGCGATCAGGTTCGGCCTTCGCGAATTCCGAAACCTCACAACCATCGACACAGAGCCACTTGACGCCGGCCGGCTCACCATCGGCCTGGGCCTGAGCGACACGAGCCGGATCGACCTCGACAATGAGAACTTCGTGACCAGCCTGCTGGAGTTCGGTGGCGATGTAGGTACCCACATTTCCGCCACCGGCGATTACGACGCGCATCAGTGCTGACCTCCTTGTGTCGGTGCCGATGCAAGATGACGATCGAAGTCTCCGATGTGATCTCCGTCAACGGCAGCCCAGACGATGTCGCCCTCTTGAGCGAGAAGCGCCGGGCGGACGAGTTGTGCGACACCAAGGCGGGTCAGGGCAATGATTCGCGATTGACCCTCGGCTTCGAGTTCGGTGAGCGGACGACCGGCCCACCCAACCGGAACGACGCGTTCGACCAAACACACCCGAGCACTGGGATCGACCCACTCGACACCGTCAGTATTGGGCTGGATCCGGCGAAGTACTCGCTCGATCGCCCACTGGACAGTCGCGACTGTGGAGATGCCGAGCCGCTCGTAGATCGCAGCGCGGCGCTGATCGTAAATACGAGCGACAACGCGTTCGACGTGGAAAAACTCTCGGGCTGTACGAGCGATGAGAATGTTGGAGTTGTCGCCGTTCGTGACCGCCGCAAGAGCATCGGCACGTTCGATACCAGCAGCACGCAATCGAGTGCGATCGAATCCGACGCCCACGATGGTGTCGCCACTGAAGTTCTCGGGCAGACGACGGAATGCTGTTGCCTTCCGGTCAATAACCGAAACAGTGTGGCCCTGTTCCAACAATGTGACAGCGAGACCGGAACCGACTCGACCGCATCCAACGACAACGACGTGCACTTCTCACCACCTCCAGGTGTCCTGGTGGACACAGAATCTGATCCTATGACTGTGCCACGGGAACTGAAAGACGACATTGGTCAGTTCACCTTCATGTCACGTTAGAAAACCGCAAAGATCGATCGCGATCCCTTGCCCCCGGTCACACCGGTCACACCGGCATTTGATGCGAAACGACCCACCCGCGCACTCCTGAGTAGTTTGAGCGACGTCCACGGCACCTCGAGGGAGATCCCATGCCGCTGAAGTCTCAAACTGATGCCCCCCGTTCCAATCTCTTGGTCATGTTCGGGGCCACCGGCGATCTCGCGCGAAAGAAACTCTTTCCGGCCATCTATCGCCTCGAATGTCGCGGCCATCTTGGGATTCCCGTCATCGGAGTCGCCCGTGAACCGTGGTCCGACGACGACCTCCACAACCGATGCCGCGAGTCGATCGCCGAAGCGGGTGAAGAGTGGGATCAGGCCGCCTTCGAACGCCTGACCTCAAAGATGAGTTATGTCAGTGGGGATTACGCCAATCCGGAGACCTTCATTGAGTTGGCCCGCAAGGCCGGAGGAGCGACCCACCCGATCTTCCATCTGGCCATTCCGCCCTCGTTTTTCGGCACGGTCGCCACCGGCATCGCCAACGCCGGGATGGCCCCCGGCGCCAGACTCATTGTCGAGAAGCCTTTCGGACGCGACTACCAGTCCGCCATCGATCTCAACGTCGAACTGCATCAGCATTTCGACGAGTCCGCGATCTTCCGCATCGACCATTTCGTTGGTAAGGAAGCTCTTCGCAGTCTCCTCGTTACTCGATTCGCCAATGCCATCGCCGAACCGCTGTGGAACCGGAACTACGTCTCGTCAGTGAAGATCACAATGGCCGAATCCTTTGGCGTTGAAGACCGCGGCTCGTTCTATGACTCCGTCGGAGCCATGCGTGACGTCATGCAAAACCATCTGTTGCAGATGGTTGCACTGCTCGCCATGGAACAACCGGTCAACGAACATTCAAAGGCGCTACGCGACGAGAAGGGCAAAGTGCTTGAGGCCTGCCGCGTCGTCGAACCGAAGCACTTTGTTCGCGGCCAGTACGAGGGTTACCTCGATGTGCCGGGAGTCGCGCCCAATTCCGATACCGAGACCTATGCCGCGTTCCGACTCGACATCGACTCGCCGCGTTGGAGCGGAGTTCCGTTCTATCTCCGGGCCGGAAAAGGACTCGCCGAAACCGTCACCGAAATGACGATCGAATTCAAGAGCCCGCCGAGGCCGCTATGGATCGACCATCACGATCACGTTCCGCACAATTCGATTCGCATCGAGGCGAAGCCCGAAAACTTTGCTGCCATCACATGGCTCCACAAAGAGCCAGGCGAAACGATGATGCCGGAGGCGATCACACTTGCTCCGTCCCCCGACGAGCGCCGCGACACCGGGCCGGAACCATATGAGCTACTCATCGAAGAAGCGATGAAAGGCGACCCCACCCTTTTTGCCCGCGAAGACTCGGTACTCCAGTCGTGGCGGATCGTCGAAAGGATTCTCAACGACTACCCGCCGGTCGAGACCTACGCCCAAGGAACGTGGGGGCCGGCATCGGCCCGCTCACTTACTCGTGGTCACGGCGGATGGCCGAGCGAGCCACCGGTTGATCCCAACGCATGAGTTCGGATTCCAATCATTCACTCCTGTACGTCGTTCGTCACGGGGCGACCGAGTGGAGCCAGAGCGGACAGCACACCGGACGAACCGATCTTCCCCTTCTTCCCGAGGGTGAAGAACAGGCGCGTGCCACCGGAGCTCTTCTGACCGGGATCGATTTTTCGTTGGTCCTCTGCAGTCCCATGCAGCGTGCACAACGCACATGTGAGCTCGCAGGACTCAAGTCGCAAGCAGTGATCGACGCTGATCTCCACGAATGGGACTACGGCGACTACGAAGGCGTCACCACTGCCACCATTCGTGAACAGGTCGCGGGCTGGACCGTATGGAACCGAACCTGTCCCAATGGCGAGACGATCGACGAGGTCGCCACCCGCGCGGATCGGGTCATTGGCCGCGCCCGCGAGGCATCGGGCAACGTGATCGTGTTTGCCCACGGACATTTCCTACGCGTCCTCACCGCACGCTGGTGTGAACTGCCCCCCATCGAGGGACGCCGATTTGTCCTCGATCCCGCAACACTGAGCATCCTCGGCTGGGAACGTGACACCCCGGCGATTCGTCAGTGGAATAGCCGCTGAGAGTCAACCGGCTGACCGAAATCCGCTCTGAGGATTCCGTCATTGAGTCTGTGACTCCGCCTAGCGTGACGCCATTGATTGAAGGAGAACCATGGGCGAAGAAGTAACCACCTCAACCTCCAACGCAACCACAAAGAAGCCGAGGATCGGCATCTGGCTGCTGCTAGTCGGCGCCGTCATCATGATGTCGGGCTTGCTGTTCGGTTACGACCAAGGCGTCATCTCTGGTGCCCTCGATGGCATCCAGAAGTCGTTCGGCGCAAGCACGACGATGATTCAGATCATCACGTCGTGGGTCACCCTCGGCGCGTTGGTCGGGGCTCTCGTTGCCGGCGTGATGGCGGACCGACTCGGCCGTCGCGTGACGATCTTGCTTGCCGCCATCCTCTTCACTTTCGGAGCGCTGCTAGAGGCTCTCGCGCCGGGCACGACCGTGCTCATCATCGGACGACTCGTTGTCGGATTCGGTGTCGGTGTTGCTTCTGTCGCCGCACCGCTCTATGCCGCCGAGCAGGCTCCATCGCGTCTGCGTGGTCGCTTCGTCTCGATGTATCAGTTGGCCATCACCATCGGCATTTTCATTGCCTATCTCGTTGACCAAGCCCTCATCAACAACGACATGTGGCGCGTGATGCTGGGCGTTTCGGCTGTACCGGCAATTCTGCTGTTCGTCGTCATGCTCCCAATGCCCGATTCGCCTCGTTGGTTCGTAAAAGTCGGTCGTCGTGATGATGCAGTGAAGGCACTCACCAAGATTCGTCCTGATGTTGATGCCGACGCCGAAGTTTCCGAGATCGAGAAAGCCGCGGCCGAAGATGACGCCAACAAGGCGACATGGGGAGAGGTGTTTTCGAAAAAACTCCGCAAGCCGCTCATGATCGGCATTGGCCTTGCCGTCTTTCAGCAAATCACCGGCATCAACGCCATCATCTATTACGCCAACCGCATCTTCGCTCAAGCCGGATTCTCAACTCCTGAGGATCAGGCCGCAGCAACGACCTGGGCCATCGGCGGCGTCAATGTGCTCGCAACCTTCATCGCTGTCGCTTACGTCGATCGGTTCGGTCGTCGACCATTGCTCCTCGCCGGGCTCGTAGGCATGGCCTCAGCGCTCATCACCGTCGGTATTTCGTTTCACTTCATGGACAACGCCGACACGAGTGGAGCAGGTACGGGCGGGCCCACAACCGCGGGCATCGTCACGCTGGTTGCTCTCGTGGTGTTCATCGCCTCGTTCGCCTTTTCACTTGGTCCCGTTGTCTGGACCGTCATCAACGAGATCTTCCCCAACCGAGTGCGCGGACGCGCTGTTGCTGTCGCCACCGCCGTTAACTGGGGGTCGGCATGGCTTGTGAGCCAGTTCTTCCTCACCCTCATCGACTCGATCGGCAATTCGGCCACCTTCTATCTGTTTGGTGCCTTCTCCGTCATCGCCTATGTCTGGATCTGGAAGACCGTGCCCGAGACCAAGGGCCGCTCTCTCGAGCAAATCCAAGAGATCTGGGAAGATGACGATCCAGTGCAGAGCCAGCGTGACGCTGGCACGCTGTAACCAACCGATTGTCTGATCGAAACACCACAACCCAGGAGCCCAACGTGCCTGATGCAGTCATCGTCGATGTCATTCGCACCCCCGGAGGCAAGCGCAACGGTTCGCTCTCGGGTTGGCACCCTGCCGATCTCGCTGGCGAAGTTCTGTCAACACTCGTCGAACGCAACGACATCGATCCCGCGCTCATTGAGGACGTGCTGATGGGGTGTGTTTCGCAGGTCGGAGCGCAGGCGCTCAACATCGGCCGCAACGCGGCCTTGGCTGCAGGCTTCCCCGAGACAGTTCCCGCCACAACAATCGACCGTCAGTGCGGTTCCTCGCAGCAGGCGGCGACATTTGCTGCTCAGGGTGTGATGGCCGGCGTGCATAACATTGTCATCGCTGCCGGTGTCGAGGTCATGAGCCTCGTACCAATGGGCGCATCTTTTGGTCAGGGTGTCGGGTTTCCATTCGGCCCTCGAGTCGAAGCCCGCTACAAAGATGCCGGCGGGCTCATCCCGCAGGGTTTGTCAGCCGAACTGATCGCCGAACAATGGAATCTTTCGCGCGAGGAACTCGATGCGTTCTCTGCTGAATCGCAACAACGCGCTGCACGCGCCCGCGATGAAGGACGTTTTGATCGCGAACTTCATCCGGTCGAAGTGCGTCGTCGCGACAAAGACTCTGGTGAACTCATCCCCACCGATGGGGTACTGCGAACCGACGAAGGAATTCGTGACACAACAACGATCGAAACCCTCGGGGCTCTGAAGCCAGCGTTCACCCCCGACGGCGTGATCACCGCGGGGAACTCATCACAAATCACCGACGGCGCGTCTGCGGTACTCATCATGAGCGAAGCTGCCGCATCACGACTCGGACTCACACCGCGAGCCAGATTCCATTCGTTCTCCCTCGCAGGAGTTGATCCGCGCATCATGCTCACCGGTCCGATCCCTGCGACGCAGAAGATCTTGGAAAAGTCAGGACTCTCCCTTGATGACATCGACCTCGTCGAGATCAACGAGGCGTTCGCACCCGTCGTCTTGGCATGGCAACGCGAATTCGATGCCGACATGAGCAAAGTCAATGTCAACGGCGGCGCAATCGCATTGGGCCATCCTCTCGGAGCTTCAGGCACCCGTCTTCTCGGCACGCTGCTGTGCGAGCTCGAGCGGACCGGCGGCCGGTTTGGTCTGCAGACAATGTGCGAAGGCGGCGGCCTCGCCAACGCCACCATCATCGAACGCCTCTAACCTCTAACCATGTCCAGTCTCGATCCCGATAGCACCGAGAACCGGGCGAGGTGGCGTCCCAAGCACCCCGTCATCGATGGGCTGGTTCTGCTCGGGATCATCGGAGCGATTGTCGGGGGCTACCCCGCATTCAAGGTGATCGTCGCCGGCGTTGTGGCCTGGATCATCCTACGGATCGGGGTCCTGATGCTGGGTGGAATGGCCCGGCCCATTCCCGAGCCGCCCCCTGTGGGTGAACTGCGGAAAGTGAAGATCGTCTACCGCTGTGAGATCTGCGGCACCGAGGTCCGAATGACCGTGGCGCCCGACCAAGATCCGGAGCCACCAAGGCATTGTCTCGATGACATGGTCATGGTGACCCCGATCGACGACCTCTAAGAAGTTCTCCACAGTCTGTGGAGAAGGGTGGGAGTGGTCACCCGCTGTTCACTCACGGTTCGGGGCGAACGACCCGGCCCGCAGCGTCATGTCCGCGAGTCAAACGACCCGGTGCCGGCTTCTGACGCAGCGACCGAATCCGACCTGATTATCGGTATTGGGTGGCGGCGATAATTCCCCCGAGGATGAAGCCCAAACCACCGAGGAGCCACCAATTACTCGCTGCTCCCGGCAGGAACAGATCGACATAGTGAAGGAAGATCACCAGCAACCCGATGACGAAGAGGGCGATCATCACTGCCGCTAACCACTTGGGGCTCGGGGCGTGCACAGAGGTTGAGCGAGGTGTGTAGCGAGTCGAGGCGGCAGGACCGTCCTGAGTCGATGCGGCCGACTTCTTGGTTGGGCCACCCTTGGGGGTGACCCGGCCGCCGGTGCGGCTCGTGGGTGCGGGGCGCTTGTCAGTTGCCATGATGTCCTGAGCGTAGCGGCCAAGGAGAAACTCGTCAGGCGCGACCGGCGATCGCCGATAGGGTCCTGCGGCGATGGCCGCACGCATCCTCGTTCTCGACAACTACGACTCGTTCGTCTTCAATCTCGTCCAGTATCTCGGCGAGTTGGGGGCTGACCCCCTTGTGCATCGCAGCGATGCCCTCACGATCGAGCAGATCGAGGAACTCGCACCCGACGGTGTCCTCATCAGTCCCGGCCCCGGCCGCCCCGAAGATGCCGGCCTCTCGAACGCAGTCATCACCACGTTCGCCGGTCGCGTTCCGATCTTTGGCGTTTGTCTTGGCCACCAGTGCATCGGTCAGGTGTACGGCGGAGATGTGGTGCGCGCTCCTGAACTCATGCACGGCAAGACGTCACTCATTTCGCATGAAGGGAAGGGAGTGTTCGCCGGACTTCCCGATCCATTCGAAGCCACGCGCTATCACTCACTGGTCGTGGATCGAGACAGTGTTCCCGATGTCCTCGAGATCACCGCACAAACCAATGACGGTTTAGTGATGGGCCTTCGCCATCGCGAATTCGATGTTGAAGGCGTGCAGTTCCATCCGGAGTCGATTCTGACCGCGGGCGGACATCAACTCGTGGGGAACTTCCTCGAACGCTGCAACTAACGACGAACTACGGAGCGCAGGTAACAGTGACCGTCGTGCCCTTGTTGACCTGCAAACCCTGAGCTGGATTCGTCGAAGACACCTTGTTGGTACCGACCGAACACCCTGCACCGACCAAACCGGCGTTTGTGAGAGCGGACCCGTAGGTTGACCATGTCGTCGTACCTGAGGTGTAACTCGGCACGGTGACCTGTTCGGGACCAGTCGATACGACGATGGTCACGGTCGAACCCTTTGCAGCCTTCGTTCCTGGTGTCGGATTCGTGCTGATCACATTGCCCGCGGCCATGGTGGTCGACGACTGTTGGCTGGTCGTTACCGCGAATCCGGCCTGACCCAATTGATTCGACGCGGTCGCCGCGTTGAGACCGACGACGTTCGGAATGGACACATCTCCCGCGCCTGACGACACCGTGATGGTCACTACCGAATTCTTCGTGGCCTTCGAGTTCGCCGCTGGTGTCTGAGAAATGACGGTGCCCTTCGGGACCGTGTCACTTGGCGCTTCCTTCACCTCAGGGATGAAGTTGTTGGTCTTCAACAGTGATTCGGCCGCGGCTTGGGTGCGTCCGACGACATCCGGAACAGTGCTGTCACCGATGCCCGAACTCACAGTGATCTCAACAGTCGAAGATTTATCGGCGCTGGTGTTGCCCTTGGGGCTCTGCTCGAACACCTGATTGGCCGGAATGGTGTCGTTGGCAACGTTTTTGACCGACACCTTGAAGCCTGCAGAACTCAGAGTGTTCGTAGCTTCGGTGACGTCTTTGGCCGTGACATCGGGAACGGTGACCTTCTCGGCGGACTTGCCCATGTTCGAGCCGACGAAGAACAGGATGAGCCCGATGAGTACGAGCGCACCGATGGTGAGTCCGACATACAAACCGGTGCGCTTCTTCTCGGGGGGCGACGCGTAGTTGCCACCAGTCGTGGGCGGACCACCGAAACCGCCGCCGCCAGCAGCCGCCGGAACCATGGTGGTCGCATCGGCCGCAGCCGCGCCCGAAAGACCGGCACCAATGACAACACCGGCAGCCGCGGCAGAACCAGGAAGACCGGCAGCAAGAACGGGTTGACCCTCGAGGAAACGACGAAGGTCGGAACGAAGATCTTCTGCCGAGGCATAACGCTGCGAGGGATCCTTCGCGAGCAACTTGAGATCGATTGCTTCAAGCGCCGGCGGAACATTCGGGTTGATACGGCTCGGCGGCACCGGTTGTTCCTGCACATGCTTGTAGGCAACTGCAACAGGTGAGTCGCCCGCGAACGGCGCACGGGCCGTAAGCATTTCGTACAGCACGCAACCGAGTGAATAGAGGTCGGAACGCGGATCGACGGCGTGGCCCTGTGCCTGTTCAGGCGAGAAGTACGTCGCGGTTCCCATGACCGAACCGGCTTGGGTGAGATTGACGGCGGCATCGCCAGTCGTCGCGGCTTGGGCGATGCCGAAGTCGGCAACTTTCACCTGACCCGACGGCGTAATGAGAATGTTGCCGGGCTTAACGTCGCGATGAACGACCCCGTTGCGATGAGCGAAACCAAGTGCTGCGGCAATATCTGCGGTGATCTCCGCAGCGCGATTGGGATGGAGCGGACCCTCGGAGCGGATGATCTCGGAAAGCGGCCGGCCCTCGACGTACTCCATCACGATGAAATAGGTACCGAACTGCTGACCCCAGTCGTAGACCGCCACGATGTTGGGCTGGTTCAGATTGGCGGCTGCTTGCGCTTCACGCCGGAATCGTTCGACAAAGGACGCGTCGCGGGCATGTTCTGGAAAAAGAACCTTGACCGCCACCGGGCGATCGAGAAGGAGGTCACGGGCCAGATAGACATCGGCCATCCCTCCTCGAGCCAACTTCCGGTGCAACTCATAGCGATCATTGAAAACTGTGGGGCCCGCAGGTGTGTCACTCATCGCTGGAAAGACTACGACCGTTTCGGCAGGGCTTTGTTGCATCCAGCCCGAGAGTTTTGTGATTCAACAACCACCCTGTGCCGCAAGCGCCGTCTGCAGGACCGCTCGGGCGATCGGCGCCGCAACCCGACCGCCGGTGGCTTCGCTTCCACCCGACTGATTGAGCACGACCACTGCGACCGCAACGGTCGGCGGCTTTCCCGGAGGACCAGCGAAGCCCATGATCCAGGTGTGGCTCCGAGGTGGTTCGGTCCCGAGCTGTGCCGTACCGGTCTTGCCTCCGACGGTGCAGCCAGGGATCGCCATTCCCGTTGCGGTTCCGGAAGTCGCGACACCCACCATGTCCTCGAACAGCGTTGCTGCCGACAACGTCGACAGCGGGGTAAGCCACTTTGATGGGGTATAGGACGACACGATGTCGCCCTGCACATTGCGAACCTCGGTGAGGTAATGCGGTTTCATGATCACGCCGCCATTGGCAACCGCACTGGCAACTAACGCCATCTGGAGAGGTGTGGCCTGCACGTCGTTCTGCCCGATGGAGGACATCGCCAGTTTCGGTGGATTGTTGCCCACGTTGGTCGGGAACACCGACTTCGCCGGCTCGGGCATGTCGATCGGAGCAGCGGAGTTGAACCCAAACGATCCGGCACCGGCAACCATGTCAACTGGTCCGATGGTTTCAGCACCCATCTCCGCGAACGCCGAATTGCACGAGACGCGAAGGATGTCGGGCAACGTGCCGCCACAGGTCTCGCCACCGAAGTTTTTGATCGGCTTGTTTGTTCCCTCCGGTGTGTAGCTGTCGACGTACGGGTAGGAAGGTTCGGTATTCGTGACTTTGCCGGTCTGCACACCGACGCCGGCCGTAACGACCTTGAACGTTGAGCCGGGGAAATATCTGTCCTGATAAAAGTGAGGTCGCATCGGAACACCGGTTGCCGAGTTCAGCGACTTCCATGAGGCTTCGGCCACGGCTTTGTCGAGAGAACTCACAGTGTTGGGGTCATAGGAGGGCCAACTCCATGACCCGAGAATTGCGCCAGTTCGGGGATCAAGGACAACGACTGATCCTTCGCGGTCACCGAGTTGTTGGCGCGCTGTCTCTTGAACGTCCTTGCGCAACGAGATCGACACGTTGCCGACGTTCTCGCGGGCCAGAAACAGATCGCCAAAACTTTTGACCTGCTGATCAAAGGTCGAACCAGAAAGTTCGTCGTTGTACTGCTTCTCAAGACCTGATGAGCCGTAGCGGAAAGAGAAGTAACCGGTCACCTGACCAAAGAGCTCACCTTGCGGATACACGCGCATTCGTTTGAACTCGGAGGAGGTATCAGGATTAGCAATGCTTTGGGCGAGGACAACACCATCGGCGGTAACGATTGAGCCTCGCGGGCGATTGAAGTCACGTCGCACCTGCGCGGTGTTGATGGGGTTGTTGTCGAGGCTGTTCTTATCGACCACTTGGATCCAGTTCAACTTCGCGAAGAGCGCGACGTAGAGAACAACGAGGACAACTCCAAGTTTCATAATGCTGCGGTTCATGCGGCGACCGCCGCAGCCGCGCGATTCATGGCACGAGTCGATGTCTGATCACTCACTCGCAACAAGAGCGCCAGAATCACGTAGTTCATGACAAGTGACGAGCCGCCATAGGAAATAAACGGAAGGGCTACACCAGTAAGAGGAAGAAGTCGAAGCACGCCGGCGACGATGACGAAGGCCTGCAGTCCCAATAGCAGGGTGAAGCCGGTGGCCAACAGTTTGTCGAACACCTGATCGGTCGCTGCCGCGATCCGCAGGCCTGAACCGATCACCAGCAAGTAAGCGATAATGATGAGCGAGCCACCGAGCAGACCCAGTTCCTCGGCGATAACCGCGAAAATGAAGTCGTTCTCGGCCGCAGGGATTCGGGTATCGCCACCGCGACCAAGACCAGTGCCGGTGAGACCGCCAAAGGCCATGGCGAACATCCCCTGAATGATCTGATAACCGTTGCCGCTCGGGGTTTTCCACGGATCGAGCCAGATATCGACTCGGACTTTCACATGGTCGAGGGTGCGCCACGCAAAAAGCGCACCTGTGGCGAAGAGACCACCGCCGATAACGAGGAACGACGTGCGCTGCGTTGCCACCCAGATCATCACGAGGAACAGCGCAAAGAACAGCAACGAGGATCCAAGATCCTTTTGGTAGAACATCACGAGCAGGGTGATGCCCCAAGCGATGAGCACCGGCCCGAGATATTTCGGATGTGGCAGTCGTAACGGTCCGATCTTCCATTGGCTGGTGGCGATGAGTTCGCGCTGATCAGCGAGATAGGCAGCAAAAAAGATCGCCAGAGCAACCTTGGCGATCTCGCCGGGTTGGAAGTTGATCGGGCCGAATTTCACCCAGATCTGACTGCCACTACCTGCGTCGTAGCCGAGACCAGGCACGAGGGGAAGTAACAGCAAACCAATACCGACGAGGGCAAACGTGTAGCGATAGCGCTCGAGGTCGCGTGGTCGCTTCACCCACCACAGGGTGAGGACGAAACCGATGATGCCGATCGCCGTCCATGTGGCCTGCGCAGCGGCTAATCGTTCGTTGAGGCCGGCGATGACCACATAACCCAGCCCATTCAGCAGCGTGACGGTGGGCAGAAGAATCGGATCGGCTCCTGGAGCCAGCCTGCGCACGGCAATGTGCGCGCCCATGAACAACGCAATGACAGCAATGAGAAACGGAATGATGTTGGCGGGAATCCGCGATTCCGAACCAAGACTCGCCAGCACATACGCCGCGCACACAATGACGACGGTCATCAACATGAGTCCGAGTTCAGTGTTGCGGCGGCGCGTCACACCGTCACCTGACGATCGTTGTCGTCGTGCTCGACACCGATGATGCCGTTGTGCTCGAGGTCGTCGCGGTGTTCGCGTTCTGTTCGATCAGATTGTCGATATACGAACGAGCGGAACTCAGCGATGGCTGCTCAACACCGTTCTTCACATCAACCATCGAGGCCTGCGGAACATTTGCGACGAGTAGTTCAGAGTCCTCGGCGAGCGACGGTTGAATCCACAACACACCACCGGGCTTTCCATGGAAGATCGCCACACGTTCACCATCGACACCCACGTACCAGGTCTTCGTTCCGGTCCACCAAATGAAGGCGAAACCAACGAGAATCACGAAGACGAACGCTGCGACGAAGAGTCCGACGCGCCATGTCAACGAACTGCGCACAACCCCCGGTGCTTTCGGTGGCTTGGGCTCGGCCTCCACCGCGTCAACAACTGTGAGATCACCTCCGGTATGTGAGTTGCGGACGCGATTGACCGGATCGGCGTCAGGATCGCGTCCGTCGTCGTCGACAACATCGACAATGACGCACGTGATGTTGTCGCGACCGCCTCCTTCATTGGCAAGGCGAACTAATTCACGACAGGCCTCGTTCGGATCAGCCAGACGTCGGAGTGTCGCCGCGATACGACTTTCATCGACCTCGTTGAAGAGACCGTCGCTGCAAATCAGATAGCGATCGCCGACGATGGGCAGGATCTCCCACGAATCGACGAGCACCGAGCCATCGATGCCGAGCGCACGGGTGAGGATGTTCCGCTGCGGATGCACCGCAGCTTCGGCCGCGGTGAGCCGACCCTGACGCTCCATCGTGGCCACAAGGCTGTGATCTTCGGTGATCTGCGCCAGTGCACCGTCGGACATCAGATACAGACGCGAATCTCCAACATTCACGACTCCGATCGCGTCTCGACCGGCCGCCTCGACCAGTGCCATCGCTACGAGCGTGGTGCCCATTCCGGCGAGTTCGGGATCGGCCATCGATCGCGTCACCAATGCATGGTTTGCGTTCTCAACCGCGCGCACCAGCACATCGGTTCCAGCAGAGGTGAACCCCGACTGAAGACTCTCGAGCGCGAGGTGACTCGCCACCTCACCGGCCTGATG
>JBAXGZ010000016.1:0-34856 GCA_037139155.1 Actinomycetes bacterium | reverse complement strand
GGGGTTTGGTGCTGATCGGTTCGATGCGAGCGACGGGACGACCGTCGAGGGTGACGATCACGGTGTCGCCTTCAATGACGCGGTCGAGAACCGAGCGAGTTTCGTTTCGCAGTTCACGGGCGCCAACGGTTGGAGGATCAGAAGTCAGGGCCATGGGGACGTTGTAGCACATGTGCTACATGAGGCGATAGGGGTCAAGGGGACAAATTTCCACTCAACTTCCGCGATCATTCCCAATTGTTGAGTTGATTGGTCGGGATTAGGCCCCTAGAGTCTCGCTCCTGTCTGACCGGGCTGTGCCGGTCGATCGAGGAGGAGTGACCATGAGCGACAACTGGGGTTTCGATACCCGTCAGATTCACGCCGGCCAGGAGCCCGACCCGACCACCGGTGCGCGTGCGGTTCCGATCTACCAAACAACCTCGTATCAGTTCCGCGACTCGGCCCACGCTGCGAACCTTTTCGCTCTCGCCGAAATGGGCAACATCTACACCCGCCTCATGAACCCCACGACTGGTGTGTTCGAAGCGCGTATGTCCTCACTTGAAGGTGGAACGGCGACTGCAGTGGGCATCCCCGGTGCACTTGCGACCGCATCAGGTCAGGCCGCCGAAACGATGGCGATCATGAACCTTGCCGAAGCGGGCAGTCACATCATCGCTTCAGCAGCGCTTTACGGCGGTACCTACACACTTCTCGGAAGCACACTTCGTCGCTACGGCATTGATGTCACATTCATCGACGATCCTGACAACCTCGATGCATGGCGTAATGCGGTGAAGTCGAACACCAAGGCGTTTTACGGCGAGACGATTGGCAACCCTCGTAATGACGTGCTCGACATTGAGGGCGTGTCGAAGGTTGCGCATGAAGCCGGCGTTCCGCTCATCGTCGACAACACCGTCGCATCACCGTGGCTCATTCGTCCGCTTGAACTCGGCGCCGACATTGTCGTCGAATCGGCCACGAAGTTCATTGGTGGGCATGGCACCTCAATTGGTGGCGTGATCATCGACGGTGGTTCATTCGACTTCGGAGCGAACGACAAGTTCCCGATGTTCACCGAACCCGACTCGAGCTACCACGGCCTGCAGTACTGGCCAGCTCTTGGCGCCGGCGCTTTCATCATCAAGGCCCGCGTGCATCTTCTTCGTGACATGGGTGCGGCAATCTCGCCGTTCAACTCGTGGACAATGTTGCAGGGTCTTGAAACTCTCAGCCTCCGCATGGAACGTCATAACGCAAACGCCATCAAGGTGGCGGAGTTCCTTGCCGGGCATTCACAGGTTGAAGCCGTTCAGCACGCCAGCCTCACGTCATCGCCATGGCATGAGCGGGCAAAGAAGTACAGCAGTGGCAAGGGCTATGGCTCCGTGCCCGCGTTCGTCATCAAGGGCGGCAAGGAAGCTGGCCAGAAGTTCGTTGAAGGTCTCGTACTGCACAGTCACGTCGCCAACATTGGTGACGTGCGCAGCCTTGCCATCCACCCGGCATCGACGACCCACTCACAGCTCACTGAAGAAGAGCAGGGCACCACGGGTGTCTACTCCGGCCTCATCCGCCTTTCGGTCGGTATCGAAGCAATCGAAGACATCATCGACGATCTCGAGAAGGGCTTCGCTGCTGCGAAGTGAGTTGGTGGCAGTCCCAAGATGTAGCGAGAGGCCCGGTTACTGACCGGGCCTCTTTGCGTTTCTGACCGGCTACGTTCGGGATCTGATCAAGGGGGAAGTATGCAAGCAACATTCGATTTCAGTGGCAAGGTTGTCATCGTCACCGGTTCGACCAAGGGACTAGGCCGGGCGATGGTCGATGGTTTCGCCGATGCCGGGGCAAAGGTTGTTGTAAGTAGCCGTAAGCAAGATCTGTGTGACCAAGTCGCCGCGGAATTGACCGATCGCACTGGTGCCGAGGTGCTGCCGCTTGCCTGTCACGTTGGTGACTGGGACGCGATTCCTGTGTTTGTCGACCAAGTAGTTGAGCGATTCGGTCGCATCGACGTCCTCGTCAACAACGCCGGGATCAACCCGACGAGCGATTCGTTGATGGACACCAACATTGATCTGTGGCGCAAAGTGTTCTCGGTGAACCTCGAAGGGCCGCTGCGCATGGCGACCTGTGTGGCTCCGCATATGCGCGATGCAGGCGGTGGTTCGATCGTGAACATCGCAACAGTGGGTGCGTACAGCGGTGGTCCTGGTGTTGGTGCTTATGGGGCGTCGAAGGCGGGCCTGATCAATCTCGGTCGCACGCTGTCGAAGGAACTCGCCTCATGGAACATTCGCGTGAACACGATCTGTCCGGGGCCGGTCAAGAGTGAGCTCACCGAAGGAGCCGAGCGCATGGCACCGGGCTTTTACGACCGCGCCGCTTCCGCGACCTCGTTGAAGCGAGTGGCGGAGACAGCAGAGATCATCGGCCCAGTGATGTATCTCGCCAGCGATCTGTCGTCGTTCGTCACTGGCGACGACATTGTCGTCGCAGGCGGAATGGCTCGTGGCTGAGGACATTGTCTTTAGCGGCGAGGTCGCCGTTATCACCGGTGCTGGCGGCGGGTTGGGGCGCGCCTACGCGCACATGCTCGGCGAGAGAGGCTGCCGCATTGTTGTGAATGATGTTGGTCGACCGCACGGCGAGAACGTTCCCGTTGCGCAATCGGTAGTGGATGAACTTCGCGCCAAGGGGATCGAAGCAGTCGGCGACAATCACAACGCAATTTCCCAAGGTGGAGCCATTGTTCAAACTGCTCTCGACGCATTCGGTGGCATTGACATCGTGATCAACAACGCAGGTATCGGCGCCGGTACGCCTATGGGTCCGAACTCGGCAAGCGAATGGCGCGAGACGATCGATGCCACATTGCAGACCTCAATTGCTGTCACCGGTGCGGCGTGGACTTATCTCGTTGAGCGAGGTGGCGGGCGAATTGTGATGACCGGTTCACCGGCGATGTTTGGCGCATCGACAACAATTCCGTATTCGGCGGCGAAATCTTCGATGTACGGGTTCACTCGCTCGGTGGCCGCTGCAGGCCGTCGATACGGCATCATCGCCAATAACGTGATGCCGTCGGCGCTGACCCGCCTGACTCGTTCGTTGCCGCCTGGACCAATGGCGCAACTCTTCGCCGATCACTATCGGCCAGAAGATGTCGCATCATTCGTCACCTGGCTGTGTCACCGCTCGTGTCCGGTTTCCGGCGAATCGTTTTCCGTAGGCGGAGGTCGAGCTGCGCGCGTTGCGTTGGCCGAAAACCGTGGTGTGCTCGTCGACGATCACGCTCCCGAATCTTGGGCCACGCAGATTGACAAGCTGATGACGCTCGAAGAGGTTGTGTTCCCGCTCTCAATGAACGACGAAGTCACCTGGCAGGCGCACACGCTCGGCAAGTCGGTGCCCCAAGAACTGGCTCCGGGTGGTCTGCTTGATTGGAATCGCAAACCTCGGCCGTAGCCAAGCGATTGGTCAGATGTTTTCGACGACGTAATCGACGCACTTTGTTAGCGCTTCGATGTCTTCGGGATCGATTGCCGGGAACATCGCAACACGAATCTGATTGCGACCAAGTTTGCGGTAGCTGTCAGTGTCGACAATGCCATTCGCACGAAGCACCTTGTTGACCTCGTCGGCTGAGACCGAATCATCGAAGTCGATGGTGGCAACAACATGGCTGCGTTCGTCGGGGTTAGTGACAAACGGCGAGGTAAATGACGATGCTTCAGCCCATGAGTACATGATCTCGGCGGAGCGATCGCAACGTGAAGCGGCAAAGTGAAGGCCACCGTTCTCATTGACCCATTCGACCTGCTGCACAGCAAGGAACACTGTGGCGAGTGCGGGTGTGTTGTAGGTCTGATCCTTGCGCGAGTTGTCGAGTGCCGTCGTAAGGCTCAGTGATTCGGGAATCCAACGTCCCGATGCGCCAATACGTTCGATGCGTTCAATCGCAGCAGGGGAGACGGCGGCGAGCCAGAGGCCGCCGTCGGAGGCGAGACACTTCTGGGGCGCGAAGTAGTACACGTCGGTTTGTGATGCATCGAATCGCAAACCTCCAGCGGCAGAGGTCGCATCAACTAGAACGATCGCCTTGCCTTCAGTGCCGGCGGGTCGCATAAGCGGCATGGCCACGCCGGTTGAGGTTTCGTTGTGAGTGAACGCGTAGGTATCGATTGCGTCATCGGGGATTGGTGACGGGTGCGTGCCGACATCGCTCTTGATGACGACGGGGTCGTCGAGGAACGGAGCGGCGGCTGCGGCTTGGGCAAACTTCGAAGAGAATTCACCGAAGGTCAAGTGTTGGCTGCGGCGATCGATGAGACCGAAGGTGGCAATGTCCCAGAACACGGTCGAGCCGCCGTTGCCAAGCATGATCTCGTAGCCATCAGGGAGAGCAAACATCTCGGCGAGGCCATTGCGGAGTCGGCTCACCATGTACTTGACCGTGTCTTGACGGTGGCTGGTGCCGAGATAGTCGCGGCCTGCTTCAGCGAGGGCGGCAACAGCCTCAGGGCGGACCTTTGACGGCCCGCAACCGAAGCGTCCGTCGGCGGGGAGGAGGTCGGAGGGGATGATGATGGGGGAAGTACTCACGTCACCATCGTCGCATCCCGGAGGGGTGAGTGCGTCACGCCGTGCGTCACACCCAAACGGCTTCGGGCGAGGGTCGTCGAACCGGTAGCGTTCTGCCGCCCCCACTCAGTCAATCCAAGGAACCCACCATGGCCCCAGAGCGCCTCTCTCGCCGTGTCGCCGCCATCACCGAATCCGCCACCCTTGCTGTCGATGCTCGGGCGAAGGCCCTGAAGGCCGCGGGAGAGCCCGTCATCGGATTCGGCGCCGGCGAACCTGACTTCCCGACGCCTCCCCATGTGGTCGAGGCAGCGGTCGAAGCTGCTCGTGACCCCAAGAATCATCGCTACACGCCGGCGGCCGGTCTTCCCGAGTTGAAGGACGCGATCGCAGCAAAGACACTTCGTGATTCCAAGGTTGTGGTCTCGCCGAGTCAGGTGCTGGTGACCAACGGCGGAAAGCACGCGGTCTATAACACCTTCGAAGCACTGTTGAACCCTGGCGACGAAGTTCTGCTTCCGGCGCCGTATTGGACGACCTATCCCGAACCGATTGCGTTGGCTGGTGGCGTATCGGTTGTTCTACCGACTGATGTCGAATCCGGTTTCCGTGTCACGGTTGATCAACTTGAAGCAGCGCGTACCGAGAAGACCAAAGCACTTGTCTTCGTGTCGCCTTCGAACCCAACCGGAGCGGTGTATCCGCCCGAGGAAGTTCGTGCCATCGGTGAGTGGGCTCTTGAACACGGGATCTGGGTCATCACCGACGAGATCTACGAACACCTCACGTTCGGCGACAACGTGTTCACCTCGATCCTTGCTGAGGTACCCGGCCTTGCCGATACCTGCGTGATTCTCAACGGCGTGGCCAAGACCTACGCCATGACCGGTTGGAGAGTGGGCTGGATGATCGGACCGGCCGACCTCATCAAGGCCGCAACGAACCTGCAGTCACATTCGACCTCGAACGTTGCGAACGTTTCGCAGCGCGCCGCAATCGCTGCGCTCGAAGGCGGACTCGAATGCGTTGAGGAAATGCGCGAGGCCTTTGCTCGTCGTGCGATCCTCATCCACGGACTTCTTAATGGCATTCCCGGTGTCACCTGCATGGTGCCCCAAGGTGCGTTCTACGCATTCCCGTCGATGGAAGGTCTCTTCGGTCGCAATTTCGGTGGCGTAACGCCCACGACAACTTCGGAACTGTGTGAGGTCATTCTCGACCAAGCCAAGGTCGCGCTTGTTCCTGGTGAAGCGTTCGACGCACCGGGGTATGTGCGCATTTCGTTTGCCGTGAGCGACGCGGATATCACCGAGGGCATCGGCCGCATAGCGGACCTTGTCGCCAAGAGCAGCTGATCAACGAATGACAACCGCACCGTTCGGTTCCTGGTCCTCGCCAATTACTGCCGACCTCATCGTTTCCAAGTCCGTCTCTCTTGGTGAGGTGGCCGTTGGCGGGGACGATGTTTGGTGGTCCGAGGCGCGGCCCGAAGAAAGTGGACGAGTCCAACTAGTGCGTCACCGACCAGGTGGCGCGTCTGTTGATGTTCTTCCCGAGGGATTCGGTGCTCGTACACGGGTACACGAGTACGGCGGGGGTGCATGGTGGCTGCACGGGCCTGATGTGGTGTTTGTGAATTGGGAAGATCAGCGTCTCTACCGACTCGCTGGAGGAACATCAACGCCTACACCCCTGACTCCCGAGCCGAGCGAACGGCACGGTGACCGCTATGCCGATGGCCGATTCACGGCCGATGGTCGCTGGGTTGTGTGTGTGCGTGAACGGCACGAAAACTCCGACGCCGAGCCACTCAACGAGATCGTTGCGGTGCGCGTGCATCACTCAGGTGAACCGGCAGAGCCAGTTGTTCTCGTTTCGGGTTCAGACTTTGTTGCTGCGCCTCGTGTGAATCCTTCCGGCAACGTGCTCACGTGGTTCCGGTGGAATCACCCCGATATGCCATGGGACGGCACCGAACTTTGCGTCGCCTCGATGTACGACGATCAATCCGATGACGGACAGATCGTTGTTGGCGACACGCGTGTCGTCGCCGGCAGTCGCGATGAATCCATTACCCAGCCTGAGTGGGCTCCCGATGGCTCGTTGCTGTTCATCTCTGATCGCACCGACTGGTGGAACCTTTACCAAGTCTCCGCTGATGCGGTCCACGAACTTGTTTCGAATGGTGTTGCCGCTGACCCAATGCCGATTGCGCCAGTTGACGCCGAGATCGGTGTTCCCCACTGGGTCTTCGATAACTCTCGTTATGCAGTGCTGGCCGATGGCCGCATCCTCGTTGCCTGGTTCAAGTTGGGCATCGATCACCTCGGAGTCATTCCCGCTGGTGGTGGGGCGATGGTTCCGCTCGAGTCACCGTTCACCGCGCTTTCGTCAGTCCGCGCGTTTGGGTACGGCGCTGTCGTCATTGGAGCGTCACCGACCTCCGAAGCCGTTGTCGCGGTACTCGACATTCCGTCGAAACCCGATATCGATGGTTCGACCTCAGTTGTGGCGGCACCGTTGCGGCCCGCACGCGACTTGGGTATCGGGACCGAGTGGTACTCAGCCCCTGAACCGATCACGTTCGCCACCTCTGGTGATCGGTTCGCTCATGGCCTCTACTACCCGCCAACAAACCCAGACTTCACGGCGCCCGATGGCGAGCGCGCTCCGCTCATTGTGCTGAGCCATGGTGGGCCCACCTCGGCTGCTCGTCCGCAACTGAATCTTGGCGTGCAGTTCTGGACGTCACGCGGTTTTGGTGTGGTCGATGTCAACTACGGCGGCTCCACTGGCTACGGCCGTTCGTATCGTCGACGTCTCATTGGCGAGTGGGGGATTGTTGATGTTGACGATTCCATCGCGGCAACGCGCCTTCTTGTTGATCGTGGTGACGCCGATCGCGACCGACTCATCATTCGTGGTGGGAGTGCGGGTGGCTTCACGACGTTGAGCGCACTTACGTTCCGTGACGTTTTCGCTGCTGGCTGCAGCCTCTACGGCGTGGCCGATCTTGAAGCGCTCGCTCGCGACACTCACAAGTTCGAAGCTCGCTATCTCGACTCACTCGTTGGACCTTGGCCGGCTCGTAGCGACATCTATGCAGAGCGTTCACCGATCCACCATGTTGAAGATCTCGAGTGTCCTCTGATCGTTCTGCAGGGACTCGAAGACGAAATCGTTCCGCCGAACCAATCGCAAATGATTGTTGAGGCACTCGATGCCAACGGCGTGCCGTGGGCGTACCTCGAATTTGAAGGCGAACAGCACGGTTTCCGTCAGGCCGCCACGATCAAGCGAGCCCTCGAAGCCGAGGCCTACTTCTACAGCAAGGTGCTTGGCTTCGATCTTGCCGACGATGTCGAACCCATCGACATCGCTCATCTCTGATACCCCCCGCTACCGGGTTGGCGACGAAACGGTCAGCCCGTAAGGATGGACCCCCTATGGCACGGATCCTTGTTACTGAAACCATCGCTGACGGCGGCCTCGACCGCCTCCGCGCTGCTGGCCACACCGTCGATGTGCAGGAGGGCTTGAGCCCCGAGCAACTCGTTGAGGCCATCAAGGGAGCCCACGCGCTCATCATCCGTTCCGCCACTGATGTCACCGCCGAGGTGCTCGCTGCTGGGACCGACCTCATCGTGGTTGGTCGCGCTGGTATTGGTCTCGACAATGTGGACACCGCGGCCGCTACCGAACGCGGTGTGATGGTTGTCAACGCGCCGCAGTCGAACATCCTTTCCGCCGCTGAACACACCATGGCGTTGTTGCTGTCGATGGCCCGCAACGTTCCCCAGGCTCATGCTGCGCTCGTTGCTGGCCGCTGGGAGCGCAGCCGCTGGACTGGCGTTGAACTGTCGGACAAGACCCTTGGTGTTGTCGGCCTCGGTCGTATCGGCAAACTCGTTGCCCAACGGGCAATGGCCTTCGGTATGAAGATCGTCGCGTACGACCCCTTCGTGTCTCCAGAGATGGCCCGCAAGATGAACATCGACATTGTCGATCTCGAGACGCTCCTTGCTATTTCTGATTTCGTAACTTTGCATGTGGCCAAGACACCAGAAACTGTTGGCCTGATTAATGCGGAGCGTTTGGCCAAGGCCAAGAAGGGCATCCGCATTGTGAATGTCGCTCGGGGCGGCATCATCGTCGAAAGCGATCTCGCCGACGCAATTCGTTCTGGTCATGTTGGCGGTGCAGCGATCGATGTGTTCGATAAAGAACCCACGACCGAATCTCCGCTGTTCGAACTTCCCGAGGTTGTTGTTACGCCGCATCTCGGTGCCAGCACACACGAAGCCCAGGACAAGGCCGGCGACACCATTGCTGAAATGGTTGGTCTTGCACTCGCCGGGGAATTTGTTCCGTTTGCGGTGAATGTCAATGCCGCTGAAGCCAGCGAAACCGTTCGTCCGTTCCTTTCACTTGCTGAACGACTGGGGGCAACCTTTGGTGGACTCGCTACTGGTGTTGAGTCGCTCGAGATTTCCTATGAAGGTGAAATCGGTGGTTATGACACGCGCATCTTGACGCTGTCGCTACTTAAGGGATTCTTCGGTCGCATCAGTGATGACCCGGTGTCCTATGTCAACGCACCGAAGATGGCCGAAGAGCGCGGTATCACCGTCACCGAGACCACCACGACCACGGCGCATAACTTCGTGAACCTCATCACCATTCGTGGCGGGGCTCATTCACTGGCCGGAACCCTTATGGGTCTCGATGGCGAAGCTCGTCTCGTGATGGTCGATGATCACCGTGTTGATGTTCCCCCGGCCAATCACATGCTCGTGGTTCGCAATGATGATCGCCCCGGCATGATCGGCATGGTTGGGACGATCGTCGGTGAAGCCGGTCTGAACATTGCCGATATGGACGTTGGCCAAGCCCCGAACGGTGCCTCAGCCATGATGGTTCTCTCCATCACCGATGCGGTTCCGTCCGAGGTGTGCGAGCGCCTGCGTGCTGTGGAAGGCATCCTTTCCGTCGACGCCATCTGAGGCACGCGGTCCCCATGGTGCGAAGGGGGAAGACCCTATGGTTGCTTTCGTCAGGGGAACCCGGCAGACTCTTGCCATGCGTTCTTTCGCTCTGGAGCTTCTACTTTGTTAGGCGGGTGCCACATATGGCGCCTGCCAACCTCCTGCGCCCTCGGGCCGGGAGGTTTTTTCGTTCTCCGGCCAGTTTCTGTTTGTTCCCCGAAATGCAGCACACGCCCCGAAAGGCACCGTTATGAGCACGACCGACACCACCGCAAACAACGACAGAGTCATCATTTTCGACACGACCCTTCGTGACGGCGAACAGTCGCCGGGAATCTCGCTCGATCAGGGCGAGAAGGTTGAAATCGCGGAACAACTCGCTCGTCTCGGGGTCGATGTGATTGAGGCGGGCTTCCCGATCGCGAGCCAGGGCGACTTCGAGTCAGTGCAGGCCATCGCCAAGTCCGTGCGTGGACCAGTCATCTGTGGTCTGTCTCGTACGGCACTGGGCGATGTCGATCGCTGTTGGGAAGCCATAGAGTCGGCAGAACGTCGCCGCATTCACGTGTTCATCGCTACCAGCGAAACGCATATGAAGCACAAGCTGCGCATGACTCCCGATCAGGTGAAGGCTGAAGCGGCCTCGGGTGTCGCTCGCGCTCGTTCGTACACCGAAGATGTCGAGTTCTCGCCAGAAGACGCGTCGCGTTCTGATTTCGACTTCATGTGTGAGGTTCTGCAGATCGCCGTCGACAATGGCGCTACAACGCTGAACATTCCCGACACCGTCGGTTTCGCGGTTCCGCAGGAATACGCAGAACGTCTGGCCAATGTCCGCAAGGTCGTCAAGGGCGACTACATCATTTCGACTCATTGTCACAACGATCTGGGTATGGCGGTTGCGAACTCACTGGCAGCAGTTCAACTGGGTGCACGCCAGGTCGAATGTGCAATCAATGGTCTGGGTGAACGCGCTGGCAACGCCGCGCTGGAAGAAATCGTGATGGCACTGCGCACTCGTGCCGATTATTTCGGTGGTATCGATACCGGCATCAAGTCAGAAGAGTTGGCCCGCACGTCGCGTTTGGTGAGCCGTCTTACTGCGTATCCGGTTCAGTACAACAAGGCTGTTGTTGGCCGTAACGCGTTCGCCCATGAATCGGGCATTCATCAGCACGGCGTGCTGAACGAGCGCACCACCTACGAAATCATGGATCCGGCGGCAGTCGGTCAGGGCGAATCAAAGATCGTGCTCGGTAAGCATTCTGGCCGTCACGCCTTCGCTGACACCTTGAAGAAGATGGGATATGACCTGCACGGCGATGCGCTTAACCAGGTGTTCACTCGCTTCAAGGAACTGGCCGACCGCAAAGTCGAATTGAGCGACGCCGACCTCGAAGCATTGGTCGCCGAAGAAATGGGCGACACCGTTCGTTATGCCTTCTCGCTTGTCTCTCTCGATAGTCACGGTGGTTCGAGTTCGACGCCTACGGCAACGATTGTCCTCGATCACGACGGCACGAAGATTGAAGCGACCGCTGAAGGTTCGGGAATGGTCGACGCCGCTTGCGCCGCGATCCATAAGGCAACGGGCATTGCAGGCACCCTCACCGATTACGCCGTTACTTCGGTGACTGGCGGAGTCGATGCTTTGGCCGACGTTGCCCTTCGGTTCGAGGTTGATGGTGTTTCGATGCCGGGACGTGGTCTGTCGAACGACGTTGTCGAAGCCTCAGCCCGAGCACTTCTCAATGCGCTGAACCGCATCGTGCGGGTCCGTGACACCGGCGAAGACCCGACCGCCGTTTCGCGGCCGGGCTCGCTCAGTTAATTCATCGATTCGTTGCCGGCATCCACGCCGGTCGAGTTGCTTCGAATGCGGTGATCGCATCGACGTGCTGCAGAGTGATGCCGATGTCATCGAGACCATGCAGGAAACGCTCCTGAGTGGAATCGTCCAGCGGGAACTCGATGTCGATGTCAAGCGAAGGCACTGCAACGCGCTTCGTGGCGATGTCGATAGTGATCTCGGTCGTGGGATCGGCTTCGACGGCACGCAGGATTCGTTCGCTCACCTCTGCCGGAAGCACGACGGGAACGAGTCCGTTCTTGGCCGAATTGTTGCGGAAGATGTCACCGAACCGCGGTGCGATGACAGCTTGGAAGCCGTAGTCCATGATCGACCACACGGCATGCTCACGAGATGAACCCACGCCGAAGTTTGCGCCGGCCACAAGGATGTTGGCCTCACCGAACTGCGGAAGGTTCATGACGAATTCGGGATCTTCCCGCCATTCGGAGAAGAGGCCTTGACCAAACCCTGTGCGCTCGACTCGCTTGAGCCAATCGCTCGGGATGATCTGATCGGTGTCGACATCAGAACGGTCGAGGGGGACGGCCGTGCCGGTGATGGTGATGACTGGTTCCATGATGTTCTCGGTTCTCTCAGGCCAGATCGCGGGGATCGGCGAAGGTTCCAGCGATAGCGGTTGCTGCAGCGACGGCCGGGGAAACAAGGTGCGTGCGGCCGCCCTTGCCCTGACGTCCTTCGAAGTTGCGGTTTGACGTCGAAGCCGACCGCTCACCTGGCGCCAACTTGTCCGGGTTCATCGCCAGACACATCGAACAACCGGGTTCACGCCAGTCGAATCCGGCAGCGGTGAAGATTTTGTCGAGGCCCTCTGCCTCGGCTTGACCTTTCACCATGAACGAACCAGGCACGACCATGGCACGAACACCGGGGGCAACCTGACGGCCTTCGGCAACTGCTGCTGCAGCACGAAGGTCTTCGATACGACTGTTGGTGCATGAACCGATGAACACGGTCTGCACAGCGATGTCCTTGATCGGCATGCCGGCGGTAAGGCCCATGTACTCGAGTGCACGTGCAGCTGCGTCGCTTTCCGAAGAATCGGCAAACGATGCGGGGTCGGGCACGTTGGCATCGAGTTCGATGACCTGGCCGGGGTTGGTGCCCCACGAAACAAAGGGACGCAATTGGGTTGCATCAATGTCAACGACTTTGTCGAACACGGCGCCATCGTCGGTGGGGAGTGTGCGCCAGTACTCAACGGCGGCGTCCCAGTCGGAACCGGTGGGGGCGTACTTGCGGCCCTTGAGGTACTCGAACGTTGTTTCGTCAGGAGCGATGAGTCCGGCCTTCGCGCCAGCTTCGATCGACATATTGCAGACCGTCATGCGGCCTTCCATCGACAGCGAACGGATCGCTTCGCCGCGGTATTCAATGACCGAACCGATACCGCCACCGGTGCCGATGCGCCCGATGATGGCAAGCACCAAATCTTTAGCAGTCACGCCGTCGGGGAGCGCACCGTTCACGTTGACGGCCATGGTCGAGGCCGGATGTTGCGAAAGGGTCTGCGTGGCCATGACATGTTCGACCTCGGAAGTGCCGATACCGAAGGCCAGTGCGCCAAACGCGCCATGTGTTGCCGTATGGCTATCTCCGCACACGATCGTCATGCCCGGCATGGTCAGACCCTGTTCTGGTCCGATCACATGCACGATGCCCTGACCGGGCGTGCCCATCGCATGTTCGACAATGCCGAACTCTGCGGTGTTGGCTCGCAAGACGTCGACCTGTTTGCGCGAGATCGGGTCGGCGATCGGCAAATGGATGTCCGAGGTCGGAACATTGTGGTCTTCGGTCGCCACCGTGAGTTCGGGGCGACGGACTGAACGACCGTTGATGCGCAGACCGTCGAATGCCTGAGGTGAGGTGACCTCGTGCACGAGATGCAGATCGATGTAGAGGACGTCAGGTTCACCGTCAGAGCGGTGCACCACGTGAGCGTCCCAGAGTTTCTGCGACAGGGTTCTTGGGGCCATGTTCTGCTCCAGTTCGGGAGATGGACCGGGGCAGCCCATGACGGCGACCCCGGACGGCGCGGCTTGTGTCCCAAATAATGAGACGGTAGTCTTGCTCCGTGGGAAACACTGTAGGCGGCGTCGGCGTTCTCGACAAGGCGATTGATGTGCTCGACGCTCTAGGGGTTCGGCCGCTCTCGCTTTCGGAACTGGTGGTTGCCACCGGACTGCCCCGGGCAACAGCACATCGGTTGGCCACGGCGCTGGAGCGACATGGTCTCGTACGTCGTGGCGGTGATGGTCGGTTCATGCTGGGCACCCGGTTGTTGGCTCTCGGAAACGCTGCAGCCGAGACGTGGCCCTTGGCGACCTCGGCAGCGGGTCCGCTGGCCGCATTGCGTGATGAAACCGGGGAAAGTGTTCAATTGTTCGTTCGCGAGGGTGAAGAGCGCGTGTGTATCGCGGCGCTGCAATCTCTTCACGGATTGCGAACGATCGTTCCGCTCGGTGCACGACTTCCCCTCACGGCTGGTTCCGCTGCTCGGGTTCTCTCGTCCAATGAAACCGACATGGGGGAGTGGACCGAAAGCGTTGGCGAGCGCGAGGCCGGCGTGGCATCGGTTTCAGCTCCAGTTCGTGACGCATCGGGACGAACCATCGCTGCGGTGAGTGTGTCCGGCCCCATTGAACGGACCACTCGTCATCCGGGCAGCCGATACGGTGCGGCGGTGGCTTCCGCAGCGCGCGAAATCGAATCAATCGCTGGACTTCGGGTTGGGTCGGCATGACCGGGATTGATTCCCTCGCCACGACCGAGACCGCAATCGACCGGCCGCTAGCAGCTATCGACATCGGAACAAACTCGTTCCACATGGTGGTGGCCCGCATTGGCGATGTTTCAATCGCTGGTGAGTTCACCGGACCTGCGTTTGAGGTCATTGCCCGCGAGAAAGAAATGGTCCGTCTCGGTTCGAGTTCGGGCGACATGAAGGAATTGTCCGACGAAGCCATAGAGCGCGGTGTCCTTGCTCTGAAGCGATTGGTCAAGATCGCCGCGATCCACGATGCCGACGTTGTTGCAGTGGCAACGAGTGCTGTTCGAGAGGCCGAAAACGCCGATGTCTTTATTCGGCGAGCCTTCGACGAAGCCGGGGTTGTCGTCGACGTGATCGCCGGCGTGGAAGAAGCACGCCTTATTCATATTGGTGTGCTGCAAGCTGTTCCTGTCTTCGACCAACGACTCGTCGTGATCGATATCGGTGGCGGCAGTACGGAGATCCTGGTGGGGGAGCAGGGAGAAACCCTGGCAGCCGGAAGCCTCAAACTTGGAGCGATTCGCCTCACCCGTCGGTTCTTCCGGGGCGAACGTTTACACCCTGGAGCAGTTGAAGCCTGTCGTCGCCACATTCGTTCCGTGCTCGCTCCTATGGTCCGCGATGTTGAGCGAGTCGGATTCGGAGTTGCCATCGCCTCCTCAGGAACGGCAGAAACGGTTGCATCACTCGTGAATGCGCAGCGAAGGACGGCAACTCCCCGTACTTTCAACAACTTCGTGATGTCGCGTGATGAAATTTTCAATGCTGCGCGTTTGCTTATCAACGCAGCCTCTGTTGAGGAACGCAGAGCACTCCCGGGAATGGATCCCAGCCGTGCTGACATCATCCTGGCGGGAGCGCTCATTCTCGAACAGGCCGTCGCTGAACTCGACATTGATGAGATCGTGATCTCTGACAATGCCCTTCGTGAGGGCGTCCTGCTCGATGCTCTCTCGCGTCGGAGGGGTGCAACCTTGCATCACTTGCGCGACCTACGCCGCCGAAGTGTTCTGCATTTGGCTGAGTCGATGGACGATGACGTCGACCATTCAATGCGTGCTGCGGGCTTCGCTCTTGATCTTTTCGATGCAACCGCTTCGCTTCATGGTCTCAGGGACGATTCGAGAGAACTGCTCGAGGCGGGAGCGCTTCTGGCCAACGTCGGATTGTCGATTTCGCATTCAGAGCACCACAAGCACAGTTACTACGTGATTCGCCATTCAGATCGCCTCGCTGGTTTTACTGACCACGAGATCGAACTTATTGCCCAGATCGCGCGCTATCACCGCAAGAGCGCACCGAAGCTAAAGCATCCGGAGTTTGCTCATCTCCGAGCCGATGATCAGGACCGGGTCCGAATTCTCGCTGGTCTCCTTCGGGTTGCAATCGCTCTAGATCGCTCGCATAAGGGACGAGTAGAGAGCATCGTGGTGTCTGTGGGTAACGAAGACGACGAAGTCGTGATCACGGTGCAGCGGCGAGATGGTCTTGATGTTGAGCTTGAAGTGCAAACTGCTGAAGATCGCAAGGGTTTACTGGAAGATGTTCTGGGTCGACGGGTTCGGATAATAGATCGACTGTGATACGCCTTCGGTTGCTGGTCGCCTCGGTTTCAATTGGCGCAGCATTTGTGGCTTCTGGATGTTTGGTGAACCAGGACAACATTAGAAGTACTGACAAGCTCGGCGCATCGTCTCCGACGAAACTGATTCCCGCACGAAATAACGTGACGTACGGTCCTGAGACTCATCAACATCTCGATATCTATCAACCAGCAGGAACTCCAAGAGCAACGATTGTTTTTTTCCACGCCGGTGGTTGGTGTTGCGGGGACGAGGACGATGTCGACGCGCTCATTCTTTCGCAGGTCAATCGGGGCTTTGCTGTGGTCTCCGTTCACTACGGGCTTGCTCTTGAAGAGACTGCTGAAGAAATAAACGATGATGCCGATCGCTCCATTCGGTGGGTGAAGGCTCATGGTGGCGAATGGGACGCACGAGGAAAACCTGTCCTCGCCGCTGGCGGCTCAGCGGGAGGAAACGTTGCGCTCCTCGTTGGCAGCGCCCAAGGATTCTTTGCCGAATCTGACCTTCCCGAGGAACTGGCCGCGATGAGCCCGACAGTTGATGGAGTGATTTCGTTTGTCGGTCCCTCTGATCTGATGCCCTCTATCGACGGGCAAATCCCTCCCGCTGGGCTCGATGGACAGCAACTCGTCGAGGAGTATCTCGATTGTTCGAATCGGGGGAGTTTCATACTCGGGACAACGACGCCCTTGCCCCCGTGCACGGAACTCCGATCGCTGCTCTTCAGTCCCTTGTTCTGGGCGTCACTTCATGTTTGGGACAACGATCTACCACCGGTGTATCTCGGATACGGAGTCGACGATGCTCTCGTTCCACCCTCCAGCCAGGCAGTTCCGCTTGCAGAGGTGTGGACGATGTCGGCGGGCTCAGCGAAGACGTGGCTCGATCTTGCGCACAGCACACACAATGTGACCTTCGATCTCAATGCCACCGCATTCAATCAGTGGATGGATCAGTTCAACTGAGTCGTGCTGCGACGTCCTGACATGCTTTCACTAGAGCGTCGCTGAATCGCTCAGGTCTCGTGGCGCATACGTCGTGGCGCCCGTCCACTTCGAAGACGGTGGTGCCACCAATAGCGTTTGCAAGTTGTTGCTGACGGCGAGTCGGAACGGTTTCGTCGCGCGTGGACAAAACCAGTGCTGTGGGAACGTCGATCGTGTTGATCCAGTCGCTCGCGTCGTAGGACGCAACGACATGACCTGCTTCAAGCATAATTCGGAGATCGTTTTCTCGAGCCTGTTCGCGGGCCCAGTTTCCCAGTGGAGTGGTGTCGTATTTCGAAACGAGGACTCGTTCAGAAACTCGTCGATTGATTGACGCCGGTGCGATGCGTGTTGCGAGGGAAAGTCCATTCACAACGCCGTTGAGAGCTCGTTCGCCGCGTCGATTTCGAAATTGCGCTGCCGTTGCGCAAAACACAAGGCCGCTGATCCGTTCGGGATGGCGCCGCCACAACAACTGGGCGATCGGTCCGCCCATCGAGTACCCGACCGCAATTGTTCGATCAATCCCGAGAACATTGAGCAGACTGGCGGCATCATCGGCGCAATCCTCGAGGCGAAAGCGTCGGCGGTCGCGAATTCCTTTGCCGTGGCCGCGGTGATCCATTGCCACCACGTTGAACTCCTGCTGGAGCGCGGGGTACGCGCCAAACCAATTCAACGCCGAGTTTGCTGTCCATCCGTGGAGCAAGAGCAGCGTCGGGGCGCCGACCGGACCGGGAGCTTCTCGGATCCACGTCGTTCCTCGTCCGGGAAGCTCGAGAGCCCGACCCTCGGGAAGTCCAGGGGTAGGAAAGGGAGCGGACTCGGGGAACGAGGGCGACATCGGATGACGCGTTCAGGCCTCGATATCGACGATCTCGACCTTGAGAACGCCTCCCGGTGCTTGGAAGTCGACAATGCTGCCCACCGTGCCACCCATCAGGGCAACACCAAGCGGAGAACCCGGAGTGAGAACCTCGAGTTCGCCGTGGCGTTCCTCGACCGAGCCGACCAAGAGGCGCTCGACCTCGTCATCGCCCTCGTAGCGAATGCTGACAATGACCCCCGAGACCACCGAGGAACCATCGGCGGCTTCGACGATTTCGGCATCAAGAAGAAGGGCTTCAAGTTGGCGGATTCGAGCTTCCATCTTGCCCTGCTCCTCCTTAGCGGCGTGGTAATCGCCATTTTCGGAGAGATCGCCCATTTCCCGGGCGGCCTGGATCTTTCGGGCGATATCGACCCGACCATGGGTCGTGAGCAGTTCGCGCTCAGCGCTCAGCCGGTCGAAGGTCTGCTGGGTGAACTGGTGAACGTCGGCCATCGCAGAAGCGTACCGGTCGTCCGTGGAACTCGCCTAGGGGGCTAGGAGGGGGTCGGGCTAGAGTAGGGACCCATGTCCAGACCGAGCCCAAAACGTTCTCGCTCCATCGTGATCATTCGCTAGCGCACGCCGAATTCGGTGTGCGCCCTCGGCCGTCCACCCCGGTGGGCGGCTTTCTCGTTCCAGCACAAGACCCTCTACCCCTCGTCCCTGCCCATCGGGCCAGCCCTTCATCGGAGTCATCGTGAGTCACAGAATCGGAGTCATCCCCGGAGACGGGATCGGTCATGAGGTCATTCCTGTTGCTCTCGAAGTCATTCGTGCTGCAGGAGTGGAACTCGACTGCGTCGACTATGACCTCGGTGGCGCTCGGTATCTTCGGGACGGCGTCGTGCTTGACGATGCAACGATCGAGGAGTGGCGAGGTCTTGACGCGTTGCTGCTCGGTGCCGTCGGAACACCCGATGTCCCACCCGGTGTCATCGAACGGGGTCTGCTCCTCAAGATGCGCTTCGACCTCGACCTCTATGTCAACCAACGACCGTTCATTGCGCCCGACGGTTCGCACGACTTCATCGTGATCCGTGAGAACACCGAAGGAACCTATGCCGGTGAGGGCGGCTTCCTGCGGAAGAACACACCGTTCGAAATCGCCACACAGGGTTCGGTCAATACCCGTCACGGTGTTGAGCGTTGCGTCCGGTACGCATTCGAACTTGCTCGTAGTCGTGATCGGAAACATCTCACGCTTGTACACAAGACCAACGTCTTGACATTCGCCGGAGATCTCTGGGAACGCACGTTCAACGAGGTCGCTGCGGACTATCCCGATGTCGCAACGGCCTACAACCACGTTGATGCTGCGTGCATCTACTTTGTCGAGGATCCCCAACGCTACGACGTCATCGTGACCGACAATCTCTTCGGCGACATTCTCACCGATCTCGGTGGAGCGGTTTCGGGCGGGATCGGCTTCGCGTCATCGGGAAATCTCAATCCCGACCGGACAAGTCCTTCGATGTTTGAACCGGTTCATGGTTCGGCTCCCGATATCGCCGGCCAGAACAAGGCCAACCCAGTCGCTGCCATCCTTTCGGCCGCGATGATGCTCGAATTCCTCGGTGAGGTCGATGCGGCGACGGCAATTCGCAACGCGTGTTCCGATACCGCAACGCTCACTGGATCCACGACCGAAGTCGGCGACCTTGTCGTCGCCCGTCTCTGAGAGGCAACGCAATGCCCATTACACCCACGAACAAGATCTGGATGAACGGTCAACTCGTTGACTGGGACGACGCGAAAATTCACATCCTCACTCACACCCTTCACTATGGAATGGGCGTGTTCGAAGGCGTGCGAGCCTATGAAACTCCGAAGGGTCCAGCGGTGTTCAGGCTCACTGAACACATTGAACGCCTGCACAACTCGGCGAAGATTCTCGGAATGGATATGCCGTATCCGGTCGACGTTCTCGTGCAGGCGACAAAGGACGTCGTAAAAGCGTCAGGTTTGCCGTCGGCCTACATCCGACCGATTGCCTACTACGGCTATGGCGAGATGGGCTTGAACACACTTCCGTGCACGGTTGACGTCGCGATCGCGTGCTGGCCGTGGGGCGCATACCTCGGCGAGGATGCTCTCACCAAGGGCATCAGCACGAAGATTTCATCGTGGACCCGTCACGACCACAACACGATGCCTCCGGCGTCGAAGACCACGGGCAATTACGTGAACTCTTCCCTCGCCAAGGTCGAGGCCCTCAAGGGTGGCTATGACGAAGCGATCATGCTTAATCCGCAAGGATTCGTGAGCGAGTGCACAGGCGAGAACATCTTCGTTGCACGCGATGGCGTTTTTGTCACTCCACCGATTGCCGCCGGAGCTCTCGAAGGAATCACCCAAGACAGCGTCATGACCATCGGCCGTGACCTCGGTTACGAGTTCCGGGTCGACTACCTCACTCGTTCCGATCTCTATGTCTCTGAAGAGATTTTCCTTTGCGGCACAGCGGCTGAAGTGTCGGCCGTTAATTCCGTTGACGACCGGCCGATTCCCTGCCCTGGTCCCATGACCTCAGCGATTGCCGCTGAATATGGGCGCGTTGTGCGCGGCCATGTTCCCCGTTACGAGGACTGGTTGGAGTATGTCCACTAACAACGCTCCAAAGAACGAACTGCCACTGCTGCCCTCGTCGGTCGAAATTTTCGATACGACGTTGCGCGATGGCGCCCAGTTCGAGGGCATCTCATTGACCGTCGAAGATAAGTTGCGAGTTGCCGAACAACTCGATTGGCTCGGCGTGCGCTGGATTGAAGGCGGCTATCCGCAGGCCAACCCCAAGGACGAAGAGTTCTTCCGCCGGGCCCCTCAGGAACTGACTCTCCGTAACGCTGACCTCGTGGCGTTCGGGTCAACCCGTCGCCCGGCCGGCAAGGTTGATGTCGACCCGACCCTCGCTGCGCTCGTCGGCGCCGGCACCTCAACGGTGTGCATCGTCGGGAAAAGCTGGGATTTCCACGTCATCGAAGCATTGCGGACCACGTTGGACGAGGGCATTTCGATGGTGGCCGAGTCCGTCGCCTTCCTCAAGGCCGAGGGGTTGCGCGTCTTTTTCGATGCTGAACATTTCTTCGACGGCTACAAAGCCAATCCCGAATTCGCGCTTCGCGTTCTTGAAGCGGCAATGGTGAATGGTGCCGATTGTGTTGTGCTGTGCGACACCAACGGCGGCTCGCTTCCTCATGAGGTGCAACGCATCACCTCGGAGGTCGTGTCATTCGTTGGTGGTGCCACCAGCGTCGGGATCCACACGCAGAATGACTCGGGCTGCGCGGTCGCGAATTCGATTGCTGCTGTTGTCGGTGGCGCAACCCAAGTACAGGGCACGATCAACGGCTACGGAGAGCGCACTGGCAATGCCAATCTGATGACCGTTGTCCCGGACCTCACGCTCAAACTTGGTGTTGCGACACTTCCAGAGGGGCACCTCGATCGGCTTACGGTTGTCAGCCACCGTGTGGCTGAACTGGTAAACCTTCCTCCGCATCCGGCTGATCCGTTCGTTGGGGCGTCAGCGTTTGCCCACAAGGGGGGTCTTCACACCTCTGCATTGGGTCGCGCCGGTGGTGCGACCTACGAGCACATTGATCCCGCGATCGTGGGCAATCACACTCGTATCCTCGTCTCTGATTTGGGTGGCCGTGCCGGAATGGCGATGAAGGCCGACGAGTTTGGTATCGAACTCGACGATCCTTCGGTGGCGGCGCTGTCGGAGGAACTGAAGCAACTCGAAGCCGGAGGGTGGTTGTTCGAATCGGCCGATGCATCGCTCGAACTGCGTATGCGTCGCGCCACGGGCTGGGAGCAGGATTTCTTCGAGGTCGAGGAATATCGAGTCTCGAGCTTCCATCGTGAGGGTCAGGCAGTGCCAGACGGGGGACTCGAGGTCACCACCGAAGCAACCGTCACGCTCTGGATCGATGGCGAGAGAGTCGTCGCTGCTGGCGAAGGCAACGGACCCGTGAACGCACTCGATGCCGCTGTTCGTCGAGCCCTCAATGGTCGATTCCCCGCGCTCGAACGTATCCATCTCACTGACTTCAAAGTGCGGGTGGTCGACGGTGGCGCGGCTACCGGAGCTGTCGTTCGAGTCCTGATCGATTCCACCAACGGTGACCGGGTCTGGACGACAGTGGGCGTCGATAGCAACGTGATCGAAGCCTCGTGGCAGGCGCTTATGGACTCCATTCAGTTCGGCTTGGTCCATGCCGACGACCTCGCCGGGTAGATTCACCGGTAATGGCTGCTCCCGATTACGTTCCCGCTCCTGTCGACGACTCCGCCCGGGTGTATCACTCGCCCCCGTGGCGACCGGAATCCTGGCTCGCCGATCGTCCTGCCGAGATCGCTGGTCGCCAGCCACTTGGTCCTCGACTGGGTGATCCCGGTCCTGATCAGGGATACGCCCTCCGATTGGCCCGTCAGGTTCATGGCCGTCTCGTGCTGACCTCCGCCGAGTCCGAAGAGGACGTGATTGCGGGCATCGTGGCCATCGCAATGCGTCGCTCGGCAATGTTCGGCCGTGCGCCGGCAATTCATGATCTCACCATCGCGCTCACCCTTTGGGGTTTCCTGATTGACGCCCCATCTGATCTGGTCGCCATTCGTGCGCAAGTCTTTGCTGCGGTCGCGAGCACGCATCACTACATGGAGCGCCGGGCCATCGTCGATGCGGTCCCCGAAGACCTACTCCGCCTCAATCCAGCCTCGGTGGCCGAGCTTGTGCGCGATGATCCCTCTCGGATCATGGACATGGCCCTGGCCGCGTTGGCCGGTCAGTCGCACGACGATCACGCCTAAGCCTCGCAGCGGTCGACGATGCGTCGACTCGGGATTCCTTCGTGAGTGAACCGAGGCTCAAGGAGTTGCGTTGCTTGAAGTTCCCGTTTTCGCTGTCCAAGAAGCTGGCGTTGTCGGGAAGATCTCGATCGGTGTTCCTGCAGGTACCGCCTCGGCGATCTTGGTCACAGCCTCGTTGGGGATGCGAACGCAGCCATTTGATGCTCGCGTTCCTACGAGTTCAGGCTGGTTTGTCCCGTGGAACGCGATCTGGGGAAGGCCATTATCGAAGGTATCGAGCGTTTCGCTGTAGCCATTGGTTGGAAGGATCCAGGCGCCGTAGAGCCCTGTATCGGAAGAATTCTTGATCTTCTCAGTGATGAAGAACTTGCCCTGTGGGGTGGGCGTCGACTCCTTGCCGATGGCTACTTCGGTGTCGAGGAAAAGCTCTGCACCCTTGAAGACCTTGAGGTGGTAGGTGGAGAGATCCAATTCGATCCGGTACTCAGTGGCGGCAATGGTGACGTCATCGGCTTTGATCCAGCCAGTGGTGTGGTTGGGGCGAGCGGTGATGAGCACTTTCATCCACTCACCTTGATTCTCGAGAACTTCGACGACGAGAGGGTTCTTGTAATAGGTCGGGTTGGTGAACTCGTAGCCGTCGGCGGTTTTTGTCACTCCGGCCGAGTTCAGACCACTACGCGGGATCGCGGGGAGGTTGGACTTCGGTGTCGATGTGCTCGTTGAACTGTTCGACGGAGAGGTGACAACGCTCTTGGGGAGTTCCGAAAGCACGGTGAGTTTCGCTCCCTTGGCTGTTGCGTAGGTGGTCTGGAAGGGAGCAACCGTGGTCGAGGTGGTTGACTCCGCCACCGTTGTCTCTGGTGCTGAGGTCTTCTTGTCTGAAGAACACGCTGCCGCGCCGAGTAGCAGTGCGAGGGCGGTGAAAGCGATGGCGAACGGACGCAAGTGGGGGAATCGGTTCATGGGATGCTCCGAAGAAGATGGAAAAGCGAAGACGCGTCGAGCCAAATGGGTTCGTGGGGGGCCCGACCAGTGGTGCGAGGGCCTGACGGTACCATCGGGGGTGTGAGCAACCCAGTCGCCCGAGTCCGCTTCGCCCCGTCGCCAACGGGCTATCTCCATATCGGGGGTGCACGGACGGCGCTGTTCAACTGGCTCTTCGCCCGCCAGCAGGGCGGCGAGTTCGTCCTGCGTATCGAGGACACCGACGCCGAGCGCTCCCGGCCTGAACTCATCGACGTCATCTTTCGATCGCTCGAATGGCTTGGTCTTGATTGGGACGGCACTCCCGTCCATCAGTCTGAGCGAGGAGCCATGCACCTCGCCGCCGTCGAGGCACTCCTCGGTAATGGCACTGCTTACTGGTGCTCGTGTACCTCAGACGAGGTCAAGGCCCGCGCCGAGGCCCGCGGCGGAACTCCGGGGTATGACGGATTCTGTCGCGAACGTGGGTTAGGCCCTGGCGAAGGTCATGTCGTTCGATTCCGCGTCCCCGATTCTGGGATCACCGCATTCGACGATCTGATCCGCGGAACGGTCAGTTTCGAAAATGCTGTCCTCGAGGATTTTGTCATTCTGCGATCGAACGGAACGCCGATGTTCCATCTTGCGAACGCGGTTGACGATGCCGATCAAGGGATCACGCACGTGATCCGTGGTGAAGACCTCATCAATGTGACGCCGAAGGTGCTACTCATCCGTGAAGCACTGGCGATCCCGGGCCAATTGATTTTTGCCCACCTTCCCCTCATCGTGAATGAGAAGCGCCAGAAACTCTCGAAGCGACGCGACGATGTGTCGGTTGGTGATTACATCGACCGCGGGTACTTGTCCGAAGCGATGGTGAACTACCTGGCCACGCTGGGGTGGGGTCCTCCTGACGACATCGAAATTCGTCCGCTGGCCGAAATCGTCCATCTCTTCCGCATCACCGATGTCAACAAGTCGGGCGCTTTTTTTGATGTGAAGAAACTTCAACATTTCAATGGTGAGTACATCCGAAATCTCTCAATCTCGCAGTTCGTCAACCGTTCCTCGCGTTGGCTCTACGAGGACACCCCGTGGGATGCCGATCGATTCGACATCTCCACATTCGAGGTTCTTGCTCCACTCGTTCAGGAACGTGTGAAGTTGCTGTCCGAGGTGCCGGGGTATGTCGATTTCGTCTTTGCCCCTGAACCAGTAATCGATGAGGAGTCGTGGCAGAAGGTCATGGTGAAGGGGGCCGATCTTGCGACAGCGGTGCTTGACCATGCGACCGCCCACTTCGCCGATTGCGACTGGGACGCGGCCTCGCTTGAAGCAGCCCTGTTCTCTTATGCCGAACAGCACGAAATATCGAAGGGGAAAGTTCAGGCTCCGGTCCGGGTGTCGGTGACGGGACGCAGTGTTGGTCCGCCACTGTTCGAATCACTCCAAGTTCTTGGCCGCGAGGAAACACTTCGGCGCCTGTTGGTGGCCAAGTCGCGCCTGCAGGGTTGACATGTTTTTTGCACTGCGTTGGGTGATACGTCTTGTCTTCGGACTGTTCGCGGTCATCGTGCTCTATCTCGGTGTCACCTTCGCTCAGGTGTGGTGGTCGGCGCGCCAGGACAACACCGCGCCGGCCGCGGCGATCGTGGTGATGGGTGCAGCCCAATGGAACGGTTCGCCCTCTCCTGTGCTGAAAGGTCGACTCGATCACGCTGCCGATCTGTACAAGGCAGGTGCCGCGCCGGTGGTGATTGTCGCTGGTGGAAAGAAATCGGGTGACAAGGAAACCCAGGGTCTTGTGAGTTTCGAATACCTGAGAGCGAAGGGCATTCCCGAATCAGCGATCAAGATCGAAGTTGACGGAACCAATAGTTTCGAAGAACTGTCGTCCTCGGCGTTCATCATGCGCCAAGCCGGACTGGATCCGCGGGCCATCATCGTGACCGATCCGTATCACGCCTATCGCTCAGCAGCGATTGCCAATGAGGTGGGGCTCTCGGCGCATGTTTCGCCAACGAATGCCCCTTCGACCTCAAGTGACTACGTGCGCGAGACCGGCGCAGTGGCGATCGGGCGCATCATTGGGTACCGCCGTCTGGCGGCCTGGAGATGAAACGCCATCGACTCTGCGGGTTGGTTTGGTGCCAGCCCGGTTCCAGCCGGTAACGTTCACTCGCCCTTCGGGGGTGGTGTAATTGGTAACACGAGTGGTTCTGGTCCATTTGTTGGGGGTTCGAGTCCTCCCCCCCGAGCTTTGAAGATCGGGCGTCGACAGTGTCGGCGCCCGTTTCTCGTTGCGGTGCACCCCTAGTCTTGACCAATGGCAACGTTGCGATCTCTGTGTGTCTATTGCGGTTCGAAAGTGGGTAGTGATCCTCGACACGCGACCACTGCGGTGGAACTGGGTCGGCTCATGGCGCAGGGCGATATTCGACTCGTCTTCGGTGGCGGATCGGTCGGGCTCATGGGGATCCTCGCCGACTCGGTCCTTGCCAACGGCGGCCAAGTGACCGGAGTGATTCCCAAAGGATTGTTCATCAACGAGATCGGTCACCTTGGGCTGACCGAATTGATCGAGGTCGGGTCCATGCACGAACGAAAGGCGCGGATGGCTTCGGAGGCCGATGCGTTCGTTGCTCTTCCCGGTGGGATCGGAACCCTCGAGGAATTGGCCGAGATCGCAACCTGGGCGCAGTTGGGTATTCACTCCAAGCCGGTCGGTGTGCTCGATACCGACGGGTACTGGCAGTCCCTGTTCGACTTTCTCGATGGGGCCGTTGAGGCCGGATTCCTGCGGCCCCAGCATCGCGAAATCATCGTTCACCTCACCGACGTCGATGAGGTGATTCCGGTCCTTGCTTCTCGAGTCGTTCCAGCAAGTGAACCTCTGCTCGGCCTTGAAGAGTCCTGACCCGATGGGGCTCGGGCCGCGTTGACGAGGGACAATCAGTTCATGGAGAAGATCGATATCGCCGTCATTGGTGCCGGTCCCGCAGGCTCCTCAGCCGCGGCGTGGGCGGCGCGCGGTGGTGCATCGGTCGCGTTGTTCGAGAAGGCGGCACAGGGACGCGACAAGTCGTGTGGTGATGGGCTGACGCCACGAGCGATTGCCGAATGTCGACGTTTGGGCGTTGACCTCGATCGCTTTCACCGCATCGATGGTCTGCGAGTGCAGGCTGGTCGCAAGGTCCGTGAAGTCTTGTGGCCCGACGCAGCATTTCCGCCGCTTGGCGCGGTTGCGCCGCGAGCGGAATTCGACGCAATGATCATGCAGGCGGCGATTGACTCGGGCGCTGATTTTCGCGAGAACTCTCCAGCGGAACTTTGGATCGAAGACAACCGTGTTCTGGGTGTGATTTCGAAGGGCGAAAAAGTACGCGCGGAACTCACTGTCATTGCTTCGGGTGCCGGATCACCGGCGGCCCGCGCGGTTGGTGCCAGTCGTGTGGCAACCTCGCCGTTTGGTTTGGCCATTCGCGGGTACATCACCTCGACTCGGTCCGATGACCGTTACATGGAAGCGTGTCTCACTGTCGCCGGTCCGGATGGCTCGCTGATCCCGGGGTACGGATGGGTATTTCCGGCGGGCAACGGCATCGTCAACATTGGCGTTGGTGCATTGTCGACGATGAAGAACTTCACTGACCTGAATCTCAACACGATGCTCGATGCCTACACCGCACAGGTCCGCGATTCGTGGGGCCTCGGCGAATTCATCGCCCGGCCTAAGGCATGGCGACTGCCTATGCATGTCGAACACCGCGGTGGTCCCGGATGGGTGGTAGCGGGAGACGCTGCTGGTCTCGTCAACCCGTTCAACGGTGAGGGCATCGACTATGCGCTGGAATCGGGGCGACACGCTGCCGAATGCTTCCTTGCCGAACCGGGAACCGCATGGGCCTCCTACCAAGCGCTTTTGCGTAAGGACTACGACCCCTTCTTCGCGACCGCTCGTCGGTTCGCCTGGATGATCGGTCGTCCACGACTGCTTCGCTTCTTGCTGGGTATCGCGCTGTCGACCGACTTCACGATGAAACTGGTGCTCGACATCATGGCAAATTTGGTCGACATGGACCATCCTGGCCTCGCTGGGCGCTCGCTCACCATCGGGGGCAAAGCCCTGTCGCTGGCCGATCCGCTGCTCGTTCGTTCGTCTGCCGCGTCGAAGAAACAGAAGGCGAAACTCGTCGGGTAGGTTCTTGACTCCTGCAGGGGAATGAACGGGGGAGTCGTCATGGGTAGTTCGCCAGTCGCCATTGTGACCGGAGCGAGTCGAGGAATCGGTCGGGCCGGAGCGCTTGCGCTCGCCGAAGCGGGTTTCGATGTTGTCGTTAGCGCGCGCACGGTGCGCGAAGGCGATGGCAAGGCCGAACCGAATTCGGTGCGCGAGGAAACAACGCTCGTGGTGCCCGGGAGCCTCGAACGCACCGCGCAGGAAATCGAGGAACGCGGTCAACGAGCTCTCATCGTTCCCATGGACCTCATCGATGTTGAGTCAGTGGCCGCGCTTCCGGCGACAGTGATGGCCGAATGGGGTCGAATTGATGTGCTGTTCAATAACGCCATCTACCGCGGCGTAGGCACGCTTGATCGCATCGCCGATCTCACGGTTGACTCGATGACGAATCTTCTCGCGGGAAACTTCATGAACCAGATTCTGCTGATTCAGCAGGTCATCCCTCACATGCTCGCCGCCGGCGGCGGCACCATCATCGACATGGTGTCGGGCTCAGCTCGTCTCGACCCTGCTGGTCCTCCGGGTGAAGGTGGTTGGGGCATTCTTTATTCGGCGTCGAAGGCTGCTTTTGGTCGTGTCGCCGGTGGTGTCAACGCCGAATACCGGGCACAGGGAATCAAGGCCTTCAACGTCGATCCCGGCAATGTCGTGACCGAAGCCCGCAAGGCAGCGAAACCCGACGATGAATACAGCACGGGGTACGGAAGTGAACCAGCCGAAGCAACGGGCAAGGTCGTCGCGTGGTTGGCCACCGATCCCACCGCCGAGAAGTTCCTCGGCAAGTGGATCTTTGCTCCGAAACTCTGCTCCGATCTTGGCCTTCTCCCGGGCTGGACATTCCAGGCACCGCAGTGAACGAACAGCAGGAACGGGAACTCTTCGATCGACTGGAAATTCGGCGCGTTGTAGAGGACTACGCACGGTTCGCTGATCGCATCGACAATGAAGCGCTCTCGGGACTCTTTGCTCCCGAGGGAGTGCTGCGCATTTTTGAGCGCGGAAACCCCGTTCCGGTTCGCCAGCGTGTTGGTCGAGAAGAAATTTCTGAAGCCATAAAGGGTCTGTCGAGATACGACGTCACTCTCCATTTGGTGGGCAACCACTACGTCGTACTCAATGGGGATTCCGCAACGGCGGAAACCTATTGCCGGGCCTGTCATATTCGGCCCGTCGAAGGTGGCGATGTCGACGCGCGAGAGAACTATGTGATGAACATTCGCTATCTCGACAACTTGGTGCGTCTGCCGGAGGGATGGCGAATCGCCCAGCGTGAGCTCCAAGTGGAGTTCACCGAGGTCGTCCCCGTTTCCTGACCTCAGCCTTGGCGGGAGCGAAGTGAAGGAACCGTGGAGGAGTTGGCCAATTCAAGGGCGAGATCGGCCAGTTCGGCGATCGTGTTCTCGGTTCGTGTGGTGTCCTCGTCGGGGCGAGTGGCCTTGATGCGGGCCAGCGCACCCTCGGTGATGATCGAGAGTTTGAAGACTGCGAGAACCCGGTAGACGTCGATGTCACGGATTGAACGGCCACTGGCCGCCTCGTAGCGGGCGAGCAGATGATCGGCTGAGGGGAACCCGGTGTTGCGGCGGTGAGGCTGCGGTGCGCGACTGCGCCACATGATTTCGCCAGCCTGACCCCAGTACACACTCACCATGCCGAGATCGGTCAGTGGATCACCGAGGGTGGACATTTCCCAGTCGAGTACCGCAACCATTTTCGATGGGTTGGTGCGACTCCACATGGTGTTGTTAAACGAGTAGTCGCCGTGGACGATCGACGCGTCGGTCTGCGCGGGTATTGAGCGCTTCAGTCGTTCTGCAACCTCGTCGATGGCAGGCAGTTCACGCTGTTTCGATTTCTCCCATTGCGTGCACCAACGGTTGACCTGGCGCTCGAGGAATCCGGCCGGACGTCCGAGTTGGCCGAGACCAGCAGCTTCGTAGTCAACAGCATGGAGACGCGCGAGAACATCTATCAACTCATCGGTAGCTGCGGCTGCTTGCGCCTCACTGAGATGGTCCACCTGATCGGCATCGGAATACACGATGCCGTCGACGAAATCCATGAGATAGAACGGCACTCCGATGACGGTTTCGTCTTCGCACATCGCAACCATGCGAGGGACCGGAACATCGGTGTCCTGGAGGCCCGACTGCACACGGAACTCGCGGCCCATGTCGTTGGCAGTCGCGAGGAATGCACCGACCGGTGGGCGGCGCAGTACCCAGTCGTTGGCACCGTCTTGGACGCGGAAGGTCAGATTCGAGGATCCGCCTGACAGATGGGACACCAATGCTGTGGCGTCTGCATCAGTTGCGTTGGGAATGGTGGACCGAATCCAATTCGTCAGGGCTTCGGCTGGCGCTGCTTCGGCCACTTGATCGGGAGTCATGCGGTGGGTGCGAAAGCAAGCAGGTGGTCAACGGGTTCCGGGGTGACGAGTCCGTTGGAAACTGCTCCCATGGCGATCACCACAGTTCGTCGACGTAGGTATCCGTTCCGACAACCGTCCGGAAGAACGGAGCAACCAAGTGCACATCGGCGAGACCGGCAGCGGACACACCGTCGGTGTAGGTCCGCATGCGATCAAGCGCCTGAGTGACATCGCCGCGCACGAAGATGACTTGAACGAGTCGTTCGAGACCACCGGCGGGAGAGCCGAGATCCATCGGTTGATCGGCTGCAGGTGTCGCCACCGGCTGCCATGACGACACGATCTCGATATCGGAACCGGCCATGAGATCGGCGTAGGCGCCGGATGACTCGAGATCGGCATGAACGCTCTTGGCGGTGTGGCCGTCGCGGGCATCGAAGAACACCGTGAAGATGCCGTCGTACGCGCTGTCGAGAGCAACGTCGACCGGAACGCCATCAGCATCGCGATTAGCGGCGCCGATGAAGTCGAACAGGTTGGTGTGCGTGTGCTTGCGTTCGGGGAATCCACGGTTGTTGGTGTAGAGCCACGTGACGCGTTCGGTGCTCCAGTCGTTCCAGTCGTTGTGATGGCCCTGCTCGATCCAGTAGATCGCCACATACGAACCTGAATCGGTGGGATTGGCGACTGCAGTGTCGCCCTCGGGCCAGCGAAGGTCTTTGAGTCGCCGCGTGGCCACCCATCGTGAGCCCGCCATCTGATGGGGAGCAACCATGCACCCGGCGTAGAAGTGATCGCGCTCGTACCACCGGTTGTAGGCGGACTCGAATCCCGGATTGGGATCGACCATCGTCAAGAGCATCGACCCGGTCTTCATCGGGTAGTCGTTGAGGCCGCCTGCATCGAGTGGATATGCCATGTGATCCTTCACTTTCGAACGCGGGCAAATTGCCCCCTTGATGTGTCCGAAACTAGCCGTTCAGGATTGCCCGAGACGTTGCGATCAGTGTTCGGTGGTGCCGACAACCGACACTCGGTACATAAGCCGACGACCGGGGAAATCGTTGAGCACCCGGTGCATCGTGGATCGGTTGTCCCAAATGAGGAGATCGCCTTCGCGCCAATGGTGGCGGTAGGTGAAGTGCTCTTTCACCGAGTGCTGGAACAGAAAGGAGAGGATGGCATCGCTCTCTTCGGGCGGGAGACCGACGATGTGGCGGGTGTAGGTGGGGTTGACAAACAAGCCCTTGGCGCCGGTTTCGGGGTGCTCCCGCACAATTGGATGGGCGGTCCGGCGGTTCTCGGCGATGGCGGCGGCGTAGTGCTCAGGCGTGGCTCCCCCGAAGCGGAAGCGCAGTTCGGTGGTGCGGCTGAGGTCATGGATGGCGGTGAGACCCTCGAGATACCGCTTCATGTTGGGTGAGAGAGCGTCATAGGCCGCAGTGGTCGATGCGAACATCGTGTCTCCGCCCACTTCGGGAAGAGTCTTTGCCTGCGTGAGCGTGCCCATGGGCGGGTGGGGCAGGAACGTTTCATCGGTGTGCCACATCGATGCGGTGTTGCCTTCATCCGAATCGAGCACGCTCACGTGTTCGAGTCCGGGACCAAGATTCGGAAAGAAGGCGTGGATTTCGATTTCACCGATACGTCGACCCAACGCCATGTGCTGCTGTGGCGTCAGCCCTGGTGCATGGATGACGATCACCTGATTGTCCAGCAACGCGGTGTGTACGGCAGACAGAGTCTGATTGTCGAACTCGCTGGTCAGATCAAGTTCGGTGATCTCTGCTCCGAGGGCCGGTGTGAGTCGACGGATACGCATTGGGTGATGTTGACACTTTTCCGCCTCACTCGTAGGTTCCCATTCGCGGTCACCAGGGGGTGGCCCTAGATCTTGGGAGAACGTCCATGTCGAATCTGTTCACCTACGCCGGAAAGCGCGTGGTCCTTACGGGCGGAGCAACTGGAATCGGTGCTGCCCTCGCCGATCTTCTTGGCGAGCTCGGTGTCGAGCACCTCACCATCCTTGACATCAAGGCGCCTTCGGGTCGATGCGACACATTCATCGAAACGAATCTTGCCGATCCCGCATCGATCGATGCGGCCATTGCGCAGATCGAGGGTCCGATCGATGTTCTGTTCTCCAATGCTGGTGTCTCCGCTGCCGCTGGTCTCCGAGCGTGTATGGCGATCAACGTCGCCGCGTCGCGACGGCTTACCGATGGACTCATCGGGAAGATCCGTACCGGAGGCACGATCGTCTACACCGCGTCGATGGCTGGAAATGGTTGGCCCACACAGGTCGCCGAGATCAACGCCCTGCTCGACATTGAAGATTGGGACGACTTCCTCACCGCTGCCGAAGCGAGCGAAGGTGCACAGGCTGATGTCTATCCGTTCTCAAAGGCGTGCATGCAGATGTACACGATGCGTCGCTCCTACGAAGCAGTTCGCAGTGGAGTCCGCATCAATTCTGTGTGTCCGGGCACGGTCGATACGCCCCTGATGCCGGCGTTCCGCGAGACCATGGGCGACAAGGCGATCGACTGGACCGTGTCGGTTCAGGGCAACGGACGAATGGCAGTGGCAACAGACATCGCCCCTCCTCTCGCATTTCTCGGCAGCGATGCTGCGGCGTTTATGAGCGGGGTAAATCTGCTCGTTGACTCTGGTTTCACCGCTGCGATGATCACCGGGCAAGCCGACTTCAGCGCTCTCGCCTGATCGGCAAACGCCATGGCGACGATGCACCCCGACGATGAGTTCCATCGGCCGACAACCGACGATCCGGAATGGACCGAAACCTGTTGGTTCACCTTCGCCGTTCCCGAACGCAACCTGTCGGGGCAGCTCTACCCATATTTCAAAACGAATCAGGGTGTCGCTGCTGGCGGCGCATTCTTCTGGGATGGTCGCGATGAGCGACCCGAGACCTGTGTCTATGCCAAGCAGTTTTGGCACCTCCCTCTTGTTGATCAGAAACTGACTGACCTCACTCTGGCGAACGGCATTCGCTATGAGTGTCTTGAGCCGCAACGCAAGTGGCGCGTGCGTTACGACGACCCCGATGGCGGCGACGAGATTCACGTCGATCTCATTGTCACCGGAATCGTTGCGCCCAACATGTTGGGTGAGTCCCATGTCGACCAGCCGTGCCGGTATGAGGGAACCATTGTTCTTCACGGCGAAACAATTGAAGTCGATGACTACGGTTTCCGCGATCGATCATGGGGACCGCGCCCGCAGTTCGGTCAGGGCATCCACGGTGGAGCCACCATGAGGGGCGGCTACAGCTACGCCACTGCGTCCGACGAGCACGCGTTCCACGCAATCACGATGGACTTTGGAACCGGTGCCATTGCGATCCACGGTTCGTATATGCGCAACGGTGAATGGGCGAAGTTGAAGAGTGGTGAACGTCGTGTGATCGAACGTGACGGCGAGGGATTCCCTCTCCTCGTTGAACTCGATGGAACTGATGAATTGGGTCGTTCGTTCAATGCTCGTGGCGAGACGACGAATTCCCTTGGCTTTCTCATCAACCCGAACCTCTACACCATCAACTGTCTGACTCGATGGTCGTTTGATGGCATCACGACATGGGGGGAAGATCACGACAACCACTCATTCCCCGACGCTCGTCGACTGTTCCGCGACGCACGTGGTCAGTCGCTCTGGTCCTGAGATCGCTGCATGGGCCGTAGTGGTCTGACACCATGTCGTTCGTGAACAAACAGAGAACTGCGCTCGTGACAGGCGCAAGCAGGGGAATCGGTCGGGCAACTGCACTCGCACTGGCCGAAGCGGGTTTCGATGTGGCCATTACGGCCCGGACGGTGGTCGACGGCGATCCATCGGCACTCACTGCCGACGGAAAAGTGCTGCCGGGCAGCCTCGCATCGACGGCGGCGGAGATCGAAACATTGGGTAGACGCGCTGTGCAGATTCCGCTTGATCTACTTGATCGCGACGCGCTGGTCCCTGCAGTCGAGTCAGCAATCGATGGTCTCGATCATCTTGATGTCGTGGTGAATAACGCGATCTATGTCACCGGCGGCGGTCCCAAACCCTTTCTTGAGACTGACCCCGATGATCTGATCAATCAGATGTGGGGAGATCTCACAGCGCAGTTGCTGTTGTTGCAACCACAAGTCGCGCACATGGTGTCGCGGGGTGGTGGTGTCGTGATCAATATCGGTTCTGGTTCAGGCAAGTGGAAGTTGAAGATGCCGATCGGACAAGGCGGTCCGCAATTGGCCTATTGCGCGGCGAAAGCTGGTTTTCATCGCGCTGCCGATCGCATCGCCTTCGAATACGGCGAACAGGGTGTCATCGCCTTCACCGTCGACCCCGGTTTCGTGGCGACCGAACGAACCAAGATGGTGACTGAACTCGGTGAGATCGCGGCACGTGGTGTCGATCCGTCGGTTGTCGGCGCAGCGATCGCTTGGTTGGCCACCGAGGGCCCATCAATCGAGCAGAACGGTTCGTATCATCAGGCGCAGGACATCGCCCGCGCGCTTGGACTCTTGCCGCCACTTCCCGAATCGGTCTAGATCACGCCGACTCGAAAGGAAACCGGGCTGCAGCCTTGGGAGTACAGCGGCCCGTCCTTCTTACCGATTGCTTCGAGTCTCCCGGAGTTGAAGCAGAAGCCCGTCGAACTGCTTGTTCACCACGATGATCGGGTACGCGCGATTGATCCAATCGCCCAGTTCCCGGGATGGCCCGACGTAGCGGTACAAAATCCAAATTCGATTCGCGCTCACTTCGCTTCCATCTTTCGCTCGGAGTGTCCATGAGCCTGGATTGGTCGGTGAT
>JBAXGZ010000015.1:0-36147 GCA_037139155.1 Actinomycetes bacterium | reverse complement strand
TTGTCGGGTGGTCTCGATTCAACAACTTGCCTGGCGATTGCTCAGGACGAAGGATTCGCCCCGGTCGCACTGAGCTTCCGGTACGGCCAACGCCACACTGAGGAACTCGAATGTGCTGCAGCGATCACTCGTGCCGCTGGAGTCGAACACGTCATTACCGATATTGATCTCGCCGCATTCGGTGGCTCGGCATTGGTTGATGAGTCAATCGCGGTTCCGAAGCACGATTCGGTCGAAGAGATCAACGCGGAGTCGGTTCCGGTCACCTACGTACCCGCTCGCAATACGATTTTTCTGAGTTTCGCCACAGCCGTTGCCGAAACTCGCAATGCGCACGACATCTACATCGGGGTGAATGCCGTCGACTACTCGGGCTATCCCGATTGCCGCCCCGAATTCATCGAAGCATTTGAAGCGATGGCAAATCTCGCAACCCGCGAGGGAGTCGAGGGAAGAACGTTGCGGATTCGTACGCCACTCATCGATCTCACCAAAGCCGAGATCATCAGAGTGGGCCTTGCTCTAGGTGTGGACTACGGGGTCACGATGTCGTGTTATGACCCTGCTGCCGATGGCGGTGCGTGCAGACAGTGCGACGCATGCTTGTTGAGGGCGCGCGGTTTTTCCGAGAGCGGAGTTCCTGATCCCACTCAGTATTCGCTTCGCACCTGACATTGCATCGACAGAATCGGGAAAGAGCGGGCAGGAGGAGGGTTCCTGCGCTGACTCCGCTCGTGGCATCAAGAACCGGCGATCGTCGCCAGTGCTTCGTCGATGTGCTTCTTCGGCTTGAACTGCGAGGAGAACACCTTCTGCACGATGCCCTCGGGATCAATCACATAGGTGACGCGACCGGGGAGCAGACCAAGAGTCTTGGTAACGCCGAACTGTTTGCGAACGGCACCGTTGGTGTCGGCGAGAAGCGTGAAGGGGAGGTTGTGCTTTTGCGCAAAAGCCTTGTGGGACTCGACTGAGTCAGAACTGATTCCGATCACCTTGGCTCCGGCATCAGTGAACGCTTCGAAATTGTCCCGGAACGAACACGATTCTGCTGTGCAACCAGGGGTGTCATCCTTTGGGTAGAAGTAGACAACGGCCCAACCCCCGCGAAGTTGCGTTGAGGTGACGGTGGTGCCGTCCTGGTCGGGGAGCGAGAACTCGGGCATGGTCTGGCCTGCGGTGATGGTCATGCACCCTCTCAGCACCGTTGAGACCTTGGTTATTCCGCTTTCGAAGGTCTTTCTCCTTCCGGTATCGCCCGTTTTGGGGACCTTGCCGCATAGCGTTGGGGCATGCCGATCGTCGCTGTTGTGAACCAAAAGGGCGGAGTGGGCAAGACCACTGTGACCCTGGGCCTCGCGTCTGCTGCTGCCCAACGGGGTAAAAGCGTGCTCGTCGTCGACCTTGACCCTCAGGCCAATGCCACAGCAGGACTAGGCATTTGGCAGCCTGCGACCACGGTCGACGCGGCTCTCGAAGCCGATCGCCCCGGTTCGGCTGGTTCGCTTGCCGTCCCTACGGCGTGGGTGCTTAGCGGTGGGCGAGCTCCGGACGTGCTGGCCAGCACCCCTGCTCTTTCCTCCCGAGAACCACAGTTGGCCAACGATCCGGTCGGCGCACAGGATCGTCTGCAGCTCGCCCTCGAGGGTCACGGGTACGACCTTGTCGTGATCGATTGCCCGCCATCGCTCGGACTTCTCACCATCAATGGACTCTTTGCTGCTGATCGAGCGCTCATCGTGACCGAACCTGGCGCATGGGCCTCTGACGGTGTCGCCAATGTGCAACTCACCATTTCTCGGATCGCGGCCCGGCGCGGCGGTCGCCCCGTGGTCGCTGGTGTCGCCGTGAATCGTCTTGGCCGCACCCGAGATGCCCACTACTGGCACACGATGCTGCTTGAGCAGTACGGCGATCAGGTCTTTGCCCCCGTCCACATGAGGGCGGCTGTGGCCGAAGCATCAGCGCAGTCGTTGCCCATCCACGGTCTTGGCAATCGTCAGGGTGCTAGCGACGCGGCGCAGGAATTCGACAATCTTCTTGATGCGGTGGTTCCCGAGATGGCACGGTCTGGTGGTGCGGTTCTCGCTTCTGCGATGCCCGCATCTGCCGAGACCACCGGAGGTACCGATGCCCACCTATGACCCGCAACGAACTCGGAACCGACCGACTCCATCGGCTGACGATCCGGCGCCTGTCGATGCATTTCTCGATGCCGTCACCGAGATCACGATGCTTCCCGAAGGTGTCGATATCGAAGTGACACCAGGTGGAGAAACGATCGTCCACACTGCCGATGCTGATATCTCGATTACTCCAGCGGGCGACGATGTAGTTGTCGCCACCCGTGACGCGATTGTTGAAGTTCGCGCGGAACTCGACGAGGTGATCGTCGACACTGCTGGTGAAGAGATCTACATCGATACCGCACCGCGCGCCCCGCTCGGCACTGCTGGTTGGAGCGAAACGCCAATCGTTCGCTCCGACGGTGGTCGATCGAAACTGGCGCTCGCAGTAGTTGCGGCTCTCGCGGCTCTGGTTGCGGTGCTGGTCGTCAGCCGCCGACGTCGTTAGGTACGTCGATAGCCCGAGCGCAACCGACGCCGCCGGCGAGGTTGGTTCTGCGGATCAGTGAAGCAGGCTCAACGCCAGCGCATCAATGACGTCGTCTTCGATGCCGATGCTCTTGACATAGCCCGTCATTGATCCGAATTCCGTGTTCACGTGTCGGAGAAGTCGTGACATTGCTTCGGGAGGCGCAGCCAGATACGCCGATGGCTGGTCGCTCATTGCCGTGAGTGTCTCGGGGCGATCGCGCTTGAGGCGTTCGATCAACTCATTCATATTTGTGCCGGAGATCGCATAGTCGGCAACGATGACGTGATCGGCGACTCCGATTGTTGACAGGACCATTGCCGCGAGCACCCCGGTGCGATCTTTTCCTGCTGCACAGTGAAAGACGGCGGGAAGGTTGTCGGCGTCGGCCAATGCACGAAATGCTCCCGAAAGTGCGGCGGCGCCAATGTCAAGCATCTGCACGTAGAGGTCGCCGAGCACCTCGCTGGCATCGGCATCTTCGGCAAGGTCTCTGGGCTTCCACACTTCACCGAGAACGTCGAGATGGACATGGGTGATGCCGCGGGATGGATCGTTGAGGTGTCCTTCTTCGACTTCGGCCTCGGTGCGCAGATCGATCACTGTGCGCAGACCAATTTCGGCTAACTGATCGAGTTCGGCGTCGGGGAGCCGATGCACAGCGTCAGCTCGAAACAGAGTCCGCCACTTCACCGTTCGTCCGTCGGTCGTGGCGTAACCACCGAGATCCCGAAAGTTGAATGAACCTTCGAAACTGAGATGGCGATCGGGATGGATGGTGGCGAGGGCGAGATCGTGTTCATTCACAACGACGAGGCTACGTGCAGCCGGAGGGTTCACGATGACTCCTTACGATTGTTTCCACACAGCAGTTCTTCTCGCGAACAACATCTGGTTGACATCGTTTTCGAGATAATGAATTGTCGTGGGGACCGAAGCGAACTTTCGGTGAATCCGGTGAGCGGAACGTGAATCTTCGGGAAAGTTCTGGCTGTCCTAACCCACGGGTTTCTGAACGAGAACTGGACAGTGGCACTTGTGGACTGTGCGCATCGTGGTGCTTCCGAGCGCAGTGCGGGCCAGTCCGCCGCGACCGTGTGTTGTCATTGCGACCATGGCCGCGTGGTTCGCGTTCGCCCAGTCGGCGACAGCATCGGCAGCATCGGCCCCAATAACTGTTTCGCCTCGCGCGGTAATGCCCTCACGGGTAAAGAACGAAATGGCCGATTCGACCGCGGTCGCAAGCGCGGTGGGATCGGCGCCTCCGAGGGGGGTGCCGCCAGCCGCCGTTGCAGAGACGACGACGATGTTCATTTCAAGGGCCTTCGCCCACCGCGACGCGCGCGGCAGGATCATGGCTGAGATGGGAGAACCATCGGTTGTGACCACCATCGTGGATCCCCTGAACGATGTGAACGCGACGGCTTTTGGACCCACCAAGAGCACTGGGTGGTCGGAGCGCTTGAGAACGTCTTCGGCGACCGACCCCAAGAGCGCTTTGCCGAGCCCCGTCCGGCCGTGCGTAGCCATGACGACGGCATCTTCGGGACCGTTCATGGCATTGGCGATGGCGGTTGCGGGAAAGGTGTCGGGTACAACCGAGATCGTCGATGGAGCGGTGAGGGTGGTCGCGCTCTCATTGAGGTACGCCTCGAGCTCGGCGACGGTGCTTCCCCAGCCAGAGGCCAAGAGCATGACGGAAGCGTCGACGGCCTCGGCGAGCTCATTGGCGATCGGTAGAGCGGATTGGGAGAGTTCGGAGCCATCGAGGGGGACGAGGATGGTGTTGATCATTGAGATTCCTCTCGGAGAACGTGCGATGTGTCTCATGCTCGCACGCGGTGACCCACCTGACGCGATCGAGTTCCGGCCCGATGGGGTTGCTGCCATCGGAGCACGTTGCCATCACCGAGTCAGTTGCCAAAGAGGAGCACGGCATCGAGTCCGCCGCTCTCGGAACGCCGGAGTTCCACTCGGCCTCCCTCCGATTCGACCAGTTTCTTCACGATGGCGAGGCCCAGGCCCGTACCCCCCAGATCGCCGCGCTCGTTGGTCGCTCGCCAAAAGCGGTCGAAGGCGCGATCTCGCTGCTCGTCGGAGAGACCCGGACCTTCGTCGATGACATGGATGGCAACGACGGGACCGGAAGCGGAGTCCTCAGTCATGGCGTTGATCGTGAGTGTTGATCGCGGAGGCGCGACCTCGAGGGCGTTCGCGATGAGATTGTCGAGGACCTGAGTCAGCATGTCGAGAGAGCAACGTGCTCGCAGTCCTGCGCCATCGGCGATGAGTTCCACGTCGCGCTCGCTGGCAAGTGGTTGCCACACCGCAGCGCGATCGCTCAGCGCAGGAGAAAGCGCGAGTCGGTCGGGGCGCGATCCGACCGTTCGCTCTGCTCGAGCGAGAGCGAGAAGTCCGTCGATCATTCGCGACATCCGTTGGACTTCACTTCGTGCACCGTCGAGATCGTCGTTTACCGCGTCTCCGGAATCGAACTCAAGCATTTCGAGCCGAAGCCGAAGCGCAGTAAGAGGAGTGCGCAATTGATGTGACGCATCGGCGACGAATTGTTCCTGTGCGGTGACGAGATCTTCAAGCCGAACCGCGGTTGAGTTAAAGGCAGTGGCGAGATCCTTAATCTCAGGAGGTCCCCACGTTTGATCGGCACGAGCGGAGAGTTCCCCATCGCCGATCCGAATGGCTGCGTCGCGCAGTTGGGCAATGGGTTTGGTCACCCATCTGGCGAAGAAGACTCCGAGAGCGGCGGCCAGTAAGAGGGTGATGAGCGCTGCGGCGAGGAGAAGAAGCCAATAACGGTGCACCTTTGCGTCGACTTGTCTGGTCGAATAGCTCACACGAATAGCGCCGAGGACTTTGTCGCCCACGGAGATCGGAACCGCGACATAGAGGAGGCCCGTACCTAGGGTCGTGGAATATCGGGTACCGGTTGCGATCTGTCGATCGAGTGCTTCGGAAATTTCGGGTCTCGAGAGGAAGTTCCGTTGTCCGGCCGCTGCTGGTTCTGAATCGGCGAGCACATCGCCGGACGAATCAACGATGACGACTCTTCCGTCGGTCTTATCGGAGTAGTTCGACACGATCGCGGCATAGTCGACCGGTGTTCCTCCGATGAATGAATCAGAAACAAACGAGGAGAGGACGAATGCATCCCGTTCGATTCCGGATCGCAATTGGTCCATTTCATGGTCGCGGTAACCGAGTGCCAACGGCACCTCGAGGGCGATCAGGACGACGAGAGTTAGCAGCAGATAGGTAGCGAGGAGTCGCCGTGTCATTTCGGCAGCTCGGGACCGGCTGGGGATCGGAGTCGGAAGCCGACACCTCGGACGGTTTCGATGATGGTCGGATCGCCAAGTTTCTTTCGTAACGATGCGATGTGAACATCAAGGGTCTTGGTCGGTCCGTACCAATGCGCATCCCAAACTTGTTCGAGGATGGTTTCTCTTGTTTGCGTCGCTCCGGGATCAGTCGCAAGGAGAGCGAGAAGGTCAAATTCTTTGCGCGTGAGTTGAATTTCCGAGCCTTCCACAGTGACTCGACGCGTTCGACTGTCGATCGTGACATCTCCGGTGAGATGGAGTGCTTCATCGTTGTTTGTGCCAGTTGATTGCGAACGACGCGTCACTGCATTGATACGGGCAATGAGTTCGCGGAATCCGAAGGGTTTGACCACGTAGTCATCGGCGCCGAGTTCGAGTCCGAGAACACGATCGATCTCATCACCGCGGGCAGTGAGGATGATGATCGGAACGTTGGAGTCCGACCGCACCCGTCGGCAGACCTCATAGCCATCGATATCGGGCAGTCCGAGGTCAAGCAGGATGATGTCGGCTGGTGGATGAGATCGAGATGCGTTGACTCCTTCGATGCCGGTGGATTCTCGAACTACGTGGAATCCCTGGCGCTCGAGACCCTTGACAAGCGGTTCAGCGATGGCGTCATCGTCCTCGATCAGCAGCACGTTCACAGGTCAAGGGTGGCACGTCGGTCGCGCCGGCGAGGCCCAGGCTGGAAGGAATCGACGAGATACCGAGGCACTCGGTAGGAACTTTGCCAGTTCTTTACCGTTTGCGAGGTTCCTGCTGTAGGAGCACTCCTTACGGTGGGGGACATGAATAGACACCTTGCACTTACGTTTGCCGGTGCTGCTGCAATCTTCGTCACCACCGTCAGCGGGGCCGTTGCCGCCAACGTCGGGATCCTCAACGTTGGGGCTCAAAAGCCCGTAGGACAATTAACAGCGGCCACTGTGGGTCAACTTGCCACTCCGACCCCCTCGCTCGCAGCACAATCATCGGCGACCTCTCAGGGTGCATCGGCAACTGGCTCGGTGAACGGAACCGTGGTCGATCCTGCTCGGCCGTCACTGGAACGTGAACGCGACGGCCAGGTCAACTCACCCTCGTCGCCAACGGGCGACGCTGCGGGTTCCGGTGCGTTGCAATCATGGGCAACGGGATCCTCAAACGGCCCCATCACTCCTGACGGAGAAAAGACGCAGGGACCATCGGTCACAGCACCTACACCGACAACGAGTACTCCGACGACATCGCGTTCGTCACACGAAAAAGAGGACGACCATGAAGATGAAAGTGAAGACGTAAGGGACGACGATGACTGATCGGATTCCTTCTGAAGTTCGACCCTCGGTGGTCGACGGTTCTTCCTCGACATCGCGTCGAACGACTCCATCCAAAAGGAAAGCGTCGACGGCCCCAGCGTCACGAGCGCTCACTGCTGGTCTGAGCCTGGCGGCCACTACGGCGATCGTTGCGGCGCTTGCGCTGACTGGACAGCAGAGTGCAACCTCGCTCCCGCAGACTGTCCAACTCGACGTGACCAGTGCATCGGGACTTAACGGGCAGCCCAATCAGGGAGCGGCAGAAGCACCGGCTGATCCAGCCGCGATACCTGCGCCCGGTGTTTCGCCGACGGCGACATCGGCTGGGGCATCGGGAGGATCCGGTTCGGTCGCAGCCAGCGCATCTGCACCTAGTCAGTCCACTCCGAGCGCTGCTGCAAGCGCGTCTGCGTCACCCTCGGCTCTCACTGGTGCGACTTCATCTCCAACGGCGACAACGCCTCCCGCCTCTGCGGCACCAGTGACGACAACTGCTCCGGCGCCGGTCACGACCGTGGCCCCGGCACCTCGAACCCGGGCGTCCTAGATCGCAACCGTGGCTGAGATGGAGGAAGTAACACGAACATTTCGCGCCATGGGAAGTGACTGCGAGGTTCGAGTTGTCATTGATGACCATCGTGGTGAACCCATCCTCGATCGTGTCGAAGCCAGGATCGAGGAATTGGAGCAGAGCTGGTCGCGTTTCCGTCCCGACAGTGAACTTTCACAACTCAATGACAATTGCGGCGCACCAGTCTTTGTCTCCTCTGACACGTTTGATCTCGTAGCTCTGGCTATCGAGGCGTGGCGACAGACCGGCGGCCTCTTCGATCCTTCATTACTCACTGTCTTGCGCGGTCTTGGATACGACCAAACCTTCGATTCATTGGTGACACGCGCTCCTTCTGCCGTCGCTCCCACAGAGGTGAAGGCGGCTGATCTCAATGCGGTTGAACTCCATGCTCACTCACACATGATTCTCACTCCACCGGGCGTGCAGTTCGACCTTGGTGGAATCGGTAAGGGGCATGCAGCCGATTTACTTTTCGCTCAGGTCTGCGAGGACGGTGTGGCTGGAGCATGTTTCGATCTCGGCGGCGACATTCGGGTTGGCGGAACGACGGCGGAAGGAACAAGTTGGACAATCGTCGTCGACCATCCGTTCCATCCGGGTAGGGACCTCATGACGGTCGGGATCAGTGACGGTGCAGTCACGACGAGTTCGCGCCTGCGCAGATCATGGGCGACTGCAGATGGTGTGGCTCATCACCTCGTGAATCCAACGACGGCACTCCCGGCGACAAGCGGTCTGGCAGCAGTCACGGTGATTGCGGCACGAGCCGCATGGGGCGAAGTGCACGCGAAAGCGGCTCTCATCGCCGGTCCGCTTGAAGGTGCGAAGCTGATCGAGGCAGCTGGCCTCTCGGCACTCTTCGTTTCCGACGATGGAAACGTGACAACAGTGGGGGATTTCGAGAGGTTCGTGGTCGGGGGACCTACGCTCGCCTCATGAAGGTGAAGTGAGTGGATCATGCATGAAGTGATCTTTGGCGCTACCAAGGTCTGGTGGTTCATCTCGCGCGCCACCGGAATCGTTGCGTGGGCACTCTTGGCCTTGGCGGTGCTTTGGGGTCTGGCGCTGTCAACTCGCGCGCTGGGGCGCAGAACACCAGCCCCGTGGCTGCTCGACGTTCACCGCTTTCTTGGTGGCCTGGCCGTTGTCTTCACGGTCGTCCATTTCGTCACGCTGTCGTTCGACCCGTGGATGACTTCGGAGTACGGCTACAAGATCACGCACGCCTTCATTCCGTTCGCGTCGTCATGGAAGCCGGGGCCAATGGCCTGGGGGATCGTCGCGTTCTACCTGCTCCTTGCCGTCGAACTCACGTCACTCCTCAAGAAACGGCTGCCGCAGAAGGTCTGGAGAGGGGTCCATCTCGCGAGTTATCCGCTCTACGCGATGGCCACGATTCATCTCCTGACCGCCGGCTCGGATACTCAGAATCCGTTCCTGCGATGGAGTGTTCTGGCAACCGTCGGACTCGTGGTGTTTTTCACCGTGTACCGAATCATCGGCCCCGGTCGGGCCGAGAGCGTCAAACAGTCGGGTGCACGACGAGGTCAGTGAACCGAACGATCAGGCGTCGGGGGCCTTCACCACGAAAGTTGCAATGTCGGATGCAAGTCCATTGCGGATGAGTGCAAGAGCGGCACCGCGACAGTTGGTACGCGTGAGGATGAACGCGTTTCGGTCGAGTCGTTCGGCGAGATCGGCTGCATGTGCGAGAGCAGTCGTCACGACGGCGTCGTCGGCTACGACCTGATCGAGATAGCCGGCGACGACAGCACCTGCGGGGTCATAGACCGTGGCGTGATTCACCGCGGCAGTGAACGCCGCGTTGGAGAGAGAGGTGCGAGCCAATTCGACAGCAAAGCTCGGCACGGGCATACCGATCGCGACCTCGTTCAAACCAATTTTGTAATTGCCTTCAGCGCCAATGCGCACGTCGGCGGCCATCAACAAAATGGCGCCCATCGCTAGCGCATGCCCGGTCGATGCGATGACGACCGGCATCGGGAATTCGTGGATCTCGATGGCGATATCAGCCCCGGCCTTGAGCAGGTTTCGTGCCGCTTCGGGGCTTGACGTCATGACTGCCAGGTCGAAGCCAGCGGAGAATCGTCCCGGTCGGCCAGCGAGAACCACGGCACCGGCCTCGCCTCTTGCCCGTTCGAGTGCATCGTGGAGATCAGAAGCGATTGCGTGGCTGATTGCATTGGCTTTGCCATCGTCGACAGTGATGAGAGCAACACGGTCTTGGAATTCATAGGTCACGGCGGAATCGGTCATGACAGGCACGATACCTGCGAGGACGAACCGGTAGCGTCGGCATCATGCGGACCTTTGAAGTGACAGGTGCTGGAGGACTCGTTCTCGTCGCCGATGAGCGCGGGCCAGAGGATGCGGCGCCGGTGCTCTTGTTGCACGGTGGCGGGCAGACCAGACACTCCTGGTCGGGAACATCGACGGTGCTGGCCGAGCGCGGATGGCGATCGATCACTCTTGACTTCCGCGGCCATGGTGATTCGGGTTGGGCCACCGATGGCGATTATCGGCTCATTCGTTTCGTGGCCGACACTGAAGCAGTCGTGCGTGGACTTGATCAACGTCCATTTCTCATTGGTGCATCGCTCGGTGGATTCACCTCGATGCTGCTCGCCGGAGAACTTCATCCCGGAATCGCCCGAGGTGTCGTGCTTGTCGACATCATCCCTGAAATGGAGTCAGCAGGTTCGCATCGGATCTCTGAATTCATGTCGGCGCGAGCTCATGACGGATTCGCATCGCTCGATGAGGTGGCCGATGCTGTCGCTGCCTACAACCCGCACCGACCTCGACCCGCAAACCTCGACGGACTGCGCAAGAACGTGCGCGAGCGCGATGGTCGTTGGTATTGGCACTGGGACCCAGCATTTGCAGGTGGAGGCGACGGAGTTGCCGACATGGGTCCGTCCGAAGTGACCGATATCGATCGTCTCCATGCCGCGGTCCAGCGCATCGTTGACGATGGCATTCCGATGATGCTGGTGCGCGGGCGTATCAGCGACCTCGTCAGTGCCGAAGGAGCGCAACGATTCTGTGAGCGCTTCCCCTCGGTGGAGTTTGTTGATGTCTCCGGGGCGGGCCACATGGTGGCGGGCGATCGGAACGATGCATTCACCGACGCAGTTGCCGGATTCCTGACCCGCCACGGTGGAAACGACTGATGCCGAGTTCGAACGTCAGGAAGGCTCGGTGACGAAGTCGATGAGTTGCTCGACAGCGCCTACGAGCGGCGGCTCAAGGTCGGCATAAGAAGAGACAGAACCGAGGATCTGCTTCCAGAAGAGTCGGGAATCGGCGATCCCGAGCGCGGCGCAGATCCCTTCTTTCCACGGTTGACCCTTCGGAACTTCGGGCCACGCGGCGATACCGACGACGGAAGGTTTCACCGCAGCCCAAATATCGACGTACGGATGACCGGTGACCAACACGTCAGGATGATCGATCCCCGAAGCAATGCGCGATTCTTTGGAATCTTCGACGAGGTGATCGAGGAGAATTCCAAGACGTCGTCCGCTGCGAGGGCCGAACGATCGAACGATTTCATGCAAGTTGTCGGCGCCGTCGAGGAGTTCAACGACGATTCCCTCAACACGGAGATCGTCTCCCCAGACTTTCTCAACCAGTTCGGCATCGTGAACGCCTTCGACGAGCAGTCGACTGGCGCGAGCAATTCGCGCGGGCGCAGTTGGCATGGCGACCGACCCTGATGCGGTGCGCGTGGCCGATGCCGTGGTTGAGGCTTTTGGGCGAGCAAGGGTGACTTGCCGACCCTTCACATCGAAGGCGCCGTCTCGCAGTCGCACTTTATGGTCGCGTCCCTGACGGTCGCGGAGCGTCACGAATGACGAATCGCATTCGACAACCACTCCCCACAGATGGGTGCCGCGAACTTCGATCTCGAGACCCGGTACGGCAGCAACGATCGGTGGTTTCTGGCGCGAACGCGGTGTGTCGCCGTCGAGGTCGAGCGGTTCAGAAAGGATGCCCTTCCGATACGGCGTCTCGGCCACGAGCTATTCGCCGCCGACGAGTTCTCGGATTTTTGCGGCCGTTGCCGGACCGTCATAGGCCAGTTCACCGTCGCGCAGGCCGACACAACGTGTGGCGCTGGGAACAAGATCGAGTTGATGCGTTGAGCAGATGATCGTGGCGCCCTGCGCAACGACATCGGTCATAATTTCGACGAGAGTCTCTTGGCCAGGAGTGTCGAGCCCGACGAACGGCTCGTCGACGAGCATGACGGTGAACGGACGGATGAGTCCAAGGATGAGTCCCGTCTTCTGCTTGAGACCGCGACTGAAACGCGAAGGAAGGTCATCGATTCGATCGCCGAGTCCGAACATGTCGACGAGATCGTCGGCGTAGTCCTGCCAGTCGACGGTCTTGTGGAGGCGGGCGACAAATTCGATGTGCTCACCCAAGCTGAGATCGTCGTAAAGGACGAGGTTGTCGGGAAGGTAGGAGAGTGCTGCTCGGGCGGGAACGGTTCCGGCTGGGCTGCCAGCGATGAATGCCCAACCGTTGGTGGGCTCAAGCATGCCCGCAGCCAGGCCAAGAAACGTCGACTTACCGGCGCCGTTGGGGCCTACAAGCATGACGAGTTCGCCCTTGCCAATGACGAGATCGAGTTCGGTCGTGAGTCCCATGCCATCGCCATAGTCCTTCGACAGGTCGAGGGTCTGCAGGGCCGCGTCGGGCTTTAGCCGGGGCTCTGTTGCAGGAGTGGGAGGTTGTTTGGGTAATGAAAATGGTGAGGTCACAGGTGCTTCGGCTTCCGTGTGCGCAGGTAAAGGATGGCACCGCCGACGGCGAACAGTGAGTACACCGTCGCATTGCCGACCTTGGTGGTGTTGATGGCAGTGGGATCAGACCCTGCGCTGAGCAGCGGCAGGAGGGCGATGATCGTGATCGCCGGGGGGATGACAAGGCGGGCGATCATGAGCCAGCCCATGACATCGGGACCGAGACCGGCGAGGCCGGCCATGTCTGGCGCACCTTGTGCGGTGCTGATCATCGCCGAGCTCGCCGCAGCGAGGGCGACGGGCACAAACATGATGAGTGTGAGTTTCCACACGACGGCAAACGGCACGAGGATTGTCGCTGCGCCAGCCGCGATGGCACAGATCACGACCATAACGACGAATGCTGCTGCGAGATGGTGGAGGAGAAGAATTCCCGGGGGATCGGGGTAGCTCTCCCAACGCGTGGGATGGTCGACGTCTTGGGCGGTTGGCTCAGAGGCGTCGTAGGCCACGAGGTAGAGCGCAAGACCGGCGACAATGATCATGGGGATCGTGCCGCGCCAAAGCGCGCCAAGCGAAAGACCGGCGATCACACCGAACATCGCCATACGGAGCAGGCGCGGGAGAGGAAAGCGCAAGTAACTCTGCCAATCGCGTTTCCATGTGGCGGGAATGACGCTCTTTCGCTTCGATCTGCCGATCCGAATCCACGGGCGGATTCGAGCGTTCTCTTGTGAGAGTTGGCGACGAAGGAGAACAACAGTGCGGACATCTTGCAAGGTGACGGCGAAGCGCAACTGAGCAACAAGCCCAGCTCGGCGTAATGCATGTTCGATTGAAAGGTCGCCGATGCGTGAGAGCCCGAGCCAAATAACGAGGGCGACGAGCACGATGCTGATGAGAGCGATGGCCCGAAACTCAATTGGCCAAAACGCAATGTCAGCAAGGAGCGTGAACGGAGAAGTAGTGGTTTTCGCCAAGATGTCGATCGCTGACCATCCGATCAGGATGGCGGCGAGGAGATTCGCTGGCCACCACCGCAGCCGTCGACCGGACACGGCCAGGGCAGTTGCCGATGCGAGCATTCCGGCAAGTGCGAACGACAGTGCGCCGCACGCGATAGCAACGGCCGGATTCACAGGAACTCGATGAGCAGCAACTTCGCCAATGATTGCTCCGACGACTGCACCAGCGAAGGCCATGAATCGAAGTTGTTTGATTGCCGGTCCGCGCACAACCGCTTCGCGCGGCACTGGTGCGTTGAGTTCATGCATTACGACCGGTGCCTCAAGAACAAGCGGGCCACCGCGGCCTCCTGATCGAAGTCCCACTCCGATAGCGACCGCAAAGCCGAGGCCGAGCCACATTGGGGCCTCGTTGGCGAAACGAAGTGCTTCGTCTTGAGTGAGGCGATCGTTGGGGAGACGGCTCACCGCGAACATGATGAAAATCACTGCGGCGAGGCCCACCATGTAGACGCGGTAGAGCGCGTCGATCCAGTGGACTTCGGAAAGTCGATTGTGTCGTCGAGTTCGCCGCAGTTCCTGCAGTGCCTCGGTTGGGGTCTCGACGTCAGTCACGGTCCCCGAATCTACCGGTGCTGGGCGATGCGTCAGTTCGAGGCCCGTTCTGCCTCGTCAGCGAGCGCCAACCATTGCTCTTCGGCTGCCTCGAGTTGCGCAATGACTGCGGTCAGTTCGGCTCCCGAACGGGTGAGTTCGACGTGATCGCCGGAAGAGGCCAGATCGGCCACCTTCTGCTCCAGCCGCCCTTTGGTCTTGGTGAGGCGGTTGATTTCTTTGTCGAGATCTTTGATGAGAAAACGAAGTGTGCTGGGCGATCGTGTCGCCGGACGGGTGATCGAGTCCGTTGTTGTTGAGGTTTTCCCCTTTGTTGACGGTGGGCTCGATTTCGCTTTGCGGGGATCGGCGATTCGACCGCGGACCATCGAGGCTCGGCGCTGCTCCTCCCACGCTGCGTATCCGCCTGGTCGGCGTGATGGCTGGGTGTGGCCATCCATCACGATGACGTCGGCGACGGTCCGTTCAAGGAATGCCCGATCGTGACTCACCACGATGAGCGCGCCGGGCCAGTCGTCGAGGAACTCTTCAAGGACCCGCAGGGTGTCGAGATCGAGATCGTTGGTGGGTTCGTCAAGAAGCAGGACATTCGGCTTCTGGGCAAGGACGAGAAGTAACTGAAGTCGGCGGCGTTCGCCGCCGGAGAGAAGTTCGATGGGTGCCCACTGTGCGTCGCCGTCGAACCAAAACGATTCGAGAAGCGCAGCGTCCTGCCAATCGGGCTCGCGTCGACCGCCGGTAATTGCTTCTCGCACCCGCTGCTTCGGATCAAGTTCGATGCCGATCTGGTCGTAATAACCGATGCGGACCGTCGATCCCACTTCGATGGTGCCGCTCGTTGGAACCTTTCGACCGGCGATGAGGTCGAGGAGTGTCGATTTCCCTGCACCATTTGGTCCGACGAGTCCAAGTCGTTCCCGATTGTCGAGCATGAGTTCCACATGAGTGAAAAGGGAGGTGGCATCGGGGTAGCGGAACGACACGTCTTCGAGTTCCACGACCTTGTCGCCCAGTCGCGGCGTACCAAACCAGAGATCAGGAATGCCGGATCGGGCGGCCGGTTCGGCGCGGGTCTCAACGAGTGTCGTGGCTGCTTCGATTCGAGCCTTGGGCTTGGTCGTTCGTGCCGGTGCGCCACGGCGGAGCCATGCCAGCTCCTTTCGAGCGAGGTTCTTGCGCGTTGCTTCCTGTGACACCGATTGTTCCTCGCGCAGCGCCCGTCCTTCGAGGTAGCCGGCATAGCCACCGTCATGCAGATAGGAACGTCCGCGATCGAGTTCGAGAACCCGATTGGTGACCCGATCGAGAACATGGCGATCGTGGGTGACAAGTACGAGTCCGCCGCGATAACTGTCGAGTCGGTCCTCGAGCCACGCAATTGCATCGATATCAAGATGGTTCGTGGGCTCGTCGAGGACGAGTAGGTCGCTTGGTGCGACCAGCGCTCGAGCCAGTGCGACTCGTTTGGCCTGACCCCCAGACAGTCGTCCGGTGTCGGCGTCGGTTAGCGAGGCCATGCCCAGGTGATCAAGGACGGCGGCCGCTTCCCAGTCCTGTTCGGCGACTGCCTCGACCGCGGCCAGCACGGTTCCTCCCGGCAGGACTGGACGCTGGGGAAGGGTGGCGATGCGCACATTTCGACCCCTGCGCACCATGCCTGACTCTGGTTCAACCTCTCCGGTCAGTACCGAAAGAAGAGTGGACTTGCCGGTTCCGTTTAATCCGACGATGCCCAATCGGTCACCTGTCGAGATGGTCAATGAAACGTCGCTGAACAATGGCCGCCCGGGACGGGTCATGGTCACACGGTCGACGTCCACACAGATCATTGACTCTGAGGCTAGGGCTGATCGTGACCCTGTCGGTCCTCTCACGCTGGCGCCCACGGGAGGACTAACGTTCGTAGCGTTCTGGGGGGATGGATTCGCTTCGCTATGTCTGATTCTTCTTCGACAACCCTTGCTCCCACCGAGCCGTCATCGGACGGGGCACGAACGCGTCGACGCGCGCGCATCGATGAACCTTCGACCGATCGATCACCGTGGTTCGATCGGTGGTGGTCATCCCTGCTGGTTTTCGCCGGCATCGGAGTTCTTGTCTGGATCGCAATATGGTTCGGACACAATCACCTCCCTCATGATTCGTTCTTCCCGGTGCGTCCCGGAGTTGGCGATACATGGTTTGGCGGCTTCGCCCGATGGGATGCTGAGTGGTACCGCACGATCGTCCGAGAGGGGTACGTCTATTACCCCGGTGTGCAGTCAGCGGTCGCGTTCTGGCCCACCTATCCCATTGTCGTAAGTCTTTTCAGTTGGGCGTTTCCGAGCATCTACATCACCGGAACTGTTGTGACTGTCCTTGGTGGAGCCACTGCAGTCGTGCTTTTGCGCAAGTGGGCAAGAGTCTTTGTCTCTCGTGACGTTGCGATCACGGCGGTTGTGCTGCTGTGCGTCTATCCCTATAGCTGGTACCTCTATGGCGTCGTTTATTCCGATGCACTCTTCGTCGCAACGGCGATCGGCGCGTTCTATCTCATAGAGCGAGATCGCTATTTCTGGGCTGGACTTGTCGGCATCATGGCGACGGCTGGTCGACCGGCCGGCCTCGTTGTCGCTGTCGCTTTGATCCTGAGGGTTATCGAACGCAGGAATCGTGCCGAGGGGGCATCGGGGTTCCGTGCACTCATGAACCCGTTCACGCTGAAGCGTTCTGATGCCCCGATTTTCTTGTCATGGTTGGGTGTCGGTTCATGGTGTTTCTTCCTCTGGGTGAAGTTCGGCGACCCACTTCTGTTTGCGGCGACGCAGGCGAGCAAGGGATGGGACCAAGGTGCGGGTCCCTCGACCTGGCTGAAGTTCCGTCTCATTGAGGAGCTTCAGCATCGACCGTTCAACTGGTCGACCATGGGACATGTCCTCCACGGCAGCGTGGTAGTCGGGGCGCTTTTTCTGCTTCCTGCTGTCAAGAGGCGGTTCGGATGGGCCTACACGCTCTATGCCCTCGGACTCATTGCTCTTCCCCTTCTGGGGACCAAGGATTTCTTGGGCGGGGGTCGCTATCTACTCGGCGCTTTTCCTTGTGTGGTTGCCGCCGCAGAACTTCTCGCCGCCCGACCACGAGTGCGAGCAGTGGTGCTTCCGCTCTCGCTTCTCGGGATGCTCGCATTTGCCGTCGCGTTTGGGCGGGGTTCGTATCTCTCCTGATCTCCTGCCGGGTCCCTGAACCTCCGTTCTCTGAACCTCGGTCCTCGAATCGAGGTGTCGGCGCCGGGGGCCGATAGCGTCTCGGTCCGGTGCTGGGATCACCCGGCAGTTCTCCCGCAGAGGTTTCGATGTCCGAACGTTCTTCCACTACGACCACCGACCAGGCCGCCGACGAAGCTCACGTCCTCACGATCGCGCCTGATGCCATGGAGCAAATTCTCGCCATCCGAGATACCGAGGAGGATCCCGGATCGATCTGCCTGCGGGTCGAAATCAAGGGAGTCAAGGGCGTCGACTTTGACTATGACCTCGGGTGGGCCACGATCGCCGAGCTCGACGCCGAGGATGATCTTTCTCTGCAGGGTGGATTGAGCGTTGTGGTCGCCGCAGCCAGCATTGAGCAGATGCGTGGAGCAGTCCTGGATCTTCCTCGTAGCTCGGGGCAGGGCGGTTTCGTCATTAAGAATCCCAATCGACCGGCACCGGTGAATCCGCTTGAAGGTCGTGACATTGAACTCACCGGCGATATCCCCGACAAGGTGACCCAACTCCTTGAAGAAGTCATCAATCCCGGACTCGCCCAGCACGGTGGATTCGCGGCACTCGTTGGAGTCGATGACACCACCGTGTTCTTGACAATGGGCGGCGGTTGTCAGGGGTGTGCCATGAGCGCAGCGACCCTCCGTGACGGCATTACCGCATCGATCCTCGAATCGATTCCCGAAGTCTCCGAGGTCATCGACGTCACCGATCACAACGCCGGTGACAATCCCTTCTACACCTGAGTCTCGAAGGATTCGATCCTCGGGCTGATCGGCGGAGGGTCGAAGCACCCGCTTCAGTTGTCGGATGGTTCGCTGCGGCCGGTTCGCTTCTTGTGTGGCACCGCGCGCCTAGCGCGAGAAACCACCGGAAGAAATCGCGGGAAGAAATCGCGGGAAGAGGTTGCTCAGCAGTGTTAAGTACCTCTAGGGTCCTCCTACCGATCGGGGGGCATCGGAACGCAGGGACACCTGCGTACTGATCCCCTCCGAATGTCCGTCGTCGCCCTAGAGGAGGATCATGCCTGACGCCATTATCGAGCGCGACGGTCATGTTCTCGTTCTGACGATGAATCGTCCGAAGCGTCTCAACGCGCTTTCGGGAGCGATGTTGATGCGTATGTACGACGCCATGGTTGCTGCCGATGCCGACGATGAGGTCCGAGCGATCATCCTCACTGGCGCCGATGGCAACTTTTCTTCTGGTGCTGATCTGAAGGCGATGGCCGGAGACTCCGGTCCCGATGCCGATACGGAAATCGACACCGTCGCTCGTCTTGCCGAAGACCCGAATCTCATGTGGAAGTGCTTGCTGCGTGACTACCAACCGAAGAAGCCCCTTATCGCTGCAGTAGAGGGAATTGCCTTCGCTGGTGGCACTGAACTGCTTCAGGGCACCGACATTCGTGTTGCTGGTGAAGGAGCACGGTTCGCGGTGAGCGAGGTCAAACGATCGCTCTATCCAATGGCTGGTTCGGCCGTTCGGTTGCGTCGACAGATCCCTTACACGATCGCCGCCGAGGTTCTCCTCGCCGGTCGCGAACTCACCGCCGATGAAGCACTTCGCTACGGGCTCATCGGTCATGTCGTACCCAACGGTCAGGCGCTCACAAAGGCGAAAGAAATCGCAGCGCAGATCGCCGACAACGGACCTATTGCTGTCGAGGCGGTGCTGCGCACGTTGCGCGAGACCGAGGGAATGACCGAGCGTGAAGCGCTCGATCACGAATTTACCTATGGCTGGGAAGTCTTCCAGTCCGAGGATGCCAAGGAAGGCCCGAGGGCCTTTGCCGAAAAGCGCAAACCAATCTTCAAGCGACGCTGATCACCCGATCGGTTTCGTGTAACTAAGGAAAGACCTGAACAACAGGAAAGGGAGAAGATGGCTGACACTGTCCAAGAGTTCGTCTTCAATCTGACGTTCCCATTCACACGGACGTTGGGTTCGACGCTCAGTACGTTTAGCTCGGCTTTGGCACAGGGACAGATCATCGGTGTGCGCACCGGTGGTCGGGTCATTGCACCACCGCTCGAGTACGACCCCGATACATCGGCTGATAGCGGAACTGATTGGGTTCGCGTTGGACCGAAAGGCACCGTGTCCACGTGGACGTGGGTCCCGGAGCCGACCAACCTCCACCCGCTTGATCATGCCTTCGGCTTCGCGTTCATCACGCTTGATGGTGCCGATACGCCGATGATCCACCTGGTCGATGCCGGCTCCGAGAGCGCGATGTCCGCCGGAATGCGCGTCGAAGCCAAGTTCAAGGCCCCAGGAGATTGCGTTGGACGTATCGACGACATCATCGCCTTCGTGCCTGCGGCCGATCCTTCGCTTAGCGAGGGTGCCGGTGAGCCATTCGAAGCGCCGGAAGAGAACGACATCACGGAGATGGATTCGTACTGCGATCTGACCTACGTCGACAACGCGTCTCCGACCACCACCATGTGGGCAAAGGCACTGATGGAAGGTCGCCTCATCGGGCAGAAGTGTCCGCAGTGCGAGCGCACCATCGTCGGGCCGCGGGGCATGTGCAGCGTCTGCGCGATTGAACTCGATGAGTCACATGTCATCGATGTTGCTGATCGCGGGGTCGTGTCGAACTTCACGATCGTCACGCCGGTGCAGTATCACGGGCAGACCGAAACCGAGCCGTTCGTTCGTTGTTCGATCATGCTCGATGGCGCCAATGCGGTCATCGCTCAGCAAGAGATTCTGGACATCCCCGCCTCTGAAGTTCATGTGGGTATGCACGTTGAGTGTGTCTGGGCTCCTGTGGGTGAGCGAAGTGTCGAGGACATCGACAACCGCAGTCGCGGCAGTGGCGGGGACGCCATCATCGGCTGGCGTCTTACTGGTGAGCCGGATGAACCGGCCGAGCTCTACCTCGATCGGATGATGTGATGGCTCCTACAGAGAATGACATTGCAATCGTCGGGTTTGCGCAAACCGCTCCCGACCGACGGACACAACTCACTGAAGCTGATCTCGTCCTTCACGCCACACGTGCAGTGATCGCCGATGTCGGTATCGACAAGTCCGAGATCGGTTTTACCGTCTCGGGTTCATGCGATTACCTGTCTGGCCAGGCGTTCTCGTTCGTTCAGAACACCGATGCCTATGGCATGGTGCCCGCGATCAACGAGTCGCATGTCGAGATGGACGGAGCATGGGCGTTGTACGAGGCGTTCGTTCGCCTTCTGCAGGGCGACATCGATGTCGCCATGGCAGTGGGTGTCGGCAAGAACTCGAACTCCGACCCCAGCACGCTCTTCACGATCGAATTCGATCCGTACTACCTGACACCGCTGGGCACTGACACGTGGTCGCTGGCTGCATTGCAGGCCCGTGCACTGCTGGAATCAGGCAAAGCCACCGAGCGTGATTTCGCTGAGGTGGTCGTACGCAACCGAGCGAACGCCAAGTCCAATCCGTATGCACAGGTCAGTGGCGATTTCTCCATCGACGAACTGTTGGCGGCGGACTACGTGCGCAACCCATTGCGGCTTCACGACTTGCCTCCCACGACAGATCAGGCCGCGGCGATCATTCTTGCTCGTGGCAAGCGTGCCTACGACCTGTGCGATCGTCCTGCCTGGATCACGGGCATCGACCATCGGATCGAGGCGCATCTCCCGACCGTGCGTAAGGACATCACCACATCGGTTTCCACCCGCCTCGCGGCGGAGGGAGCAGGAGCGGGGAAGGGTCCGATCGAGGTTGCCGAAGTCCACGCTCCGTTCGGTTTTCAGGAACTGATCGTGGCCGAATCACTCGGCCTTGATGCTTCGACCGAAATCAATCCCTCGGGTGGGGCTCTCGCATCCCACGCAGTCATGGTCGCCGGCATCATCCGTATTGGTGAAGCGGCGAACCAAATTACGAAGAACGGAAAGAACCGAACGTTGGCCCATGCCACGTCCGGTCCGTGTCTTCAGCAGAATCTCGTATGCGTCATGGAAGGTGACCAATGAGCCATCAGCCTGTAGCAGTCGTCGGCATCGGTCAGACCCATCACAAGCGCAAGCGCGCCGATGTGTCGATCGCTGGCCTTGTCCGTGAAGCCGCTCAGCGCGCGCTTGAGGACGCAAACATGGACTGGGGCGATATCGATGCCGTAGTTCTTGGAAAAGCCCCCGATCTTTTCGAGGGAGTCATGAAGCCCGAGATGTACCTCGCCGATGCACTCGGCGCGGTGAACAAGCCGATGTTCCGAGTTCACACCGCTGGTTCAGTCGGTGGCTCGACGGGCATCGTCGGCTCTCATCTCGTTTCAAGTGGTCGCCACAAGCGAGTGCTTTCGGTTGCATTCGAAAAGCAGTCGGAGGGCAACGCTCAGTTCGCTCTCGGTGGTGGCAAGGGTGCATCGATCGGTGCTGGCGGTGCATTTGCGCCGTTTATTCGTGCTTACATCCGTCGTTCGGGAGCTCCCGAAGACATCGGTTGGATGGTTGCAGTGAAGGACCGTCTCAACGGTGCGAAGAATCCTTATGCCCACCTCAAGTTGGCCGATATCACTATCGACAAGGTGAAGGAATCCCCGATGATGTGGGATCCACTCCACTTCCTCGAGTCCTGCCCCTCGTCCGACGGTGCGTGTGCGATTGTCTTCACCGACGAAGACGGTGGGAAGGCCGCTTCGAAGCCTCCGGCGTGGGTGTTGGCAACTGCCATGAAGTCTGAGCCGGGTTGGTACTCGGGTCGCGACGCGGTAAACCCGCAAGCGGCACATGCCTGTTCACGGGAGATCTACGACGCGGTGGGAATCACCAATCCCCGCGAGCAGATTGACTGTGCCGAGTTGTACGTGCCGTTCTCTTGGTACGAGCCGATGTGGCTTGAGGCTCACGACATTGCGGCACCTGGTGAAGGCTGGAAGATGACGCAATCAGGCGCGACAGCGCTTGGCGGCGATTTCCCGGTCAACATGTCTGGTGGCGTGCTTTCCTCGAATCCGATTGGTGCATCGGGTCTTCTGCGTTTCGCCGAAGCCGCGCTGCAGGTTCGTGGTTTGGCGGAAGATCACCAGGTCGGCGGTGCCAAGTTGGCAATCGCGCAGGCCTACGGTGCCAATGCCCAGTTCTTTGCCATGTGGGCGGTTGGTTCCTCACTCAACCCGTTGGGCTGAGTCGTTGTTGTGAACTGTGTCGGAGGCGGCCCCATGTGGGTCGCCTCCGTCGCGTAAGGGTCGTTAGGAGCAAGCGATGTCGACGGCGTTAGTGCTTGGCGGAGGTGGGGTCGCAGGTATCGCGTGGGAACTCGGAGTCCTTGACGCGCTTGCATCGGCCGGTGTCGATCTCACGACTGCGGATCGCATCGTGGGTACCTCCGCTGGTTCAGCAGTGGGGGCACAACTCCGAACTGGTGAATCTCTTGCATCACTTTGTGCTCGTCAGCTCGTCCCAGTTGGCCAGAGCGCTGAACTGCAGGTGGAGAGTTCGCTTGATGGGCTCATCGAACAGTTTGCTGCGTGTTTCGAAGGAGCACCCGACGAAATCGAGGTTCGTCGCCGCCTAGGTGCTGTGGCATTGCGCGTTGCAACTGTCGAAGAAAGCGCACGTTTGGCGGTCATTGAATCTCGGCTTTCTTCCCATGAGTGGTCTGACCGCGAACTCCTCATTACGACAGTTGACGCGTTCACCGGCGAATTCAAAGTCTTTGATCGACATTCGGGCATTCCGTTGGTTTCCGCGGTTGCCGCCAGTTGCGCAGTCCCGGGTATCTGGCCACCAGTCACGATCGGTGAGACTCGATACATCGATGGCGGTGTGAGAAGCGGAAGTAATGCAGACCTCGCCGAGGGTTGCGACGTCGTTGTCATCGTTGCGCCGTTCGCAGGTGGATTCGGACCCACGGTGGAGGTCGAAGCTGCGTCACTGCGCGAGCAGGGCGCCATTGTCGAAGTCATTTCGGCAGACGAAGCTTCAACTGCGGCATTTGGAACCAATGTTCTTGATCCCGCGACCCGGGGCCCATCGCTTCGGGAAGGGCGACGACAGGGTGCCCTTGAAGCGGAACGACTTTCGACGGTATGGCGATGACTGGTCGCGACCCCCGCGAGATCAGCGAGGTGCTGCGACGACTGCGCGACGACATGGGTTCGCTGCGGCGTATCACCGGTAGTCAGCGTCTCGATCGCCTGATTGCAGTGCGGTCGGGTGTCTCAATCGGCGTTGCGGCAGTCGCGGTGCTGGGCAAGGTCATCGATGACGGGCCCATGCGAATGAGCGATCTCGCCGACTCGGTCCGTACCCATCCCGCCGCACTTACCCGTCAGGTGCAGGCCCTTGAGTCCGAGGGGTTCGTCGAGCGATCGGCCGATCCCAATGATGGGCGGGCATCAGTCGTGACGGTTACGACCGCCGGGCGCCTCGCTCATCGGCGGATCGAGGCCGCCAACGATGAATTGATGGCGGAACAACTCGATGACTGGTCGATCGAGGAACTCACTGCTCTGGTCGAACAACTTGATCGTCTTGTGTCTGATCTTCGTGCGGTACCCGCGTCGCGTCGTTCGAAAGCTGCAGGCGGGATGTGATGGAGCCGATCCGCGCCAACCCATCCGATGCTGCCGAGTATCACGCACGCGGATGGTGGGGAAATGACACCGTTGGTTCGCTGGTCGCTTCGTGGGCTGCGGTCGCTCCCAGCGGCGTTGCGTTTCTCGCCGACGGTCGCTGCTACACCTGGGCGGAGTATCACGCCGATGCTGACGCAATCGCCCTAGCGCTTCTCGCTGGTGAGCCAGAACGTGGTGAGCGCATCGCCGTGATGATGCCCGACGGGCCTGCGGTCCACGCGGTGTTCGTGGGTATCGAACGTGCGGGTTGCGTTGCTGTGGGGATCGGGGCGCGCGCGGGAGACCGTGAAGTCGCTCATCTCCTCGCTTTGACCGAAGCCCGCACCCTTGTGACGGCTCCCTCACAGTACGGCCGTGACGCTGTGGCACTTCGTTCCGACCTCGCCGCCATGGGTCAGACCATCGATCGGCACGTCCTTGTCGGTCTCGATGCAGTTGTCGTCGATCCTGATCTTCCGGAAGGTGTCGAGATCGATGAGAACACACCCCTTCGGCCACTCCATCCCGATGAGCTGTTCCTTCTCAATTCGACATCAGGTACCACCGGCCTCCCGAAATGCGTGATGCACACGCAGAATCGTTGGTTCTACTTCCATCAGTTGGCGGCGGCAGCAGGCGACTTCGGTCACGACGAAGTCTTCTTCGGTGCGCTCCCTGCTCCATTCGGATTCGGCTTGTGGACTGCCCACTTCACGCCCGCAGCGTTAGGCGTTCCGACTGTCGTGATGGATCGTTTCGATGCCGACGAAGCGCTCGATCTGATTGAACGGGAGCGTGTCACGGTGCTGTGCTGTGTCAGCACGCAGTTCATCATGTTGCTCAACGCGCAGGCTGAGCGACCGCGTGATCTTTCCTCGTTGCGTTCGATGTTCACGGGCGGTGAGGCAGTTCCGTTCGAACGGGCAGCGGAGTTTGAGGAGGCCACCGGAGCGAAGGTTCTTCAGTTCTACGGTTCGAATGAAACCGGCGCCCTGAGTCACACATCCTTTGCTTCAGATCGCGACATTCGGTTGCGGACGGCAGGTCGGGTCATCGACGAGATGAACGTCCGTTTGCTCGATCCGGAGACTCACCAGAATGTTGCAGCAGGCGTGATGGAAGGTCAGCCCGCATGTCGGGGCCCTGCGACCGCACTTGGGTACTGGGGTGATCATGCGGCGAACGCTGCACTTTTCACTGATGACGGTTGGATGCTCATGGGTGACATCGTGCGGATCGATAGTGAGGGAATCCTCAGCGTTATTGGTCGCACCTCTGACTTCATCATCCGCGGGGGAAAGAACATCAGCGCACCCGCTGTCGAATCTGAAGTAGCGACACACCCGTCGGTGGCCATGGTCGCCGCGGTCGCCTTTCCCGATCCGGTCTTCGGGGAACGGGTGTGCGCGTATGTCGAGCTTCGTCCTGGGATGGAACTCACACTCGATGACATTGTTGAACACTTGCGCTCACGATCCGTGTCACGCGAGTGGTGGCCTGAACATCTCGTCATCGTTGATCAGTTGCCGAGATCATCTGGGGGCAAGGTTGCCAAGGGCGATCTCAAGGTCGACGCAGCGAAGCGGTCCGCCGAACTTCATCGTCCCTGAGGTTGCTTAGGGGTTTGGAATGATTGTTCGGCAACCGAGATCAGGTTCACCTGGAGGCGCCTCGAAGGGGAGACAACCGGTGAGATCTCTTTGCCCAAGCGGAGCTGAGAGCACAACGTCGATCGTCTCGAGTCTCATGTCCGAGGTGCAGGCGCCAGCCTGTTTGGAAACCGCGAGAACGGTGATCTCGACCATGTTCTCGTCCTCAAGCACTTCGAACGAGTCGAACGCGCTGCACGAACTGCTGCCGATGTACCCGGAGATTCTGAGAGTCGTTGGCTTGATGATGGCATTGAGGTCCCAGTGCACCGGTTCGACCGTTCGTTGAGCACCACTCGAACAGCCACTAGCAGTGAGCAACATGGCGATGCAGCCCGTCGCGATCGCTAGCAGTTTCATCGAGCGGTCCAACCGCCGTCGACCATGACGATCGAGCCGGTCATGAAACTTCCGGCATCGGAGGCCAGCAGAAGTACTGCGCCATCGATCTCATCAACCTGACCGACGCGCATCATCGGAGTATTTGAGGTGATGAACGAGCCTCCGTTGTCGTTCGAAGTGAGGTCCTCGATCATCTCGGTCTCGAACCAGCCGGGACATATGGCGTTGACGCGCACGCCCTTTCGTGCCCACTGCAAACCCATCTCGCGCGTCAGGTTGACGAGTCCACCCTTCGCCGCTGAGTAGCCGGAGTCTTTTGCAGGGGTCGCGCCAACAACACCCAGGATCGAAGCGATGTTGATGATTGTTCCCTGTCGACGCTCAACCATCGAGACTCCGACGAGTTTCATGAGATGCCATGCCGCGGTCAGATTGAGTTCGACCATCCGCGAGAAATCATCGAGCGATTCGTTCTCGATCGATAGTGCGTTCACTGCGCCGGCATTATTGACGAGGATGTCGACTGGACCCAGGCGGGATTCAACCTCAGCCACGAGGGTCTCGCGTTGGGCAGCAATGGTGAGATCGCACGGAACGCCAACGATGTTCGGGATCTCGGATTCAAGTTCAACGAGTCGTTCGGTGCGCCGGGCGGTGACAGCGACGGTGGCCCCGGCAGCGGCGAGTACGAGGGCGATACGTCGCCCGAGTCCGGATGACGCGCCGGTCACGAGCGCAGTACGTCCACTGAGATCGAACAGTTCAGCTGGCGTCCTGATGGAGTCGGTCATCGCTAGGTGCGCCGGTTACTGGTCAGTTCGACGCAGGAGCAGTATCGCCAGTGCGAATCATTGAGAGTGCCGAAGCGGTAATGCCGGCAGCATCAAGTCCGAGGTCGGCGAGGATCGCATCGGGCTTGCCATGAGCGATGTACTGCGACGGGATACCGAGAACCCGGACCCGAGGCTCGGAACCGCCAATGGTGCGTTCGCTCACAAGATCGGCCAGAGACATTCCGACTCCACCCTCGCGAAGCCCGTCTTCGACGGTGATCACGAACGGATGTCGAGCAGCGTCGTCGATCATTGCGGGATCGAGCGGTTTTACGACTCGGGCATCCCAGACGGTGACAGAGATGCCGTGAGTTTCGAGTTGTTGGGCTGCCAGTTCGGCCGCGTCAAGCATCTTTCCAACGCTGACGATGCACAACTGATTTCCGACACGGGTCTGTCGAGCATTGAGACCGTGACCGACTTCATCGGGTGGTGATTGCCGGGCGGCAGTCTTTGCCCATCGGAGAGCGACCGGGCCATCGGTAATGGCCAGCGCGTCATGCAACATTTGCCCGATTTCCTGATACGAGGAGGGAGCAAAGACGGTCATGTTCGGAACCTTGGTGAGCAGCACCATGTCGAGCACGCCGTGGTGACTGGGGCCGTCGTCACCAGTGATGCCCGCTCGGTCGAGGCAGAAGATCACGGGCTCATCGTGCAGGCCGACGTCGAGATTGACTTGATCGAAGGCACGAGTGAGGAAGGTCGAGTACACGGCAACGACAGGGCGCAGTCCACCCATCGCCATGCCGGCGGCGGCAGTCACGGCATGTTGCTCAGCGATGCCGACGTCGAACATTCGTCCCGGAAACCGTTCGGCGAATGCTAACAACCCGGTCGAGTCCGGCATCGCCGCGGTAATCGCTACGAGTTCGGGGTGAGCTTCGCCTTCCTTCACGAGAGCTTCGGTGAAGGCCGCGGTGAAACTCCCCGGCTTTGCTTCGGAAGTGTCGTGCAGTCGTTTGATTGGATCGTTCTCGGCTGGTCCATAGCCGCGACCCTTCTGGGTCAGGACGTGGATGACCTGCGGACCCCCGGGCATCGCCGCAGCGTTTTTGAGGGCTTCTTCGAGGACATCGATGTCATGGCCATCAAAGGGACCTGAATACCGAACGCCGAGAGCCTCGAAGAATGCCGTCGGTTCAAAGGCTTCGCGGATGGCGGCTTTCGTAGCGTCGAGGCCGGTCTTTGCGATATTGCCAACAACCGGGAGATCGGCGAGCAACTTTTCGAGTTTGGCCTGACGACGCATGTAAATCGGGTTGTTGCGGATCTTGACGAGGCTCTCGCCCAGTCGCGAGACGGTGGGGGCATAAGAACGACCGTTGTCATTGAGAATGATGATGCAGTCGCGTCCGGAATGACCCAGATTGTTGAGGCCTTCAAATGCCATACCGCCAGTCATCGCCCCGTCGCCGATCACAGCAATAATTCGACGGGCGTCTTCACCCTTTGATGCTTCAGCGACAGAAAGTCCGTACGCCCAACTAAGAACGGTCGACGCGTGGCTGTTTTCGATCCAATCGTGTTCCGACTCGGTGCGCGATGGATAGCCCGAGAGTCCATCAGGTTGGCGCAGATCGGCGAAGTCTTTCGCGCGACCCGTGACGAGTTTGTGCGGGTACGCCTGATGACCGGTATCCCACAAGATGATGTCTTGGGGTGAATCGAAAACGCGGTGGATCGCAAGAGTGAGTTCCACAACGCCGAGATTTGAACCGAGGTGGCCACCGTGAGTGTTGACCGAATCGATGATGAGTTCGCGCATCTCGGCCGCAAGGTTGGTGAGTTGCTCGGGGGTGAGTGCCTTGAGGTCTGCGGGCGACTCGATCGTCTCGATGATCATGGGCGGAGTCCTTGTCGGTTGCGCTGCGTGCAGCAACCGGGAGCGATGGTCGTCGGGTTCGACGTCCGTGTACCAACGCTACCGTCCCCCAGTGGAGTGCCCCTATCTCAGCGGCGTTGATTCGCTTCCTATTGGAAATCGATTTCGGGTTTCTCTCCTAGGTCAGGTTCGACTCTCTGCAGTTCGGCGTCCGCCGGCAGCAAACGAGGGCGCCCCAAACAGGCTGGCCACAACGTTGATCGCGTAGAGCACCAGACCGAGAGCCACGGCTTTTTCCGCAGGGACGCCGAGGGGGACGAGGAAAAGGACAAAGGCGCTTTCTCGCACGCCCAGTCCGGCGATACCGATGGGCAGCACCTGCAGAATCAGGACAGCTGGATAGAAGGCCAGAAGGGCAGTGAGTCCCAGCCAACTGAAACCCAGAGCCGCAGCGACCATGAGGGCCGCAAGGCAGAGGGCAACTTGGTACACGAGCCCAGCGATGAGGATGCCTGCGGCGGCGGGGGGCTGATGGCGAAGTTGGGTGAGGCTCTGATGAATGGCATCGACAAACCGTCGCCATCCCTCGGTGGAGGCATAACGCCCTCCGAGACGAGGATGGTTCGCGGCGAGCAACACGACGACGAGGGCAACAAGAGTGATCACGGCGACAGCCAACGCGAGGAGCGTGGCCCGTCCAAGTTGACGCAGGCCTGGGTTGATCGCCAGCCCAAACACCGTAATGAGTGGGAGAACGAGCCAGCCGGTGAGTCGCTCGAGGGCGACGGAGGCAAATGTCGGTTCGGGTTGGCCATTGATCTTCGAAAGCCGCGAGACACGTAGGACGTCTCCGCCGATCGTGGTGGGGAGAACGTTTGAGACGAATTGTCCGGCGAAATAGAGCGGAACGAGGATGCGCAGTCGTTCGCGCAAGTGGAGAGCCCGCAGGACCGCCTGCCAACGCACGGCCGACAGAACAATGCTTAGGAACGTCATGGTGGTTGCAGCCAGGAGCCAGAGAATCGTGCGGAGATCCCACGCCGGTATGAGGTCGCCCCAATCGATTTGAGGGAATCGCCACCAAAGGACACCGAGCATGAGGAGACTGACGCAGATTCGCAGTGGAAGCGCCCAACGGTGTCGACGTTCGGGCCGAGTACCAGCAGTCTCGACCGCATCGATCAGCCCCTCAACCGAGACTGCAGCGATATCGCCAAGGCCCGGTTCATCCCCATCGCTGTCTCGCTGACCGAGTGATGTCGGCCGATGGGGAGTGTTCATCACCCGAGTCTACGAACGCGTGCCGATGGTCTCGGGACCTTCGTTCTTCTCGCTGCTTGCCATGTCGAGGCGAGGTTGAGGCCGGTACGCTACGGCGCTCGACGCTGTGTCACTTGCGGCGATCCCCATGACTGGTCCGGAGACAAACCTGATGATCGAACAATCGGTGCTCGAAGAAGTTCTCAGCGTGGCGATGCGGACCGGCGGTGAATTTGCCGAGATATTCGCCGAAGACCGTCGCAATGCGTCGGCGGTGCTCGATGACGGTCGAGTCGAGGAACTCACCTCAGGGCGCGATCGCGGGGCGGGCATCAGGGTGGTCGTCGGTGACACCACCGGATTCGCTCATACTGCCGACCTGTCCGAAGCCGGTCTTCTCGCTGCGGCCGAAGCTGCGGCGGCGGCTGCTCGAGGCGGCGGTGGGGGAGCCAATGTCGTCGCTCTTGATCGCCGGTCGGCATCTCGGGGCTATGACATCGAGACCTACCCAGGAGATGTCCCCAAAGCGCGCAAAGTCGAACTCCTCACGAGAGCCGACGAAGCGGCTCGGTCCGTCGGCGATGCGATCTCTCAGGTCTCAGTGAGTTACGGAGACAACCGCCGTCGGATTCTCGTCGCCAACTCTGACGGTCTCTTCGTCGAGGACGACACCGTGCGAACGTTCTTTGCCGTTAGTTGTGTTGCCACCGGCGATACCGGCATGCAAACCGGTCGTGAAAGCGTTGGACACACGATCGGGTTCGAGTTGTTCGACATGTACGACGTCGATCAACTGGCTCGCAACGCCGCGGATCGCGCGCTCACCAAACTCGCAGCTCGTCCTGCTCCGAGCGGACAAATGCCTGTGGTCATCGGCAGCGGCGGCGGCGGTGTTCTTTTTCATGAAGCGTGCGGACACGGACTCGAAGCCGACCTTGTCGGCAAAGGTGCCTCGGTCTTCAGGGGTCGCGTCGGGCAACAGGTCGCGTCCAAAGGCGTCACGGTTGTCGACGATGGAACGATGGCCCGCGAGTGGGGAAACATTGCAATCGATGATGAGGGCAATCCCGCCCAACGCAATGTCCTGATCGAGGACGGGGTTCTCACCGATTACATGTGGGACCACTTGCGGGCTCGCAAAGAGGGCCGAAGCAGTTCTGGCAACGGTCGTCGGCAGAGTTATCAGAACCTGCCGATGGTCCGCATGACGAACACCTACCTCCTTGCGGGTGAGGAAGATCCGGAATCGATCATCGCGTCGACGCCGAAGGGTGTGTATGTCAAACATCTCGGTGGTGGCCAGGTGAACACCGCAACCGGCGACTTTGTCTTCGGAATGACCGAGGCCTACCTCATCGAGGACGGCAAAGTCACTGAGCCCCTGCGTGAGGGCAATCTGATCGGCAATGGCCCCGAGGTGCTCCAGCGGATCGATGCGCTTGGAAATGATTTCGCCATGGGGCCCCCGGGAACCTGCGGCAAAGACGGACAGGGTGTTCCGGTTGGCGACGGTGTGCCCACTCTTCGGGTCTCGTCGCTCACCATCGGTGGCACCGCAGCATGAGTGATGAACTCCTGACCATTGCCGACAGGGTTGTGGCCATGGCCCGTCCCGGCGAGCAGGTCGAGGCAGTCGTCGTCCGTGGTACCGAGACCGAAATCAGGGTCTTCGGCGGCGAGGTCGAGTCGTTGTCGTCGGCGCAATCGCAGGGTGTTGGAATCCGCATCGTCGTCGATGGGCGACAAGGTTTCGCCTATGCGGGAAGTCTCGACGAGTCGGCAATCGCCGAAACACTCGCTGATGCTCGCGACAACGTGAGTTTTGCCACCTACGACGAATTCGCGGGATTGGCTGAGCCCGATGGTGTTGCGATCCCGATCCTCGATCTTCATCGCGACGCTCTGGTTGGTTTTGCAACCGCCGACAAGATCGCAATGGCGATCGAACTTGAACGAGTCGTGATGGCTGCCGATCCTCGTATTTCTGGGATCGAGTCGGCTGAATATTCCGATTCAATTTCCGAGGCGGCCATCGCCTCGAGCACCGGGCTTCGCACCATCGGAAGCGAAACCAGTTGTTTCGTTGCCACCTACGCCATGGCCACCGAAGGTGATGACACTCAGACTGGATTCGGTTTTTCGGTCGGTCGCGAGCCCTCCGATCTCGATCCGAACCAGGCCGCCGTCGAAGCCGCACAACGAGCAACTCGCATGCTTGGCGCAGTGCAGCCTCCGAGTGGCCGTCTCACTGTTGTCCTCGATCCCTGGGTCACCGCACAGTTCCTCGGAATCATCGGATACACCCTCGATGGTGAAGCGGTATTGAAGGGCCGATCTCTTTTCGCCGATCGATTAGGAGAAGCAGTTGGTTCCTCACTGCTCACCCTTGTCGACGATCCCACCGATATTCGATCGTTCACCGCAACCGATGCCGATGGCGAAGGTTTGGCGGCTCGTCGGAATGTCTTGATCCAGGACGGAGTCCTGCAGAAGTTTGTTCATAACGCTTACTCGGCACGCCGCGCCGGAACGGTCAGCACCGGAAACGCTGTCCGGGGTTTCAAGAGCACTCCCTCGGTGGGGTGTCTCTCCATTTCGCTTGTTCCCGGAGTGTCTGATCCAGCAGCGCTTGTCGCCGGAATCACCGATGGAGTCCTCGTCCAAGAAGTCTCCGGCCTGCACTCGGGAGTGAATCCCGTCAGTGGGGATTTCTCGACCGGCGCTGAAGGCCTTCGTATTCGCAATGGAGAACTCGCCGAACCAGTTCGTGAGTTCACGATCGCGTCGACGATGCAGAAGATGCTGCGCGACGTTCAAGCCGTCGGAAACGATCTGCAGTTTCTCCCCATGAATGCCTCGGGCGTATCGCTTGTTGTTGCCGACCTCACTGTTTCTGGCTCGTGAGTTTCAACCCGCCCGATCAGGAATCGGCCGATCTCCTCGCGCTCGCGCAGTCCGTGGCCAATCGCGCAGACTCTGCTGAGCAGGTCGAGGCGTTCGTTGCTCGGTCCGCCTACACCACGGTGCGAGCACATGGTGGTGAAGTCGAATCGTTCACCTCAGCGGTGAGCGCTGGTATCGGCGTGCGCGTCGTGCGCGACCATCGTCAAGGCTTTGCGTGGGCCGGCACACTCGAGCCCGACGCTATCGCTGATGCGTTGGCCGATGCTCGTGACAATGCGACATTCGCGGAACCCGACGAATGGGTTGGCCTCGCCGAACCCGACGGTGTGGCACCTGTTCCTTTCGATGCATTCGATCCATCGGTGGCGGCGATGGCGTCATCACGAAAGATCGATCTCGCCCTCGAACTCGAGCGGATGGTTCGCGCCGGTGACCCAAGGATCACGGGAGTACGTGTGGCCACGTTCTCTGATTCGTCTTCCCGATTCGCCGTGGCCACGAGCACCGGAATCGCAGGAGCCGGGCGCGGTGCGTGGTGTTCGATGAGCGCGTTGGCGTTGGCTGCCGACGGCGACGAGACCTATACCGGCGCCGGATCCACAGTGGGCTTTCGTCCGGATGATCTCGATCTGTCTGAAGCTGCCGATGATGCGGTGCTGCGAGCCACGCGTCTTTTCGGAGCAAAGCCGGTTCCCTCGCAGCGAGTCACCATCATCCTCGAGCCGCGTATGGCGGCCACGATCGCCGGGCTCCTCGGTTCGACACTCACTGGTGAACGAGTGCTCAAGGGTCGTTCGCCGTTTGGTGATCGTCTCGGTGAGGCCATTGCCTCGCCGTTACTCACGCTGGTCGACGATCCCACCGATCATCGGTCCTACGCGGCTGACATGTTTGATGGCGAAGGACTGGCCTGTCGCCGCAATGAGCTCCTGACCAACGGCGTGCTGCAGGGATTCCTCTATGACAGTGCGTCGGGCCGGCGCGCCGGACGCCCGAGTACGGGTTCCGCGGTGCGCGGTGTCTCTTCAACGCCATCGGTTGGGTGTCAGGCTTTGGCGATCGCGCCGGGATCGGGGTCCTTCGATTCGTTGTTGGCTGATATCGAGACCGGGGTCTACCTGCAGTCGATGACCGGGCTCCACTCTGGCGTCAATCTCGTCAGTGGTGATCTTTCCGTCGGGATCGAGGGACTCATGGTGCGGAACGGCGAACTGGCTGAACCTGTTCGTGAAGTGACGATCGCGTCGACCTTGCAGCGAATGTTGCTCGACGTTGTTGCCGTTGGTGATGACGTCGAATGGCTGCCGGGAGGAACCGGCTGTCCGACACTCGTCATCGCCGATCTGTCACTCGGCGGTTCCTGACCGGTCAGATGGTTCCGGCGAGCAAGAAACCGATGCTCGCTGCTGCGACCACGAGTCGTTCCCAACCGAAGATCGCCATGCTGCGCGTTTGAAGCCAGTTCACCATCCACTTCACGGCGACCGCTGCAGAAATGAACGCGAAGACAAGACCCACGAGCGGAGTGAACCAGCCGTAGGCGTCGATGACGGTTGAACCGTTCTTGAGTGATTCGTAGATCGTCGCGGCACCCAAGGTCATGAGGCCAAGGAGGAAACTGAACTCAACGGCGGCGGCCAAGGTTGTTCCGATTGCGAGTGCAGCGAGAATCGTTACGAGACTGCGGCTCGTTCCTGGCCACATAGCGAGCACCTGAGCCAAACCGATGATGAGTGCCTGCTTTGGCCGGATTTGCGTGATGGTGAATCCGGGGCGGTCCGGTTTGATCTTCGGGGCGAGGTACAGCAAGAGGAGTCCGCCGACAATCCAGGCGCCCACGACCGGTCCCACGTTCAGTAGGTGGCTCTTGATCGGCTTCTCAATGACGACGCCGATGACGACTGCGGGGATGAAGGCCAGTACGAGCGAGATCAAGAGGTTGCGCCCATCGGTGTCGCGCCCGAAGAGTCCGCGAACTATCGACTCGATTCGTTTCCGGTACAGAACGAGTATCGCCAAAATCGCACCGAACTGGATCGCAATCGCGTAACTGTCGGCCGCGTCCTTTGTGGCGGATGTATCGCCGATCCCGAGCAGTCGTTGCGTCACGACGAGGTGACCGGTGGAACTGATCGGGAGATACTCAGTCACTCCTTCAACGACTCCGAGCACCATGGCCTTCCAGGTGTTCATCTCGTTCTTGGCGGCAATGCGGCCATCGTTCGAATCGGAAAATTCGGTAACGGAGATCAGGTTGGCTGGCTCGGCAGTTGCTTTCGAACTGTTCGTGACGTGTTGAACGAACCCGAAGGCAAGGACGGCAATGAGTGTTAGGGCGAGAAGGCGTCGCACTCTTCGAGAGAGATTCACGGAAGGGGCAGTGAGCATGTTTCGACACTACCGGTCACGCCGAGCCGAAGAGGTGACGGCTCAGTTCGTCAGACCGATAATTACTGAAGAGGCGAGAAGGGCTTGAGCAACAGCACTTGCTTCGCTCGATGAGACGCCGACCATGACTGACTTTTCCGCGAGGGCGAGGACGACCGCTTCACGAGTGACTCGCATTGCAGGACCCTGACCACGGCTCGATGTGCTCACACTCTCGGAAGGGGCGAACAGGGCAATGCTGTCGCCAACATGAAGCACAGGTGTTGTTGAATCGACCGGAATGGCAAAACCGACTCTGTTCTGGTCGAGGAGAGATGCCGGTCCGGTCGCTGCTCCGCCGGCGAGGCGTCGTTCAATGATGGGCTCGCCCCGCGCGACAGATCGGGTGATTGTCCGGCCGATCGGGGAATCGGCGACGTCATCGGGCAGCATGGCAACGGGACGCGACGCAAGTGTGATCTCGTCGGCTCGTATGACGTGTCCGGGTTCCAGATCGACATTCGCAACGGGAATGCTTCGACGTTCGCCCCATTTTTCGATGTCGTTACGTGCGCTGTTCACCGTTGAGACGGTCCAGCCGAGCGCAACGAGCGCGACGAGGGAGGTGAACAGCCAACGGGTGCGGGTCCGACCAGCCCGAACGCGCACAAGTTGCGACGGCAGTGATCCAGCGCGTGAGGGGCGCATGGCGACTCCACGGACAGAAGGGTCGTTCGGGGGAGTTGGCCGACGCTAGAGACTCCGATGTGCCTGGAGAAGATCCGAGCGGCCCTGCACCGGGTAACGCAGCGTTAGGGGGCGTTAGGGGTCGACGACGCGCTTGAGCTTGATGAGCTTGTCGAAGAACCGGAACTCGTTGCTGATGAGGAGTCCGACCTGCTTGAGGCGGACGTGGAGCCAGTTGAGCCCGATGAACTCGTCGAGCCGGTTGAGCCGGTTGAGCCGGTTGAGCCGGTTGAGCCGGTTGAGCCGGTTG
>JBAXGZ010000014.1:0-38395 GCA_037139155.1 Actinomycetes bacterium | reverse complement strand
AGTGGTCGACGAGCGCAACCGATGGATTCGATGGCGACAAACAACAAGGGGCCGCTCTGCTCCCCTCACTTAACGAACAACTCGCCGATCTCCAAGCAATGCTCTATGCCGAGTCCAAACACAAGATGCTCATCATCTTGCAAGGCATGGATACCTCAGGCAAAGACGGAACCATCAAGCACGTGTTCCGCACGATCAACCCTGTTGGCGTAAAGGTCAAAGATTTCAAACGTCCGAACGATGTTGAACTCGCGCATGATTATTTGTGGCGCGTGCACGAACACACACCGCGCAATGGCCGCATCGTCATCTTCAATCGAAGCCACTACGAAGATGTGCTCGTTGTGCGTGTGAATGATCTCGTTCCAAAGCAGGTTTGGGAGCGCCGCTATGAACACATTCGCGGCTTCGAACAGATGCTGGCCGACGAAGGCACGACCATCGTGAAACTCTTTCTCCACATCTCAAAAGACGAGCAACGAGCTCGCCTCCAAGAGCGGCTCGATAATCCCGCCAAGCACTGGAAGTTTGAACACGGCGATGTCGCCGAACGCGCCCATTGGGATGCGTATACGAATGCCTACGAACAGGCGCTCTCTGAGACGTCGACGAAGAGCTCGCCTTGGTATGTCATTCCATCGGATCGCAAGTGGTATCGAAATCTGGTGATCTCTCAGCTGCTCATTGACAAGCTTGAGTCGCTGGACATGACCTATCCCGAACCAGCGATTGGCATCGAGAACATCGTTATCGACGGCTAGAACGGGTTGAGGTGGACGCTTGAGCACGGGGAATCTCTCCGAGGTCCTCCGTTCGCAACGCCTTTATCGGTGCACTGGTTCGATCTGAAGCGTCAGCGCCGCTAATGCGGTAACGCCCCTCCCTCCAAGATCGAAGCCGAACTTTACGCTACTGGCGGCCCGACTCCGCCGGAGTTGGAAATCAAAAAGCCCAAACTTCCATCAAGCACTCTCCTCCTCATTTTAGCTCGATGTCCAGAGCTGGGGGTATGGGCAGGAGATCATTAACACCTTCGATCCTCAGTACATACCGGCCAGCAGGCAGATTTGGAAGAAGCCCGTCAGAAGTGCATCCGATGGCGCCTATGGCTTCAGAACGAGTGCAACTCAACAATGTCGTCGGGACACGCACCGACCACCGTGACTCTCCTATTGGGATCTGACGGGGCTCACCCCTGCACGTGGCTTGGGTTCCAGTCTCATTGCTGCGAACGCCAGCGTCTGCGTCTTCCAGTTGACCGGCATACGGCAGATCGCCGCACAACTGATAAGGGATCTCAGCACCCGAGTTATTCGCTACAACGACGACGACGTTCACCCATTCACCCGAAGCGAAAGTCGTCCGCTCGATCTCGGTCCGAGCTTGCGCCTGTCCCGTCAACCAAGCCTCAGTTGTCGACGGAATCGCCTCCGCTGGCTCTGGTGTTCCTTTCGCTGCACCGGCAGTTCCACAACTCACGGCGACGACCAAAGAACACAACCCGAGATAGAAGCGGAGGCGGCTCAAGACGAGCGAAATCTGGCGGATGGACTTCGAATGATCGGTCATGGCGTCGACGGTGTATTCAGAGTAAGGCCCCAGAAGAACTTGTGATAGGCGACTGCAGTTCCGAACGATTGCGAGTAGGACGAGTTTGACCCCGTGATTGTTCCGACCGCCCCGAAACCGTAGATCGACGAGTAACTGATGTATCCACCACTATCGCCAGGCAAGCTTGCGCTTCCGTCCCAGCGAAACAGCCCGCAAAAGGTCAATCCGAGGTTCTTGAACCATTCGCAAGTATTGACCAGCGCCACGTTTCCGCAGTTGGTGCCCCAATAGGCCGCAGTGGTAACACCCTGTCCACAGACTTGCATCCCCACAACTGGATCCACTGCTGCCATCGTGGTTCGGCGGACTCCAGGACCTGCTCCTTCCCAGAAGTACTGGCTCGAATTCGTAGAAATGATCCCGACCTCAGGGTAATTATTAGCGTAGAGGCGGGAACTCATCGCGCCGACAGGGTTGTTAAGTTGCGGGTTTCCGAAATTCGTGTTGTAGAAAAAATTCATTCCGCAGTGCGCAGCCGTCAGTAGGAACCGGTTTCCCTGCGAATCGTGTGCGCCGGGGCCACTAGAACATGCGTGGACGGCATTCCCTCCCAGCGAGATGGCCAACATGTCACCACCGTTCCACGGTAGCGAGTCCGAATAGCGGTCGGCTGTCGTTTGCGAAGCAGTTGCCGCCCGTATCTCGAAGCGGACGTCTGAAAATTGCTGATCGAGTAGCGATCGAAGAGATTCGACTTCCTCATTGTGCTCAACACCGACTTCGACGCCATCGAACCCAATTCCAACCGAAACGATCCCGAATCGCGCTCGGTCCTCCTCGCTCTTCATGAGATCGACGACCAGATTCCGAGCCGACTTAAGCCGCTGGAACGTGACTGGGTACTGCTCAAATCGATACTCAATCGTTCGACCGACCCGTTCGACCGAATCTGCCTGAACAGCGCGGACGAACGAAATCAACTCTTGGGTCGATGCTGATTCGAGGTCGACAACTCGAATCACCGAAACGTCTTTCGAAAGCTCAATCATCCCGCCGTACGACTTCTCGAATTCGCGCTCAAGTGTCGACGAAATCGAAAGTGCGACGTTGGCAACTGCAGACAGCTCGACGTCATCTGACGAAACGTTTCCAACGCTATGGTCGACCGCAGCAGCGGCAGTATGAATTGGAAGCGCACTGACTGCCCCAACAACTGCAGCAAAGACCCCGAAAATCGCGAGAACCCACCATCTGAGCAAGCCCATTCCCATCACATTGCCACCTTTTTTCGAGCCCCAAGGTGCTTGTCCGCCGCAAACAAATATCATAAGCGTCGTCAGCGCTTATGGCAAGGAAATCGCATGCGGACCGATCGTTTCGGTGCCCGTATCTCCGTTATCTGCGCCACGCCCCTTTTTACGAACAGAAAAACCATCCGGGAGCAGCATGGCAAGCGCCACCTGCGAGTCCACCCTCCGCCATGCGTTCCGCTGCCGCAAAACCGCTTCGCGCTATCACCTAAGAATCTCTACCCGTAGCATCGATCATGTCTCAACCAGCGAATCGATCAAGACATATCCGTCCTGTGCCGACCACCGTCGGACACCGGTCAAGAGTTGCTAGGTGATCCGGTTGCCATGCCCCCCTTATCGCCTCCGATCGCAAGTGGTACCGAAACCTGGTGGTTTCCCAGTTGCTGATCGACAAACTTGAGTCGCTGAAAATGGCCTATCCCGAACCAGCGATCGGCATCGAGAACATCGTCATCGATCGCTAGGTGAGCGATCGCACAATGGCGATACTGCCCTTCGCGATCAAGAATGCCGATACCACGCTGAACAACCCGACAAGCACCTGCTGCCAGTGTTTGTTGAGCCACCGGTGCCAGACGCCCAACAAGAGTTCACGGCTCTTCGGTCGAATCGTGAGATACAGCACGGGCAGAACTTCAAGGGTGGAACCAATAGCAACGTACAAAGCGACTGCGATCCACTTCTCGGCATCGTGGTAGTGCTGCTGCACGATTTCGCTGCCGGCGGCGTAGGAAAGCACATTGGCCGGCAGGAAAAGACCAAGCCCGTAGGCAGGTATGACCGACATCGTGCCGACCCGGTTCATCCACTTCGGCAGTTCCCGGGCACTCGTGCTGCGCGATCGTCGGAACTCGCGCAGCGCAAAGAACGCCACGACAAGGCCAATGCCAAGATCAATGGCGCCGAGCCACCAGTGTCTGCGATGCGAAGAACCTGAACCATGGACCGCTCCGCCAACAAGAACGATCGCGAGACACGCAACTCCGATTGAGGTCGCCCATCCGAATGCTGCGGCCCATGAGGTTCGCACCTTTTCCGATTCCGACATCATTACGACGGCGGCGATGATGAACAGGGGCGAGATCGTCGTGGCGAGGCCGAGGATCAGCAGGTTGATACTCATCGTGTCTCCCACGCCGATCGAACGAGTCCAAACACTAGTGAGGCTCGGCGCAGACGCGTGTGAGGCGCCCGAAGGTGCCTCACACGACTACTCAAATAGTTTGCAGATCAAGACTTAGTGAAAGCTTTCGACAGTCACGAGACGGGCTGATGCGCGAGCCAAAGCCGCGATTGCTTCGGCATCGTCGCCGTTTTGCACTGCCGCCTGGGCTTTTCCCTGCGCCTTGCGAGCACGCTCAACATCGATCGTCGATGACAGCTCGGCAAGATCGGAAAGGATCTTCACTCGGTCGTGACTGACTTCGATGAAGCCACCATGCACCGCGGCCTTTTCACTGCCACCTTCGGCGAGGGTGATCTCGACCGTCGCGATGGCCAATGCCCCGACGAACGGAGCATGGCCAGCGAGGAACGCGATGTCGCCACCACCCACGGTGCGCGCACGCACCATGGTGGCGTCACCCGAGAACAACGTGCGCTCGGGAGAAACGAGCTCGACGGCCAGAGGCATCAGGAGTTGGCCTCGAGTTCGCGTGCCTTGGCACGAGCGCTGTCGGCATCGCCGACGTTGAGGAATGCCTGCTCCGGAAGATCATCGAGGTCGCCGTTGACGAGTTGTTCAAACGACTCCACGGTGTCTTCGACAGGAACGAAGATGCCGGGCATGCCGGTGAAGACCTCGGCCACGAAGAACGGCTGCGACAGGAAACGCTGCACCTTTCGGGCACGGTCGACAGTGATGCGGTCTTCTTCAGAAAGTCCGTCGAGACCAAGAATGGCGATGATGTCCTCCAGTTTTTCTACTCATGCCCATAATTGACCCTATTTTTCTTTCGGGTTACCTTCTCCACACCTTGAGTCGAAGGTGGGCGGAATGTCTCAAAGCAGTCGCGCTTCTTGCGGCAGGCGTTGTCATCGGATCGTCGCGACCGTGTTCATCTCGATGACGGCGATCAGTTCGGTCCTGTTCACACCATCGTTCCGGTCGGGCGCTCTTGCCGACCCGGCCGGCCGATCGACGCATGTCACCACGATCGATGAACCTCCGACCACGGAGGAGATCGACAACTCTCGTGCCGCCACGAGAGTCCTCGGACTCCCGTCCGATCTGGGGTCGCGGTTCCCGAACGCCTATGGAGGAATGCGCGCCATCGACAACTCGACTCTGGTCATCTTGATCGTCGAATCGTCGAAGGAGGAGAGTTCGATCCTCAAGGAATACGTCGGCTCGGTCGTCGACGACTCCGCCGCGACGGCCGGGAAGACCATCGCCGTCACGTTCGAGACGGCTTCCGTCAGCTTCCGACGCCGCCAGGAGGTCGCTGACGAGATCGGTACGTCGATCCGGTTTGGCGGAGAACTCGTCGGCATCGGACTAGCCGGTGTCGGCCTCGACGCAGCAGGGGTCGTCGTGGACACCACTCGTCCCGGCGACGAGTCACTCACGACGATGCTGCGAAACAAATACCCCGACATCCGGTTCTCGGTGCGACGAGCCCAAACCTCGACACTCACGGCCACGAGATACGCCGACTACGCGCCGTGGAACGGAGGTGATGCACTCGCATTCGACTTCTTCGGCAGCGCCGTGATGTGGTGCACGAGCGGACCTGGAGCACACGATGCTTCAGGGAACAGATTCCTGTTGTTCGCCGGCCACTGCGGCTCCACGACCTACTACAACACCAATTTTGGAGCTCCGTCGCTGACGAACCCGGTTGGACCCGTCGCTGCACTGATCTTCGCTGACAACTATCCGGACATCGCCCTCATCGCGGCGAACTCAAGCCGGTATTTCTGGCAGGGAGCGGGCAATGGCGTCCGCCAAACGACAGTCGCTCCTGTGGACCCTGTCGTCGGTTACTGGGTGTGCGGACAAGGCGCAGTGACCGCGGCGTTGGGCGGCACGAACTGCGGAACCATTGGTTCCATCAACAATCAGAACTGGCTCTCAGACGGGTTCACCCTCACGTTCTTGGTGGGATGGTTCATCTGGGATGGCTCGGCATCGATGCGTGGCGACAGTGGAGGTGCCATCAGCATTTCCACCATCTACGGCTTCGGCTCAGTGGGAACAATCACGGCCGCGCACTCATCAGGCTCGCCTCCGTACTCGATCGGCACGCCAACCGCATTCCATCGATACATCTGGGGTCTGACTCTCAACACCCCGTCCACACTGTGAGGAGCACGACCATGATGTTGAACTCGAAACCCTCCCTAGCACGGTCGACCAGTTCATCGATGGCGATTGCGGCGATTGTGGCGATTGTGGCGATTCTGCTGCTCAGCGCGTGCACAGTTGCGTCTTCTGCCAGGAGTCAGCCCGCAATCTCAACGGCGGCCACGATTGAGAGTTCTCCGCTGTCGGCACATTTCGAACTGACCAGTACCGATGTGGTGCGCGGCGGTCTCGCGAGCGCCACCATCGTTATCGGGAATCTCACGGGCCAAGAGATCGTCACATCGGTTTGCGGCCCGTTCGTCGCAGGCCTAACAAAGATGGGCGAGCCACTCTCGCTGCCGGTGCTCACGTGTGCAGGCCGCTACGTCATCCCAATCGGCGAGACACGCTTGGTCGTGAAGTACTCAACCAGGGTCAGCAGTGGGTGTTCGACCGATCCAAATCCGAAGATTCCGTTGTGTGGCCCAGACGGTCCGCCACTCCTCTCCACTGGCGACTACGAACTCAAGGCAGCACCGGTAGCCCCCGAGATCCCGGTTCCTTCCCCCGTCCTCATCCGTCTCGTGGACTGACGAAGCAGTTAGCGACTCGACTCGGCCGAAATCCAGTCAGCGCCTCGGGTCCGCACCACGGCTGGTTTTCGCATCGATTACGCCGGTGTCTATCCGTCACGTCGCCTGATCCGATCCGTTCGAACGGTGAGGAACGACGAATGAGGCGCCCGCAGGCGCCTCATTCAAAGATTCAGATTGTTGGCGCTGCAGGCTTAGTGAAAGCCCTCGACCGTGGTGAGTCGAGCGGTGGACCGAGCAAGGGCAGCGACCGCGTCAACATCGTCGGAGTTCTGCACTGCCGCCTGGGCTTTTTCCTGCGCCTTGCGAGCACGTTCAACATCGATCGTCGATGACAGCTCGGCAAGATCGGAAAGGATCTTCACTCGGTCGTGACTGACTTCGATGAAGCCACCATGCACCGCGGCCTTTTCACTGCCACCTTCGGCGAGGGTGATCTCGACCGTCGCGATGGCCAATGCCCCGACGAACGGAGCATGGCCAGCGAGGAACGCGATGTCGCCACCACCCACGGTGCGCGCACGCACCATGGTGGCGTCACCCGAGAACAACGTGCGCTCGGGAGAAACGAGCTCGACGGCCAGAGGCATCAGGAGTTGGCCTCGAGTTCGCGTGCCTTGGCACGAGCGCTGTCGGCATCGCCGACGTTGAGGAATGCCTGCTCCGGAAGATCATCGAGGTCGCCGTTGACGAGTTGTTCAAACGACTCCACGGTGTCTTCGACAGGAACGAAGATGCCGGGCATGCCGGTGAAGACCTCGGCCACGAAGAACGGCTGCGACAGGAAACGCTGCACCTTTCGGGCACGGTCGACAGTGATGCGGTCTTCTTCAGAAAGTTCGTCGAGACCAAGAATGGCGATGATGTCCTGAAGTTCCTTGTAGCGCTGCAGAACTTCCTGCACGCGACGAGCAACGTCGTAGTGGCGCTGACCAACGACTTCGGGAGCGAGAATCGTTGAGGTCGACGCCAGCGGATCCACGGCCGGGTAGATGCCGAGCGAAGCGATCTGTCGTGAAAGCTCGGTGGTGGCATCGAGATGGGTGAAGGTGGTGAACGGCGCCGGGTCGGTGTAATCGTCGGCGGGCACGTACACGGCCTGCAGCGAGGTGATCGAACGACCACGGGTCGAGGTGATGCGCTCCTGCAGCTCGCCCATTTCGTCGGCAAGTGTGGGCTGGTAACCCACCGCTGATGGCATACGACCAAGAAGGGTCGACACCTCGGAACCAGCCTGCACGAAACGGAAGATGTTGTCGACGAACAACAACACGTCCTGGTTCTGCACGTCACGGAAGTATTCGGCCATGGTGAGAGCCGAAAGCGCAACACGGAGACGAACGCCCGGGGGCTCATCCATTTGGCCGTAGACCAGAGCGGTCTTATTGATAACGCCGGACTCCTGCATTTCGATCCAGAGGTCGGTTCCCTCACGGGTGCGCTCGCCCACACCGGCGAATACCGACACACCACCGTGCTGCGAAGCAACGCGGTTGATCATTTCCTGGATGAGAACGGTCTTGCCCACACCGGCACCACCGAACAGGCCGATCTTGCCGCCTGAGAGGTACGGGGTGAGAAGGTCGATGACCTTGATACCGGTCGGGAAGACCTGCGACTTGGGCTCGAGAGTGTCGAATGCCGGCGGTTCGCGGTGGATTTCCCAACGCTCGACATTCGCGTCGGTGAGCGGTGAATCGAGTGGTTCGCCGATGACGTTAAACACGTGACCAAGCACAGCGTCGCCAACCGGAACGGTGATGCCGCGACCGGTATTGCGCACCGGCGTGCCACGACGAAGACCATCGGTGGGCTTCATGGTGACAACGCGCACTCGGCTGTCGCCGATCTGCTGAGCGACCTCGGAGACGACGATGATGTCGACGCCTTCAACGGTGACGGTCATCTCGAGTGCCGTGTTGATCTCGGGAAGAGATCCGCGCGGGAACTCGACGTCGACCACAGGGCCGGCGATAGCGACGACTCGGCCGTCTTTCAAGTTGGTGGGATTCTCGGTGACGGTCATCGTGGGATGGGTCTCCTGTGTGTGGCGAACGGTGGACTGGCTCGTCGATTAGTGAATCGAGCGAGAGTGGTCAGTGCGGTCGAGGTGGACGGGGAAAGCGTGCTCGGGTTCGAGATGCGACGGAATAAGTTCGTGGGCAGAACCCTTATCGGCCGACATGGCCTCGGCCCCGCCGACGATCTCCATGATCTCGGTGGTGATGGAGTCCTGACGAGCCCGGTTCATGATGCGGCTCAGGGACGTCTTGAGATCTTCAGCATTCTCGGTTGCAGCCTTCATGGCTCGTTGACGCGATGCGTGCTCAGAAGCTGACGCATCGAGAAGGGCCGAGAACAAACGGGACTCGAGATAGCGAGGAAGGATCTCGTTGAGGATTCCGGTCGGTGACGGTTCGTATTCGAGATCGGCACTGGGACCAGCAGCCTCGTCAATGGCCGGAGTTTCAAGGGGAAGGAACCGACGGAGGATCGCCTGTTGCGTGCCGGCGGAAAGGAACTGGGTGTAGGCAAGATCAACCGAAGCAAGTTGACCGGTTTCGTAACGACGGCGGATCGTCGCTGCGATGTCACGAGCATTGTCATAAATCGGCTGATCGGTAACGCCTTCGAACTCGGCGTCGACGGTGAGACCACGGAAGCGGAAGTGCTTCAGGGCTTTCTTGCCGACCGCAACAATCAAGTAGTCCCGTCCCTCGGCACGAGCGGCATCAATAGCGCGCTCGGCGAGACGCAGCACGTTGGTGTTGTAACCACCGCACATACCGCGATCAGAGGTGATGACAACAAACGCTGCAGTGTTCGCATTGGGGTTGTCGCGAAGCAGGGGATGTTCCTTCGCCGCGCCCGCCCGAAGCAGGTCGACGATAACTGCGGTGATCTCGTTGCTGTAGGGCCGCGCCGAAGAAGCGCGGTCCTGGGCCTTCACGACACGAGTGGCCGCGATGAGCTCCATAGCGCGCGTGATCTTCTTCGTTGACTCGACGCTCTTAATGCGTCGGCGAAGGATCCGCTCCTGACCACCAGCCATGACTCAGGCCTCGTTAGTTCCGGAAGTAACGGTTTCGTTCGCTGCGAATTCTTGTCCAAACGCTTCAACCGCACCCTTGAGGGCATCGGGGAGTTCACCAGTGGAACGGATCTCGTCGAGCAGTGAGCTGTAGCGTCCACGCATGAAGTCGAGAAGGTCGGCCTCGTAACGCTTGACATCAGAGACCGGGATCGAATCGGCATAGCCGTTCGCCCCAGCGAAGATGACGACGACCTGTTCTTCAACCGGCATCGGCGAGTTGAGGTTCTGCTTGAGCAGTTCGACGAGGCGATAGCCACGCTCGAGCTGCGCAGCTGAGATCTTGTCGAGTTCAGAACCGAAGGTTGCAAATGCTTCGAGTTCACGGAACTGGGCAAGGTCGAGCTTGAGCGAACCGGAGACCTTCTTCATGGCCTTGATCTGCGCGTCACCACCGACTCGAGACACCGAGATGCCCACGTCGACAGCCGGACGAACGCCAGACTTGAAGAGATCGTCCTGCAGGTACACCTGACCGTCGGTGATCGAGATCACGTTGGTGGGGATGTAGGCCGAGACGTCGCCAGCCTTGGTCTCGATGACCGGAAGTGCCGTGAGCGAACCAGCACCGAGAGCGTCGGAAAGCTTGGCGGCACGCTCGAGGAGACGGCTGTGGAGGTAGAAGACGTCACCGGGGTATGCCTCGCGGCCTGGCGGGCGACGAAGGAGAAGCGACATCTGACGGTAGGCCTCGGCCTGCTTGGAAAGATCGTCGTACACGATGAGGCTGTGTTCGCCGTTGTCCATCCAGTGCTGACCAACTGCGCAACCAGCAAACGGTGCGAGGTATTTGAACGGAGCAGGGTCGGAGGCCGGAGCCACCACGACGACGGTGTAATCCATAGCGCCGTATTCGGTGAGCGTGCTCACGGTCTGGGCAACGGTCGATGATTTCTGACCAATGGCGACGTAGATGCACTTCACGCCCAGACCCTTTTGGTTCAGGATCGTGTCGATGCACACTGTGGTCTTGCCAGTCTTGCGGTCACCAATGATGAGTTCGCGCTGGCCACGACCAATTGGGGTCATGGCGTCGATGGCCTTGATGCCGGTCTGAAGCGGTTCGTGCACGGGCTTACGGCCAGTGATGCCTGGTGCCTGAATTTCCATACGACGCTGAACCGCGCCAATGATCGGACCCTTACCGTCGATGGGTTCACCGAGCGCATTGACGACGCGACCAAGAAGCGCATCGCCAACCGGCATCGAGAGAATGCGACCGGTGGCCCGCACCGGTGATCCTTCTTCTACGGCGGCGGCATGCTCAGCATCGCCGACGATGACGGCACCAATGGAGTCTTCATCGAGGTTGAGGGCGAGACCGACGGTGCCGCCTTCGAACTCGAGGAGCTCGTTCACGCCAACATCAGGAAGGCCCGACACGCGAGCGATACCGTCGCCCACCTCGAGCACTCGGCCGACCTGGGTCGACTCAAGTTCGGGTTTGAATCCCGCCAGGTTCTTCTGGAGGGCGGCGGTGATGTCGCCGGTGTTGATGGTGAGTTCAGCCATTACAGGATCCTCTGATCTCAGAACGATTCGCGGAGTTGGGAAAGACGTTGACGAACAGAACCGTCAATGACGGTGTCGCCAATCTGGGTGACGATCCCGCCGAGAACTGACGGATCGACGATAACGATGATCTCGACCTGCTTACCCGTGCTCTTGGCAAGGGCTGCAGCGAGACGTTGAACCTGATCGTCGGAGAGAGCGACGGCGGAACGAACTTGGGCGATGACTTTTTCACCCTTGGCGGCATTGATCTCGAGCAGTTGGTCAACGATCGTCGGGAGTTCCCGAATACGACCGTTTCCGATTACCAGCGAAACCAGTGTTGTTGTAAGGGGAAGCGCCTTGTCTTCCAGAATGTCTTCGACAATCTGCTGACGCTTCGCAGCAGGAAGTCGTACATCGGAAAGAGCACGTTGAAGTTCGTCGTTTCCTTCGATCGTTCGAGAGAAGCGGAAGAGTTCGTCGATGACCTCATTCCCGCTTCCTTCGGCTCGCAGAAGAGAAAGGAACGCCTCGGCGTAGAGAGAGCTGCGATCACTCATGAGCCCGCACCCACCTTTTGGATGTAGGACTCGATCAATTCCGCTTGCGTTTGGGTGTCGAGGCTATTGGCCACAACTTTTTCAGCCGCCCCAAGCGCGAGAAGGGCAATCTCTGCCTGCAGATCACTTGTTGCTTGGGCCTTGGCTCCCTCGGCATCAGTCAGGCCACGAGCACGAAGGTCGGATGCGTCGGTTGCTGCTTTCGAAATGATCTGCGCCTTCACTGATGCTGCGGTTTCCCTGGCTTCATCGAGGATGCGACGTCGCTCGGTATCAGCATTGGCGATATCTGAATCGACCTTGGCCAACTTCGACTCTGCTTCGGTGCGAGCGGCTTCAGCTGCTTCAATTTCAGAACGGATCCGCTCGATTCGAGCGTTCCACATTCCCTTGATCGCCGGTCCGCCCTTCCAAACAATGAGCGTGAAGACGACCAAAAATCCAATCGTTCCCCAAATGACCTCATTAATGTCGGACGGAAGGACGATCCCATTCGGCTTATGAGCTTCACTGGCGAAGAGGAGAAATGCATTCATAGTTCTGATCCTCCTCAGTTCTTTCCGGCTTGATTAACGAAATCCTCGACCACACGAACTTGGGCCGAGCGATCGATTTGCTTCTGCACGACTGCTTCAGCTGCACCTACAGCAATATCGGTGATGCTTCCGGACAGATCGGCCCGCGCCCGCTCCTTGGCGCCAGCAATCTCCTCGGCAGTCGACGCACGCATCGCAGCAACCTCGGCTTCTGCTGCCCCAACCTGTGCCCGACGTTCAGCATCGCCCTCGGAACGAGCCTGTTCGATGAGCTTCACAGCCTCCGAACGAGCTCCAGCTAGCCCCGCTTCGTACTGCGTGAGACGTTCCACGCGGGCAGATTCGGCGGCTTCCGCAGCCTGTTGGTCATCGCGCAGCTTGTCGGCGCGTTCGTTGAACGTGCGCATGACGGGTGGCAGAAGAACGAATTTCATGAGCGCCCAGAGGATGGCGAAGAACACCAAGGTCCAGAACATTTCGTTCACGACCGGAAGGATTGGGTTCTTCGCCGTCGCCTCAGCGACAGCCTGATTCAGATCTGTAGTCGCTGCTTCAGCGAAAACATTGACGAGTGCAAGCACTACGTACTCCTTGGAGCGTCGGAGTCAAGAAAGGACAGGCCGGGAGTGCTGTCCGTCCCCGCCGAAGCGAAGACGGACAGGCGCAACACCCGGAGAATGGTTCAGACGAACTTGAGAAGAATGAAAACAACGAAGCCGATGAGGGCCAGGGCTTCGGTGAACGCGATACCGAGGAACATGGTGGTACGCACCATGCCTGCGGCCTCGGGCTGACGGGCCATTGCCTGGACCGACTGACCAACGAGGTAGCCGATGCCGATGCCGGGACCAATTGCGGCAAGGCCATACGCCATACCTGCATTGGTTGCACCAGCGATTGCCTGGGCGGTTGCCTTGTCGGTTGTGGCAGCTGCTGCCTGTGCGAGGATGCTCATTGCTAGTTGCTCTCCTGTTTGGGTGTTGCGCCCCCGGCGAGGACCGGAAGCGACAGTGGTTGCTGGAGCGGATGCTCCGTGGTTGCGAAGGAAATCAATGCTCGGCGTGCATCGAGCTACCGATGTACACCGCGGCGAGGATGGTGAAGATGTAGGCCTGAAGGAACGCCACCATCACTTCGAAGCCAGTCAATGCGACCAGCATGAAGAACGACAGCGGCAGGACGAGCGCCAAAAGTGACGCTGTGAAGAGCGTGATGCAAAGGACGCTGAAGGTCACAAGAAGGATGTGACCGGCGAGCATGTTGGCGAAAAGTCGGACGGCGAGCGAGAAGGGCCGAACAATGAAGGTCGAGAGGAACTCGATCGGGACCACGAGGATGTAGAGCGCCTTGGGTACACCGGGAGGTGCGATCGCATTGATGAAGTACTTCGGGCCCTGGTGCTTCAGACCAACCGCGATGTAATAGGCCCAGGTAAGAAGCGCAAGCACTGCGGGGCCAGCCATGCGGGCGTTGGCGGGCATATGGAAGAAGGGAATGACCTCGAAGATGTTGCCAATGAGGATGAAGAAGAAAAGACTTACCAAATACGGCAAGTAACGCATGCCGTCGGGGCCCATGGTCTCGAGCACGATGCCATCACGGATGAACGCAACCGAACTCTCAACCAGGTTCTGCGCGCCCTTTGGAACCATCGAACGCTTGCGATTGCCGAGCACGAACAACACGGTGGTCGCAAAAATGGCGACCAAACTGATGAACGCGATCTTGTTGAACCCATACCAAGAGTCTTTAGGACCAAACCAATTGGGCCATTCGACAAGATTCTCGATCGGTGGAAACTCGAGTCCGAATATCACTGGGCTGACGACTCCTTGGAGACAGCGGAGGGCTTGAGCGCCGGAAAGGCGAGGGAAGCGGAAATGTACTTCATTTCCCAGAACAACAAACCAAGGTGGGCGATGATGATCGTGAGGCCAAGGGGCACCATCACGACCCAAGCCGCGTCACGGACGAACCAGATCGCCATGAAGATAAGCGCGAGACGGATCAGGTAGCCGAAGAGAGCCGCTCCCATCATCAGTCCCGTTGAGATGCTCGCCGACCATGAGAGCAACGCCGCAGCCAGCGCGAAATTGCAGACGACAATGGCCAGTCCGTAGGCGGAGGAATAGGCGCCGTTCAGACCCCAGATGAGCCCCGACACAAGAAGGAACGCCGGAGTGACATACGCCGCTCGCTTGATGATGTCTCGCACAATGAGCGTTTCCGGAGCCACTCCATCGACGTGAGCGTTGGAGGTAATCATCGCGCCCATGGACCCTCAGCTTCGTGGGCTTCCATTTCGGCTCGGTAGTTGTAGTAGATCTTCACAACCACACCGATAAGTCCGAGAACCGCAAAAAGCACCGTGAAAAGCGGAACGGTTCCGAAAAGCTTGTCGATTCCAAAGCCGACCAACGCCAGGATCAATGGTGACAAAACCAGCTCAAAGCCACCGGCTGAGCGATTCATCTGATCTGTAATTTCGCGTCGTTGCGAAACGGCCACCGAAACTGCCCTGTCGTCAGCGATAGGCAATTGTGACGTCCACCCAAGCGAACCCAGGCTCGTTCACTCTGCGCTACCGAGTGCTTGTGAATGTTTGAGCAAACTAGGACACAACCACCTCCGCCGCAACTTTGCGCGAGATTTTCTGGGGGTGGTCAGGACTCTTCGTCAGGCGTCTCCCTCTCAGGAGTGAGGTTGCCTACTGACTGGCTGGAGGTCTCTCTCCCCTCCGCACGGTCGGCATGGGCCATGGGCTCCATTGGTCCGGTCACCGCGGCGGAATCTAGACCCGCGCGTTGTCTTGCTTCACGGGCCTCATCGCGGGCAAGTCGCCGGCGCTCAAGACGGACGCCGGGGTGAAGGATCGTGAAGAGCGACAACAGAATCGCGGCAATTCCGAAGGGCACGATGCCGTCTCCTTTGCCGCTGTAGATGGGCCAGAGTACGAAACCGCTGAGCAACGCCGTCCAGGTCCAGAGAATAAAAACGCTCCGGCGATGCCCATGACCAAGCGCCATCAAACGGTGATGGAGGTGGCCCTTGTCGGCGTTTGAGATGCCGGTTCGGGAACGGGCCCGCCGGATGATGGCAAACAGGGTGTCGATCACCGGAACGCCAAGGATCACCAACGGAATGAAAAGAGGAGCAAAGAAGAAGAAGGAGCTTCCCGAATAGGAACGATCTGTACGACCTCCGACGACCATGGTTGATGCCGCCATGAGCAACCCCAAGAGAAGGGCTCCTGCGTCCCCCATAAAGATCCTGGCGGGATGGATGTTGTGCGGCAGAAACCCGATGCAGGCGCCGAGAGCCAAGATGGCGACGAGCGGACCAACATTGCCGGCCGCCAACAAGCCCTCACCAGCAAGTTCATGGGCGTAGAGGAAAAAGGTCAGCGAGGCGATGGCAACGATTCCTCCCGCCAATCCGTCGAGGCCATCAATCAGGTTGATGGCATTCGCCATGCCAACGACCCACACCACCGAGAACAAGTACGACCAATCAGCAGATAGGACGAACACTCCGGCGAACGGAACCCGAAACACCAGGATCGAGACGCCCGAGATCACGAGAACACTCGATGCCAAGACGATGCCGGCGATCTTCGCCGGGGCCGATACCTCGCGAAGATCGTCGATCACGCCGACAATCACCCTCACGACCGCAGCAAGCACGATTCCAAGAGGTTCAGTACTGCCAGTGAACACTGCGTCGAACGAACCGAGGCACCACGCGGTGAACATCCCAACAAGGATCCCGAGCAACATCGCCACACCGCCAAGTGTCGGCGTGGGTCGCTCGTGGACATGACGAGCATCGGGGCTCACGACCGCTCCGATGCGAGATGACAATCGGCGAATACCAAACAACGCGACAAACGTCGTAGCGGTGACAACCGCCAAAACGATCGCGTAAGCGCCGATCGTCGGCACGGTGTCGAAGGCTCCCCGACTCAGCCGTAGGGAGTGAAGTCGGCGCAGAGGGCTGCGACATCGGAACGAACAGCGGCGATGGCTGATTCGTCGGCGCGTCCGCGGAGGGCCCGTGCGATGAGCGACGCGATCTGAACCATCTGCGGTTCGGTCATTCCCTGCGTGGTCACCGCTGGGGTGCCGATACGCACGCCACTCGTAACGAACGGCGAGCGGGGGTCGTCGGGAATGGTGTTTTTGTTGAGCGTGATACCGGCCAGATCAAGAACCGATTGTGCTTCCTTGCCCGTGAGGTCCGCATCGAACCCGCGCAAATCGACCAAACAAAGATGGTTATCGGTTCCACCTGAAACCAAACGGAAGCCTTCATTGGCGAGCGCGGCCGCAAGGGCAGAGGAGTTCTTGACGATCTGTTGCGCGTAGCCCTTGAACGACGGATCGGCAGCCTCACGGAAGGCCACCGCTTTCGCTGCGATGACATTCTCGAGGGGGCCGCCCTGAAGACCGGGGAACATCGCCTTGTCGATGGCAGCGGCGTGCTCGGCCCGACTGAGGATGCAACCGCCACGCGGACCGCGAAGTGTTTTGTGGGTCGTGAACGTGACGACATCGGCATAGGGAACTGGATTCGGGTGTGCACCACCAGCGATGAGGCCAGCAATGTGTGCCGCGTCGAACATCAGCAGCGCGCCGATCTCGTCGGCAATCTCGCGAATCGGTGCCGGATCAATGATCCGGGGATAGGCAGTCGCTCCAGCGATGATCATCTTCGGACGTTCTCGCAGCGCGATCTCGCGCATCTGATCCATGTCGATGCGTTCATCGGACATGTCGACGCCGTAAGCGACGAAGTTATAAAAGCGACCAGAGATGTTGACGGGCGAACCATGGGTGAGATGGCCGCCGTGATCGAGGCTAAGACCCATCACCGTGTCGCCCTGCTCGAGCAGAGCCAGGTAGACGCCGAGGTTGGCATTGGCCCCCGAATGGGGCTGCACATTGGCGTGCTCGGCACCAAACAACGCCTTGATCCGATCGCGGGCGATGTCCTCAATCTCATCGACGATCTGGTTGCCGCCGTAGTAGCGCTTACCGGGATAGCCCTCGGAGTATTTGTTCGTAAGAACCGAACCAGTCGCTCGCATTACCGCTGGCGAGGTGAAGTTCTCCGACGCGATGAGTTGAAGCGTGGTGTTCTGACGTTCGACTTCGGATTCGATTAATCCAAAAAGGGTCTCGTCGTTGTCAGCGGGCCATGGCATAGCGAATCTCCTCGTGCAGTGTCCCCCCGGATGGTAGTGCCGCACCACCACTCCCCTTCCGTCTCGCCCCCGAGTTATCGGGGACCTCCATCCGATCGGTCGTGCGGCTCAGAAAGCGATCTTTGAGAAGCGCTCATCGACGTCGTGCAACTAAAGTCCCAAGGAAATGGGGTCCATCCGAAGTTTTGCCCGAGCACACATTCAAGGCATTGAAGGCCTACGGGCGCTCGCAGCATTTGCGGTAGTGGCACATCACGTCGGATTCGATACCGGAACAACGGCCCGTTCCCGGTTCGGCATCGTTCTCGAGCAACTCGATATTGGTGTCGCTGTCTTCTTTGTGCTTTCGGGTTTCCTGCTGGGAGCACCTTTCATAAAGCGGATTCTCGACGACCGACCGATCGACGGGATTGGTCGTTTCTGGTTGCGACGTGTCCTGCGCATCTACCCCGCGTATTGGCTTGTACTCACGTGCATGGTCCTCTTTCTCGGCACTTCCATCACGTCGCTCTACCAATTCGTCGTGTTCTACGGCCTCATTCAGGTCTACGACCCCGACCTTCTCTTCGGGGGCATGGTGCAGGCGTGGACGTTATGCACGGAGCTCGCCTTCTACGCCGTACTTCCGTTCATCGCCATTTGCGCGAAGTTCTTGGTGGGAAGGACGAAGCGGATCCGCCCCGAATCCGCCCTACTCGCCGGTTGTCTGTTTCTCTATCTTGCCAGCACGGCATGGCGCCTCGCGATGTACCGATTCCATCCGTCGTTCGGTCGCATCGCTCTTCTGTGGCTACCTGGCCAACTCGATCTCTTCGCCCTCGGACTCGGTCTCGCCGTACTGCGAGCACGGACTCAACGCGACGAGTCATTCAACCAGCGTGTCCAGGCGTTCGTCCGGACACCGGCGCTGTGGTGGACCGCCGCAGCGTGCGTCTTTGCATTCACCTGCGCCGCCGGTCTCCGTCGCCCCATCGTTCCAGTTGGCACTCCGTTCTCATTCGGTGATGGCACAGAATTCACACGTCAGATCGCGTTCGGGTTGTTTGCAGTGCTGTTCATCGCGCCCATCGCTCTACGCCGTCATCCCGATCGTCTCACCTCGGCCACTCTTGGTTCACGACCGATGGTGATGCTCGGTGTGGTGTCCTACGGCGTCTATCTCTGGCACAAGAGTCTCATTCCGAAAATTCAGGAATGGTTCGGCTGGGGATTTTTCGAAGGCAACTTCTTCGTCGTCTTCTTTGCGGTGGCGACGCTAAGCACGGCACTGGCATGGCTCACTCATCGGTGGGTCGAGTCTCCGATGTTGCGTCTCGCCGACTCAGGTGGCAAGCACTCGACGGCACGCGAACAAGATGGCGCCAATCGACCCTCTGTCGATCCCAACACCTCAAAAAACTAATTTCTCTTGATCTGATCGATTGGTTTGTCAGCCAGCGGAGATTGCGCAGTTCGTCGGCGCATGGTCGAGGAACGATTCTGCGGAGCGCCATTGCCCGGTGAGGAAGGAATTTCCGACCTCCGTACCAAGGTCATTCGCAATCGCGGTGGCAAGCGAAAGTCCGAGAATCCCTGCGCCTGCAGCACACATATGTACGCCGTCGCCTTTGCGCAGGGGCATGCCCGATTTCGGATCAACGAGTTGCGCGCTACCACCGTCAGCGACAAACACTGGATCCGGCTCAAGATAGCGACCCGTTGGATAGGACTGAACCACATCGCGAACGATCAGGTTGTTCGCGCGGATGCGCTCAGAAATGACGGGGTCTCCGACCGGAATCATTCCCATCCAGTAGACGGTGGCAAGGCGACTTGTGAGGATCTGCATCGCATCATCAACCTGCTGTTGATACCAACTCTGCCATTCGCTTCCGCCCGGATCCGGAAGTCCTCCAACGCCGCTGTGCGGGTAGGCGTCGTGGACTCCGAACAACGCAACGACAGCGTCAGGGTCATAGGTAGCGATCAATTGCGACCACTTCGAACGCCAGTCGTACCAATCCGGCTTGCTCAGCGCGAATCCCCAATACGCCTGATCGTTCACTTCTGAAGGGCCTAGTGATTCGATGGCTGCTCGAATACCTGGGTCGGCGTCAGTCATCACCCCGTCACCGACCAACATCACTTTGTACGAAACGCCCAATTCGCGTTTCGGGGTTTCCGCAGTCGTTCCGCAGCCCGCTAACGCGACAACGATGAGCACGGCAACGAACAGACAACACCCACGTTCTGCTCCGCGGATCCGAGAGTGGGACCGGCGCCTCACGGCTGGAACTCCATCATCTCTGGAACTCATCGGACGAGGCAGCCACCCTTTGGATCATCGTACCGAGCGTCGTTTGTCCAACTGCCGACTTGCCAACCGGCCTCGGCCCTATTCGACCAACCGATCGAAGCGGTTTTGGCATTGATCGCATCTGCGAGACGAGCAGCCCCCACCGGACACAAATGCCAGTTGTCAGGCTTTCGCAACATAATTGTTTGACCAGTCGCGTCGACGTAGGACCGCGGGTAGTCGCCAGACGCGCCGGAGGGTCGCCGAAGAGAAGATTCGATCTCGACATAGGCGACGTTGCCGGCATAAAAGGAAGGGACCATCTCGAACACCCGATCAGTGTCGCGCTCTGGAGTGGTGCCCCCTGGGAGCATGCTGATCCAAAGGACTTTTGCGCCATTTGACGTGAAGAGTTCTGTTGCCTCCTTCGCGATCTGCAAATACGCGGCATCACCCTTTTCCTTCTGAAAACCGAGATCCCAACCGCCGAGCATGATCATGACGAGTGTCGGATGGTTCTCGTCGATGAGTTGTTTCCAAATAGAGCGCCAGTCGATCTTGGGATTTGTGAGGCCGAATCCCGGGGATGCTCCGCTGACGAACATGCGAGTTCCACTGGCGTTGAACGCTGCGCCAAGAGCCGGAGCCTCGTCATATGCCCCTGAATCGCCGAGCCACAGTACCGAGTCGGCGGTCGCCCCTGCGATGCTGGGAGTACCCGTTCCCGCCGGCGTTTCCCCCTTGAATACCTGAGCCTGCTGACTTCCGACGTCGAAGTTGGCAAAGGGGATCTTGCTCGCTGGCGGATTCAGTGTGACCGCAAACGCAACCGACGCGACGACCACCGCACCCACAAGCGCCATGCTCAACGCAAAACCGCCGGTCTTGAGCATCGTGCCGCGCCGAATGGGATTCTCTACCAAATAATACGAAGCAAGCGCGATCGCGATCGTGACCGCCATGCGAAGTACAAACAGAATTGCTTGATTACTGATACCGGTCCGTTCGGCATCGAGCCAAAGAAAAATCGGCCAGTGATAGAGATAGAGCCCGTATGAGATCATGCCGGCCCAGCACAAAACCTTGATCGAGATCATCCGTGCGATCAAGCCATTCCGGGTGACGGCAAAGATGATCGCAGTGGTCCCACATGCGTAAAGCGGGAACCCACCTCGGGCCAATCCCATAGAACTCTCTGGGACCGCGTACCAAGCCCAGAACATGCCGACCAGAGCGAGTCCACCAAGCGCATCTGTCCAGAGTGCGGACCCTCCTCGGTCTCGCCGGCCTTGTTGATCGACTGTCGAACGTTGTCGCCCGGACCACCACACCGCGAGCAGGCAACCGAGCAGCAGTTCTGCCGCCCGAGTATCGGTGCCGTAATACACGCGGTCCACGTTGTTACGCAGTGCAACTTCGAGTACCACCGACGCGCAGGTCGCTATGACCAGAAGCGTTGTCAGCAACCGGCGGCCCCCGAGCTTCATCACGATGATGACGAACAAAGGGAAGATCACATAAAACTGCTCTTCAATTGCTAACGACCAAAAATGCTGGAGCGGACTCGGCGAAAGGAAGAGGTCGGCATAACTCTTACCCCCGGTGAGGAAGCGCCAGTTTGCGACGTAACCCAGAGCGGCAAGCATGTCGACGCGCAGACTGTTTAGTTGCTCGGCTGAACCGATCCTCCACCAAACGACGCCCACGAGCGCGATGGCAATGAGAGCAGCAGGCAAAAGTCGACGGAATCTACGTGCCCAGAAACGGCCGAGGTTGATGCCCTCCGAACGATCCCACTCGCGCACAAGCAGGTTGGTGATGAGAAAGCCGGAAAGGGTGAAGAACGTGGAGACGCCTAGGAATCCGCCCTTTGCCCACGTGAAGCCCCCGTGGAAAAGCAGTACTCCGATGACTGCAAGTCCGCGCAGTCCATCGAGGCCTGTGAGATGGGGCATCGCATTCGATGGACGCGCCGACTCATTCGCTGCACTGACTTCCCGACCAAGTGCTGTGTCAGTCATTGCGACGTCCAGAGGAATTTTTGGAGTGCAGTGGATGCCTGCGCACTTCCCGGAAAGAGCAACATAGCAGTGGACCCGGAGTGACCATGTTCAGTCCTCCGGACGGTCTTCATCTCGCGGACGCGTATCGCACCAGCGTCTGCTAGGCGAGAAGTACGCTGGTTGAGTGAGCACGCCGCAGGAACCACACGCGAATCCGTATATCTCAGTGGTAGTCGCCGCTTATAACGAAGAAGACACCATTGGCGCCGTACTCGATGCACTGGGTGAGCTCGACCTCGATATGGAAGTCATCGTGGTGAACGATGGCTCCACCGATCGAACCGCCGCAATCATCGAGTCACGAACCGGTCCGCGTCTCCATCTCATCTCCAAGCCAAACGGCGGCAAGGGCACAGCGTTGCGCGCCGGGTTCGAGGCTGCATCGGGCTCGATCATCGTGATTCAGGATGCCGATGTCGAACTCTCCCCCGCTCGAATTCCCGATCTCATCGCTCCGATCATCGCCGACAGCGCCGATGTCGTCTTTGGTTCCCGATTCCTCGAACCGGTGCCAGGACTCGGCTGGGAACGTCGCCTTGCAAACTGGTTCCTCACGATGCTTTCGAATATCTCGTTCCACACGAAATTGACCGATATGGAAACGGCCCACAAGGCCATCCGCGGAACCTACGTGCAACAGTTCACGCTCGAAGCCACCCGCTTCGACGTCGAAGTGGAACTGACGGCCAAGCTCTCGCGACTCGGAGCCCGAATTATCGAGATCCCCAGCCCTTACACGCCACGTACCGTTGCTGAGGGCAAGAAGATCGGTTTCGGCGACGGCATTCACGCAGTGCAGGCAATCCTTCACTGGCGTCGCTGGCGACCACAGACCTGATCGACCAGACGCAATCGTTGGTCAGAGACGCTCGATCTGTTCATTCGTCGGCACGCCACCGGCATTGACCGCGTCGAAAATATGTGCCCCGCTCTCGACCCATTTGCCAATCGGCCACGAGAGGTGCTTCACGAGAACAAGAACGACGTCATAGTCATTTGGATTGATCGCGTCTTGATTGATCGCCTGGCGTTCGCGCCCCGAAATCGTGATCGATGGAACCATTGGGTCTGCGTAGTCAACGATCGCTCCTTCCGCCTCGAGGAGTTTGATGACCTGCACGGCACGGGAGTTCCGAGTGTCAGACACACCCTCTTTAAACGCCACTCCGAGTGCGAGAACTTTTGCCCCGTTCAGCGTCTTTTCGCGTCGATTTAAAAAGCGCGAGACCCGCATGCAGACGTAATCGGCCATACCGAGATTCGTGTCGGCGGCCAACTCGATGAACTTGGTCTGGAAGTCGTAGGCCCGAGCTTTCCACGAAAGGTAATAGGGGTCGACTGGAATGCAGTGGCCGCCAGGCCCAATACCGGGCCAGAAGGCTTGAAAACCAAAAGGCTTCGTAGAGGCCGCCGAAATTACTTCCCAGAGATCGATTCCCATCTTTTCCGAGAGCACTGCTAACTCGTTCACAAGCGCAATGTTCACGGCGCGATAGGTGTTTTCAAGAAGCTTGGTCATCTCGGCCGCGTCGGGCGAGCTCACACACGTCACCAACCCGGGTTCGTCCATCACGGCTTCAAGCAACGCTCGTGCGCACTGCGTGCTTAGTTCGTTGACGCCACCCACGACCTTCGGGGTATTGCGAACAGTGAAGCGCACGTTTCCTGGATCGACACGCTCTGGTGAAAACGCCAGCATGAAATCGATACCCGATCGAAGCCCAGTCTCTTCGAGGATTGGTTGCATGATCTGCGTTGTGGTCCCAGGGGAGGTCGTCGACTGGAGGATGACCAGCATCCCTGGGCGAAGTATCGAGGCCACTGATGCGGACGCAGACTGAATGAACGAAAGATCTGGGGTCTTCTGGTCGTCGTGCGGAGTCGGAACGCAGACGAAGACGACATCGACGGTCGACAGGTCAGCCAGATCTGAGGTCGCAAGCATCTTTCCCGAATGAACGACAGCAGCAATACGAGAGGATTCGATGTCCTCGATGTGACTGCGTCCGGCGCTAAGACCCCGGATCCGAGGCTCATTGAGGTCGAAGCCCACGGCTCGAAATCCTGTTTCCGCATAGCCAACCGCCAGCGGCAGACCGACGTAACCGAGACCCACCACACCGACCGACAACGTCCGTCCAAAAACCGCGGCTTCAAATTCGGCAAGTGTTCTCATCGTTCCACCACCAGAGGCTCGTTGTTATCACGCCACCAATCGACCGTGATGGGAAGGCCTTCGTCAATTGACACCGCTGGAACCCAGCCGAGAATCTTCGCCGCTTTGCTCACGTCGGGGACACGTCGCATGGGGTCCTCGAATCCGGGACCATACGCTTCGTCGTAGGAGATATGTGAAATCTTGCTCGATGACCCTGCGGCCTGGCAGATACGTTCGGCGAGTTCGTTGATCGAAATCTCAATTGAGGTTCCGATGTTGAATGCCTGCCCAAGAGCTTCGTCAAGTGTTCCCGCAAGATATGTGCCGCGGATGGTGTCGCCGACAAATCCGAAACATCGCGTTTGATTCCCATCACCATGGATGACGATCGGATCGCCGGCGAGAGCCTGTGCCGTCATGCTGGCAACGACCGATCCGTAACCGTTCTGGTGGAGTCGGGGCCCGTAGGTATTGAAATATCGAACAATCGACATTCGCAGACCTCGCTCAGCTGCATAGGCAAACGCGAGATGCTCATCGAGTGCTTTTGAGGTGCTGTACGACCACCGGGAAACGTGGGTTGGCCCGATAACTCGGTCATCGTCTTCACTCATCGGAAACTTCAATGCTTTGCCGTAGATCTCAGAGGTTGATGCCAACAGGACTCGAGTATCGTGTCGAACACAGGCCTCGAGAACACTTTCGGTCCCGTCGACATTGGTACGTATTGATCGAAGCGGGGCTTCGATGATATTTCGCACGCCTACAGCAGCGGCGAGATGGAAAACCAAGTCAGCGCCTGCGACGATCCGCGACACGAGATCGACATCAAGAATCGAGCCCTCGTGGAATTCGATCAATCCTTCGAGATGGGCAAGGTTCGACGCCCGACCGGTTGAAAGATCATCGATGACTTTCACCTCATGACCTTCAGCGAGCAGGAGATCAACCAAATTCGAGCCGATGAAGCCGGCACCGCCAGTCACGAGGATTTGCACAACCGAAACAGTAGCCAAGGTTCCGGCCGTCCCCATTCGTACTCGCCATTCGTTCGAACTCCCTCGCTCACGAACGACTCACAAGCGTTCCGCATTGAGTTGAAACCAACCGTTACTGCCTTCCAGCATGGTGGCCCGACAGTAGGATCGGCCGGAATGCCAGCGTCATCCCGACCCACTCGACGGTTCCTGCAGGTTCTTGCGCTGATCTGTCTTCTCGGCGCGACAGTCCGCATTTCGTATGTCGCATTTTTCAAACCCGATGTCTCACCATGCGCCGCGTCGTGGCTCGAGAAAAATTCACTCTCCGAGGTAACCGGGCGAAAGACATACTTCATCGGTCGGACTCCGGACAACATCTGTGGTGATGCTCTCGTTTACCACGATGGCGCGAATCTCCTCGCTAAGGGCGAGGGCTTTATCTCCCCCATCCGCTTCATCTACACCGATGGTGTCAGATTCAATTCCGCAGACCATCCACCGCTCTACATGATTTACCTTGCGGGGTTCTCTGTCGTCGGCCTCGACGGGGTCTTAGCCCATCAATTAGCGAGCTGTTTCCTTGGCGTCGTCTCCATCGCCATCATTGGACTACTAGGTCGACGCCTTGCGAACGAGCGAGCTGGTCTCATCGCAGCGCTTCTTGCCAGCATCTACGTCTACATATGGATCAACGATGCCTTGGTGATGTCAGAAACAATCGCCATCACTGCCACAGCGGCACTGCTCCTACTCACCTATCGGTACCTTTCCGACTCCTCTCGTCGGAACCTTGTATTCCTCGGGCTCATTGCCGGAGTGACCGTAATGACGCGCGCCGAACTGCTGCTTTTCATCCCATTGGTGATGCCGTTCGTCGCCTGGCGGGTTTCGCACGCATGGCGGCCCTTCCTCCTGCGTCTCCTTGCAATTGGGGCACTCGCCGGAGCGGTGATGGCCCCATGGGTCATCCGAAACCTCACAACGTTCGAAAGGCCCGTGACATTGTCAACTGGGGTGGGAATCACTCTGACCTACGCGAACTGCGAACAGACCTATAACGGGAATCTTCTCGGTTACTGGTACTTCCCGTGTATCGCCCCTGCGCCAAACGAGGCCGATCAGTCCCTCGACGAAGTTCTTTTACGCAAGCGCGGTCTCGAATACCTCTCTGCCCACAAAAGTCGGCTCCCAATTGTCGTTGCTGCGAGGGTCGGCCGGCAGTGGAACCTCTATCGACCATTGCAACACGTCGATCTCGACACATTCGATGACCGAATGCCGGCCTTCAGCCGAATCGGCTTGGCCCAGTACTACGCATTCATGGCATTGGCGTTCGGTGGCGTCGTGGTTCTCTATCGCCGGAAAGTCTGGCTCTGGCCGCTTCTCTCCATGTTCGTGATTGTGACAATCACAGCGGCAACTTCCTACGGCACAACACGATTCCGAACACCGGCAGAAGTGAGCATCGTGGTCCTCGCTGGCATCGCCATTGACGCCATAGTGAACCGCTGGCGACTCCGAACGACAGCCGACTCCGCAACCAAATCTGGGACTACTGCCCTTGAGGATTCGGAAACGACTGCGGCGAATCCTTCGTCGCCCTCACCATGACCGAACGTCTCGATCCCCGACTTCCGATCATTGTCGGCACCGGACAAATCATGATCCGCGACGCGTCGACCAAACCACTCGAACCCGCCGACCTCATGGCCGAGGCGTTGCGACTGGCCGAAGCAGACAGTGGCGGCCGCGGCCTACTCGCCCATGCCGATCAAGTGCTCACCGTCAGCGAGCTTTCGTGGCGGTATCGGAATCCCGCACTGGCCGTGGCCGAGCGCATCGGCGCCTCACCGAGGCGGCTGGCGACCTCAGTGGTGGGCGGAAACCTGGCCGGAGTCATGGTCGCCCGAGCTGCGGCCGACATTCAGGCTGGTGCCGCCGATGTGGTCGTCATCACCGGTGGCGAAGCAACACGGACCCGATCCCGTCTCCGCAACGCCGGTCTCGAGCCCCAGTGGTCCACTCAGTCCGAAGACATTGCCCCGCCCGAGTCAATCGGCGACCAGCGCCCACTGGTCAACGAGACCGAAAGTGCTCGCGGGTTGCAGATGCCAATTCACATTTATCCCTTGTTCGAAGTTGCCCTGCGGGCTCGACTGGGCCTGACCGTCGACCAGCACATCGAGCGAATCGGTTCGCTGTGGTCGGCATTTTCGGACGTCTCGGCCACGAATCCAAACGCGTGGATCCGCACTCCCCTTTCCGGCCCCGAGATCACAACGCCCTCTGCTGAGAACCGAATGATCACGTGGCCGTACACCAAGCGATTGTGTTCAAACAATCAGGTTGACCAGGGCGCTGCAGTACTCATCACATCGGTTGCCGCTGCCGAACGGGCTGGAGTTCCTCGGGATCGCTGGGTGTTTCTTCACGCAGGAGCAGAAGCCGTTGACCACTGGAACATTTCGAACCGCGTCGACCTCTGTTCATCGCCCGCCCTTCGCGCCGCTGGTCGGGATGTCTATGCACTTGCCGAGCGCGGTCCCGAAGACATCTCCTACTTCGATCTCTATTCGTGTTTCCCGTCCGCAGTCCAGATCGGAGCGATCGAACTGGGTCTCATTCGCGATTCCGACGTCAGTGGAACTGGCTGGGGAGGCATCGGCGCGTCACGACCACTAACAGTGACCGGCGGAATGACTTTCGCAGGCGGTCCCTACAACAATTACGTCACACATGGTCTCGCCACGATGGTGAACACGTTGCGAAGCGACTCTGGAGCATTCGGTCTCTGCACTGCCAATGGTGGTTTCACCACTGAACACGCGGTCGTGATCGCGTCAGCAACGCCTCCCGCCTCAGGGGCGTTCCGCTACTCCAATCCGCAGGCCGAAGTCGATTCATTGCCCCGCGTGGAAAGTGACGACACATGGACCGGTGAGGTCACAATCGAAAGTGCTGCTGTCGTGTTCGACGATGTTCCGACGCATGCCCTCATCGCGACACGAACTCCCGACGGTCAACGCTCTTGGGGAAGGTCTACCGATACCGACTTCATGCATGCCGCAATGACAACGGAACTGGTTGGAATGCGCGCGCAACGCTCCGCAGAAGGAACAATTGCATTCGACGAACGCAATTGACGAACTACTCGCTGCTTAGGTTCGCCTTTAATCGTGCGGCAAGCAACGTGTGGACTCGCTCTTCGGCTTTCGGCATTTCGCTCAAAAGTTTCTGAAATGCCTTCGTGTCGAATGCAAGCAACGCCATCCGGGTCGTCGCCACAACCGTTGCCGTTCGCGGGCGACGATCGATGAGTGCCATCTCGCCAACCATTGAACCCGGACCGAGGGTGACGAGATGTTCCTCGCCCACGAAGACTTCAGCCTCACCCGATTCGATGACGTAGCACTCCTGTCCCACTCGACCCTGATCGATCAGGAGTTGCCCTGCTTCGATCTCGACGTCGTCGGCAAGCTCTGCCACTCGATCGAGTTCGGCGTCACTGAACCCCTCGAAGAAGGCCAATTCTCGAAGCCGTGAGGCCCCATCGACGGCTTTTTTTCGTTTTCCGAACACAATCGCCACCTTTCGGCTTGGACGGGTGCCCCCGTCCGCGACGATGGTAGGCGCAACCCGCTTCGTCCGACCGGAGGAATTCATGGTCTCGGAAATTTTCGACCCCACCAAATGGCGTCTCGTCCCCGGCTTCGAGGACTTCACCGACATCACCTACCACCGCGCCGTTGATCAGGGAACGGTGCGGATTGCGTTCAATCGGCCCGAGATCCGCAACGCCTTCCGGCCGCAAACCGTCGACGAGCTCTACCGGGCTCTCGACCATGCTCGGATGTCGAGCGATGTCGGTTGCGTCCTGCTCACCGGCAACGGCCCCTCGCCGCGCGACGGTGGATGGGCGTTCTGCTCGGGCGGCGACCAGCGGATTCGTGGCAAGGACGGCTACCGCTACGCCGAGGGGGAGACCGCCGACACGATCGATCCCGCCCGAAGCGGTCGCCTGCACATTCTCGAGGTGCAGCGACTCATTCGGTTCATGCCCAAGGTCGTGATCTGCGTTGTTCCCGGCTGGGCTGCAGGAGGCGGTCACAGTCTCCATGTGGTCTGCGATCTCACCCTTGCCAGTGCCGAACACGCCAGGTTCAAACAAACCGATGCCGACGTCGCGAGTTTTGATGGTGGCTTTGGATCCGCGTATCTCGCTCGACAGGTCGGACAGAAGTTCGCCCGAGAAATCTTCTTCCTTGGCCGTGAGTACAGCGCAGAACAAATGTTTCACATGGGCGCCGTCAATGAGGTCGTGCCGCATGCAGATCTCGAGAACGTCGCTCTTGAATGGGCCGCAATGATTAACGGCAAGAGCCCGACCGCACAACGAATGTTGAAGTATTCGTTCAACCTGATCGATGACGGACTCGTTGGTCAGCAGATCTTCGCTGGCGAAGCCACACGTCTTGCATATGGCACCGATGAGGCAGCCGAGGGACGCGATTCCTTTTTAGAAAAACGTGACCCTGATTGGACCGCGTATCCCTGGCATTTCTAAGACGCACGACGTCACGTCGTGACAACCACGACCACACCGATGAGAGCCATCGCTGCTCCAATCCATTGCTCTCTTTCGAGGCGTTCATGATGCACCTGACGCGCAAGAACAAGTGTCATCACGGGGAACATCGATGCCAGAGCAGCGACCACGGGCAATGATCCAGATTGTGTCGCCACGCCATAAAGCGTCACGGCAATAACGTCGCCGATTCCCGCGACAGCGACCATCGGCAGTACTGAAGTTGCTGGCTTGCGTGGCGCTCGTGCCGCAAGAACGATCGCAAAGAGCAACACCGGGTAGACAACCCGCATGACGAGCAGTGTCGAATACGCACTTCGGTCGCTTCCGTTCGCTACGGCAAGCAACGAGATACCAATTCCCAGCGCCGCGCCGAGCGCTAACAAAATCGGTCGATGACCGCCTGAGCGGAAATCACGCAGGTGCGGTCCGCCAGCGAGAATCACGCCGATGACGGCAATCGCGATCCCTGCCGTCTGGATCGCGCCTGGGCTCTCGCCCCGCAAAAACCCGGCGACAACGGGAACGAGGACCGAGGTGCTGGCAATCGGAGCAACAACACCCATTGGGCCAGTGGCAAGTCCCCGGTAGAGCAACACGATGCCGATGGAACATGCCACTCCAGCAACGATTCCCCAGACCACCACGGTTGAATCGAAAACCAAGTCCCCACTGATCAACGCGATGACGGCGATTACAGGAAGCGCAATGAGGCTTGCCCACAGCAGCACCGTGGTCGAGGGCGACTTTTTCGAGGCGGTTCCCCCAAAAAAGTCAGAAGTCCCCCAAAGAACTGATGAGATCAGAGCGAGAACAACGGGCATGATCAGCCGCCGACCCGCGCGACAACTGCTCGAGGTCGGCCCGCGAGATCGCTATGCCGTTCGACAGTGACAAAACTGTTCGCAAGTGCGAGATCAGTAACCAACGGGACCTGATCGGGAGCCATCTCAAGAACCAGCGTTCCCCCAGGGCGCAACCAAGTCACTGCGTCAGTCACAATTTTTCGAATGTCATCAAGTCCGTCATCGCCGGCGAACAACGCCGACTGAGGTTCCCAGTCTCGAACAACATCTTCAACCTCGTCACCGACCGCGACGTAGGGGGGATTACTCACGATCAGATCGACTGTTCCACGCAGTTCTGCAGGGAGCGCTTCGAACCACGAACCTTCGGCCGCGCTCACTCGAGTGGCGGCTCTACCAATACCGGCGAGGTTTGAGCGCGCAACCACAAGTGCCTCACTCGACGCATCGGTGATCCAGATCTGAGCCCGTTCCACCTCAACCGCCATCGAAAGCCCGATCGCACCCGAGCCAGTACCTAGATCGACCGCAACAGGACGATCAATCCCGTTCCTTCGCATGGCCACAAGTTCATCGATAGCGAGTCCAGCGACCATCTCGGTTTCCGGTCGGGGAATGAGCACTCGTGGATCGACAAACAAATCGAGCGTGCGGAATCCCCATCGACCCAACACGTACTGCAGCGGTTCTCCTGCCAACCGCCGCTCCACCATCAGATCGTGGAAATGCATGCCGCGCTCGGTGACATTTTCGTCAAGACCGAGGACATACTCCCCTCCGTCGAAACCAGCAGCTCGCTCAATGATCCAACGCGTTTCGTTCGCGGGCGACGCGGCGATTCCCGAAAGCCGCGCTTCGGTCTCGGCAGCGACTTCACGCCATGTGATGGTGTTCTCGCTCATACGTCGCGTTCGCGAAGTTGCGTCGCTCGCTCATCGGCGACAAGTCCGTCGACAACTTCATCGAGATCACCACCGAGAACCTTGTCGAGTTTGTACAGCGTCAAACCGATTCGATGATCGGTGAGGCGATTCTCCTTGAAGTTGTAGGTGCGAACCTTTTCGGAGCGACCGCCGCCACCGGTCTGTGCTTTGCGAGCACCTGAGGCCTCGGCCGCTTGCTTTTCCTGCTCAGCCTGCAGCAACCGACTTCGCAGCACTCGCATCGCCTTCTCACGGTTTTGGATTTGGCTCTTCTCGTCCTGCATCGCGACCACGACTCCGGTTGGGAGATGAGTGATTCGCACTGCGGAATCGGTCGTATTCACCGACTGACCACCTGGACCGGAAGAGCGGTAGACGTCAATGCGCAGTTGGTTGGGATCCAGCACGACATCAACCTCGTCGGCCTCAGGCAAAACGGTGACAGTGGCCGACGAGGTGTGCACTCGGCCTTGGCTCTCGGTCACCGGTACCCGCTGCACGCGATGTACACCGCCCTCGTGCTTCATCTTCGACCACACACCATCGCCAGCGAGACGGAATGTCACATCGGAGTAGCCACCAAGATCAGATGCTTGCGCGTCCATGACCTCGAACTTCCACCCTTGCTTCACCGAGAATCCCCGATACATCTCGAAAAGATCCCGTGCGAAGAGATTGGCCTCTTCACCACCTTCTGCTCCACGGATCTCGACGATCACATTGCGAGCGTCATTGGGATCTTTGGGTAGGAGCAGGACTTTGATTTCCTCATCGAGTCGTTCAATCGCGGAGTCAGCAGCATCGATCTCCTCGCGCAGCATCTCCCGATCGGCACCGTCAGCATCGGTGAACATTTCGCGAGCAGCGGCGAGGTCCTCGGTTGCCTGTTCAAGGTCGCGCAGTCTGCTCACAAGTTCGCCGAGATCCCGATAACGCCTATTCAGTTCGGTGTACCGCCCTTGATCAGCGATCGTCGCGGGATCGGCGAGCGAACCTTCGATTTCGTTGTATTCGCGTTCGAGATCAGGCAGTCGATCGAGCATGCTCATGATGCAGTCTCGCGGTCGCGCCACTCGCCCGACAGTCCGATGACTTCAGATGGCCCAATGAGACGTTGAGCGAGGCGTCGAGTCGCGGGATGGTCGTCGCGTTCAGGCACCACAATCACCACTCGTGCCTCCGGATCGTTGAGGACTCGTGCGTCAGCCGCGGTTGGCACAACATCAAGGTCGATCCCAACCGAACAGGCCACGACAATGGCCTGGCCAGAGAGATCACGGCCGACGGCAATCGAGGCGCCGACGTCTTTCACACTGTCGCGCGGTGTCGGAGGTTCAACCGGCCGCAGTTCCTGTGCGCCGATGAGGTGCGGATCGTGCAACAAGCGCCAACGAAGCCATCCCTCGGGAGCCAAGCGGCGCAACGGATGCGCTTCAGCATCGGCGCGGCGAACGGCATCAACGCTTGAAATCACCGATTCAAGTGCTTTCGTCGTCGGAAGGTTTCCGTGCACCATCGTGAAGGCCTCGCGGTCATGCCGACCCACACCGACTTCGAGGCGAGTCCCTTCGGTCGATTCGACAACTCGGGCAATTTCCAATCCCCGGAGCTCGCCGCGGATCTCACCATGTTCAATCGTGACGTCGACTCCGGCCGCAATCAACATCCCTACGAGCTCGAGCGCCGCTGCCGTTGGTTCACCGGGAACAGGAACGGGAGCCGGCGTCGCGGGAATGAGTGAACGGCCTTCAATACGCCACACCTTTGGCGCGTTTCGGAACTGTTCCGCCCGCCTCGCTACGACGCCAGAGGTTTCGATCGACTCCGCCATGACATGCAGCGTGTCAATTCGTTGGCGATCGGCAAGCACCATCGCTGCGCCAAGACTTCGAACCGCTCCATCATCAAGCAGACACCACGTCGCGTCGGTGGCGCGCACAAGGGCGCCACCCGGGAACGGCGTCGCGACGAGTTCGGATGCGTCGACGCCTATTGCATCGGCAACGAGCCCGCGCGCTTTCGCAGCGAGTAGTCGAGTTCGTTGATCTGGATCAAGGGGCACGGTCGGCTCCTGACCGCGCAGTGGCTCGGAGGTGCCGCTATTTGCGGCGCTTGCCGTACCGCTTCTCGAACTTCTCGATGCGGCCGCCGGTATCGACCAGCTTCTGCTTACCCGTGTAGAAGGGATGGCACTCGTTGCAGAGTTCGGAACTGAGCTCGGCCCTTGTTGAGCGCGTGGTGAACGTGTTCCCACAGGAACACTTCACGGTTGCTTCGACGTAGTCGGGATGGATGTCGGCCTTCATGGCGGTGCTCCAGGGAGATTTCGGGACTTCTAAGTGTGCCGGGCCGGGACAAGAATCGCAATCTCGGTCCGCAATGCAGGTCAGAACAGGGGCTTAGCCCTTCGCGACCTCGGCCAGAAAGTCATCATTCGTGCGGAAGGTGCCCAAACGGTCGATAAGCATCTCGAGGCCTGGACCAGCACTTCCGCCTTCGGCCAGGCCGGCGAGGACCCGACGGAGCTTGTGGACCTGCTGGAGTTGCTTGGGCTCGTAGAGGAGTTCCTCATGACGAGTCGAGGAGGCGTCGACATTGATCGCGGGGTAGAGGCGACGCTCGGCCAGTCGACGATCGAGCCGAATTTCCATGTTTCCGGTGCCCTTGAATTCCTCGAAAATGACATCATCCATCTTTGAGCCAGTCTCGACCAGCGCACTAGCGATAATCGTGAGCGAGCCGCCCTCCTCAAGATTGCGGGCCGCTCCAAAGAACTTCTTCGGCGGATACAGCGCGCCGGTATCGATACCACCAGACATGACTCGACCGGTCGCCGGTGCCGCCAAGTTGTAGGCACGAGCGAGGCGAGTGATGCCATCGAGGATGATCACGACATCGTTGCCGTCCTCGACCAATCGCTTCGCCCGTTCGAGTACCAGTTCGGCAACCGCCGCATGTTCTTCGGCCGGACGATCGAAGGTGGACGCGATCACCTCACCGTCGACGGACCGTCGCATGTCGGTGACTTCTTCCGGACGTTCATCGACGAGCAGAACCATAAGGTGCACGTCGGGGTTGTTCTCCGAAATCGACTTTGCGATCTGCTTCATCACTGTCGTCTTGCCCGCCTTCGGCGGAGCAACGATCAATCCGCGCTGGCCCTTTCCGATCGGAGCGAGAAGATCGATGATCCGGGAGGTCATGTTGTAGGGCTCGTCACGTGATGAAAGCGTGAGTCGCTCGTCGGGGAAGAGTGGAGTGAGATCGTCGAATCGACGCCGATCACGGGCCGCATCAGGGGTGCCACCGTTGACGGTGTCGATGCGCAGAAGTGCCGGGTTCTTCTCGTTCCGAGCGGCAGGGCGACTTGTGCCGGTGATGACATCACCGCGGCGGAGCGAGAATTGTCGCGTCTGCTTCACTGAGACGTACACATCTTCACGAGTCGGCAGATACCCGCTCACCCTGATGAAGCCGTAGCCCTCATCACGCAGGTCGAGGACGCCAGAAACCTCGACTGGTTCGCCCGACCACGGTTCGTCACTGCGAGCCTCGAAACGTTCGCCACCGCGATCTCGACCACGACGACGGCGCCGACGGCTACCACCTTCACCATCGAACTCGCCATCAGGCTCGGCCGATGTCGAACGCGATGATTCCTCGGTTGAAGCCGTCTGGGCGTGGACTTCAACAGGACTGTCGTCACCCTCAATCGAATCGTCGGCAACGAGCGGTCCGTCGACCTCTGCTGTCTCGACAACCTCTTCGACCTCAATGGCCTCGTCAGCTTCGTCGGCTACCTCTGAGGTTTCAACGACAGCAACCTTGGGCGGGCGCCCGCGACGCGGCTTCGGTGGAGCCGGCTCAGCACCGGAGATAAGGCCAAGGATCATGTCGATGACATCGGCCTTCTTGGCGCGAGAGCCGGGCTTGCCGCCAAGTGTCGATGCAATTGTGAGCAACTCATCGCGATCTTTCGCTTCGAGCGTGGCGCGTTGGTCTTTCTCAGACATTGGAATCTCTCTTCTCCAGTCACGATGGACCGGCGAGATAGTGGATCACTGAACAAACTGAATGACTTCGGACTGCGGAGTGGGAGAGACGTTCGTTCGATCGAAGGAACGGTCCGTCGGACGACGGGGAGACGCCGGACCAGCCGAAGCGGTCACGAGCGACAGATGTGAGGTTAGTGGCGACGCAATGGCCGACCAAGTGCCTCAGCGAGCGACCAGACGCCCCATGAGTTCATGGCCCGCCACGACGGGAAGATCAGCCACGCCGGCCTCGGTGTACTCGCCACCTGCGCCGTCGACAGTGGAGTCGAAGAGGAGGTAGGGAACGGCATCGGGGGTGTGGGTTCGCAGGGCGAGCGGCGTGGCGTGGTCAGGAAGCATCAGCATGCGCCACGGTCCGCTCGCATCAAGTGCATCGACGATACCGGCGAGAATTCGAGCGTCCCAGTTCTCGAGGGCGCGGACTTTCTCCTCGACGTTGCCGGCATGCCCAGCTTCGTCGGTGGCCTCGACATGAATGATGAACAGATCAAGTCCGTCATTAAGCCCGTCGATCGCGCAGTCGCGTTTGCCCTCGTAGTCGGTGTCGTACCAACCAGTGGCCGTGTCGAGTTCGATGACTTCAATGTCGGTGAGTACGCCGAGTCCGCGAACGAGATCGACTGCCGTGACGAGTCCGGCCTTCACTCCATAGGTGCTCTCGAACGACGGCATCTGCGGTTGGAAACCCTGGCCCCACAACCAGACAGTGTTGGCGTCGATATCGAAGTCGGCGAGGATCTCTCGCGAGGCGTCCATCACCCGCTGGAGGTTCGCTGCCGCCGGACCAGTCGGCCAGACCAACGCCTTGCCGGTCAGGTCATGAGGGGGAGCGCACTCGGCCTCGGCCCACTCCGCAGGCGCGACCATGATGTGTCGGTACTGCACACCACGATGGAATTCGATGCCCTCCGCCGCGAATGCACGATGCATCGCTTCGATGGCACCAGCGGCCCGTTCAGTCGAGGGATGACCGCCGGCGAAGTCGACCATGGTTCCGTCGTCGCCGATCGTCGACAAGTTGCATCGATAGGCCACCTGATCGGGTCGAAGTTTCAAACCCAGCGCTGCGGCCTCGATCGGAGCTCGACCGGTGTGGTACACCGCGGGGTCATAACCAAAGATCGACATGTTGCCAACATCGGAACCGGGGGGCAGTCCCGCAGGAATGACAGCGGCTCTCCCAAGCGTCGAACGCGCGGCGATTCGATCGAGAACAGGTGTGCGCGCCGCTTGCATCGGCGTGAGACCACCGAGTTCGGCGAGCGGCTCATCGGCACAACCATCGGGAACACACACGAGATAGTTCATCGGAGGGACAGTCTGCCCGAATCTGCGAGATCTCGGCAGATCGGACCCAAGGAGGAACCGATTCAGGCGTGATCGAGCGTGGCTTCGATGTATCCGCGCACGGTGGCGAAATCGTTAGCGCAGACCTCGAATCGCTCGGTCCGATCGAAGAGATCGGCGAGGTGCGCCGGCAAAGGCGGGCGAACACCGGTCGCCGCTTCCACCGCATCGGGGAACTTGGCGGGGTGCGCGGTTGCCAGCACCACCATTGGAACAGAAGCATCGGAACGGGCGCTTCGCGCCGCAGCGAGTCCCACAGCGGTATGGGGATCGAGAAGCATCCCCATCTGTTCGTAGAGGTCGGCGATCGTTGCCGCGGTCTGTGCGTCATCGACCCGCGCCGCAGACCAGTGATCGGCGAGGAGTTCGAGTCGCTCGACCGACACCGAAACGGTTCCTTCCGACCGGAACCGGGACATCAGTTCGGCAATAGCGGCGCCATCGCGTCCGTGGATTTCAAACAGGAGTCGCTCGAGGTTGGACGACACCTGAATGTCCATGCTCGGGCTAAGCGTGGGGTGAACTTCGCCGATCGTCATCGAACCGGTTGTGAGGAACTGCGTGAGAATGTCGTTGCGGTTCGAGGCGACTACGAACTGCGAGATTGGAGTTCCCATCCGCTGAGCGCCATACCCGGCAAAGACATTTCCAAAATTCCCAGTGGGCACCGAGAACGCCACGGGACGTCCCGCTCCCCCGCCCAGACGAACGGTGGTCGTGACGTAGTAAACGATTTGCGCCATAACACGAGCCCAGTTGATCGAGTTCACTGCCGAGAGGTTTCGCGAGTCACGAAAGTGGTCGTCGGCAAACAACGCCTTCACCATGTCCTGGCAATCGTCGAACGTTCCCTGCACCGCGATGTTGTGCACGTTGGACGAGTGCACTGTTGTCATTTGTCGGCGCTGCACATCAGAAACGCGCCCTGCAGGATGGAGAATGAACACTTCGGCGGTGGGTCGGTCCCGGAGTGCTTCGATTGCTGCTGATCCGGTATCACCAGACGTGGCACCGACAATTGTCACCTTGTCGCCGCGGCGAGTGAGTTCGTGGTCGAACAGTCGACCCACCAACTGCAGCGCAATGTCTTTGAACGCCAGAGTCGGACCGTGGAACAACTCGGCGAGCCAGAAGTTGTCACCCAGATCGACGAGCGGCACTACTTCGTCGGACTCGAAGGTGGCGTAGGCATCGGCAACGATCGAGGAAAAATCTTCCCGGTCGATGGATCCCTCGACGAATGGCCACATGACATCGATAGCGATGTCGGCATAGGACATCGACGCGAAGCGTTCGAGATCACCAATCGTGAGCGATGGCCATTGCGACGGCACATAGAGACCGCCGTCATTCGCCAAGCCGGCGAGGAGCACATCAGCGAACTGCAACTCAGGTGCAGCGCCGCGGGTGCTGACGTAGGAAATCGGCGCCATCAGAGATCCGCCTCGGCCAGAACACGCATTGTCGAGGCGACGCTGCGCACCGAACTGAGTGCGGCGAGTTCCTTGAGTGTGGAACGAACGGCGCGCTCAGGAGCGGGATGAATGATGAGGTCGATACGAGCCTCTTCGGCATC
>JBAXGZ010000013.1:0-38937 GCA_037139155.1 Actinomycetes bacterium | reverse complement strand
TACAACTCGACGCGTGCAGGTCCATCCCGCTGAATGCATCGGCCACGTCGTTAGCGATCGCAACATCGAGTCCACCGAACGCGTCGGCAATGTTCACGAGTCCCTCAAACGAAATCCCTATATAGGCCGAAAGCGCAATACCCAATTCACGTTGGATCGTCTCCGCGAGGAGATCGGGATCACCTCGCAGCAATTCGGAAACTCGCGGACCATCTGCACCTTCGATGGCGAGATCACGGGGAATTGACAGAACCGAAACTCGACTCGTCGTCGGATCGATGCGCACGACCATGACCGCATCCGCATTGTCGGTTGCCGATGGTTCGCCCGGTCGACGATCGCTGCCTACGAGTAAGACATTGAATGGACGGGTGAGATCGACGGGGGGTGCCGTGAAGCCCACGTGCACGCGATCAACGCGTGAAGTCGCCCACGCTCCGACGCCAAGAATCGAAACGATCAGCACCAGAGCGGTGCAGGAACTCAAGAGAAGTCGCCGACGCCGATCCCGACGATGGCGCCGTTGGCCGTTGATCAGAACCGCGCTGCGGAGTTCACCATCGGCAGTGAAGGGTTCAGAGTCATCGAGGTGATCAAAGTTCGTAGGTCCTCAGCGAGGATTGGGACGAACGTTTCTGTCGTCGTGGGAGAGAGGGAATGGCGCAGCGCGGCAAGTCCTCGGAAGGCGTGTTTCTTGACCGAACCGATACTGAGATGAAGTTCGCGGGCGACCGCCGCCTCGGGGAGATCGGCGAGGAAACGAAGCACGATCACTTCACGCTGGCGTCGGGGGAGGCCATTGAGTGCGAGCACCAAATCGAGTCGCTCAACGGTTGACGGTTCGTTCCTTTCGATCTGAGAGGGATCAGTCGCCGGAATGCGCGACCTTCGCCGCAATTGATCAATCGCGAGATTGGCGGCCACATGGGCCACCCATGGTTCGGGGTACTTGGACGCCTTGCGCCAGTGCACGAACGCTCGGGTGAGGGTTTCTTGGGTGATGTCGCGCGATTCCTCGCGCGATCCGGTGATTCTGAACGCGACTCGGTGCGCGATCGCAGCAAGCTGATCGAACTGCGCATCGAATTTCGTTTCGTGCATCACCCTCTTTAACGCCACGGTCCCTCAAAAGGTTGACATCGGTCCGAAAAGACCGAGGTGGGGGGGATGGGTTATTGACGAATTGGTCGATGAAATCGAGCGCTAACGCGACTGCCAAGCGAGTCGGAGACGACTTCGAGTCGACACTTCGTGTGAGGGCGAAATCAAAGAGTTGCCCGATATGACTTTCGACCGTCCTGAGCGCCCGGCGTACACCGGCTGATCATCTTCGAGGAGATTCTTCGGGTCGGGACGGGTTCTTGCGTCCCGACCCGGAGATCACCCTTGACTATTCGCCATTCGCGCCCTTGTTGACTTTCCCGGTCGGTTCGTTTTACTATTTATAAACACCGAGGGTAGTTTGTAGTGCGCTTACTTCCCGGGGTCGTCCGCCGGATCGCCCGGCGCACTTTGAACCGTCTGGGAGTGTTTGATCGATGTCGAAAATGCAGAAGTATCTGGGAAGTGCAGCGGCAATAGCGCTCGCGGCAAGCGGCATGGCCTTCGTCGCCACGGGTGCGCCGGCACTGGCCGCTGCGACGGGTACCTGCGTCAGCATTGGTTCCTTCACGACCGTTACCCAGTGCACGGTGCTCGCTGGTGAGACCGTCTTCATCACTGTCAAGGGTGGCAACGGCGGTCCCGGAGGCACCGGTGGTAACGGCGGGACCGGTGGTTTCGGCGTTGGCAGTTCCGGCGGCCAAGGCGGTCCTGGTGGACCCGGTGGCGCCGGTGGCGCTGGTGGAGTAGGCGGCAAGGTGACCGGTACGTGGACCAACACGACCGGTGCGACCGTGACATTCGACGTACTCGTGGGCGCCAACGGCACCCCTGGCTCGGCCGGCACCGCTGGTAGCTATGGTGGCGACAGCTCAGACGCCTCTCCAGGTGGCACCGGTGGAACCGGGACTGCGGGAACCGCCGGCGCCGACGGTCTCGGGTCGCTCCTCGTTCTCAACTCGACCCAGATAGTGTTCGCCGGTTCCGGTACGCCTGGTGCGGGTGGTCTCGGTGGTACGGGAGGTACTGGTGGTGGCGTGGGATACGTAGACGGCTTGCCCGGAAACCCCGGAACCCCCGGTGTCAACGGCATTTCCGGCTCGGTCGAAATCGACCCGTCGGCCACGGGTCTGGCTTCTGCCCCCTCTAACCTCAGCGAAGCTCCAGGTATCACCTTCAGTGCGGCCCCGACACCGCCCCCGGCGCCTCCCGTTCCCCCGGCACCGATCGTTCCCGATGAGCCTGTGCGGCCTGCGTACACCGGCTGAGTATCAGTAGCGCTTCGGCGTGCCGACGTATGTGTCAGTTGTGAACGAAGGCCCGGACTGTTGTCCGGGCCTTCGTCGCGCTGACACCACTTTTCCTGGGACGCGGGTGAGGTCATCCGCTCGTAACGCCGAGCCAGTTCGACGGTGACGTATCGAAGCCCGGGAAAACCGCGGAGAGGTCGGTGGCGCGCATTCGTCGCCCGAGTACTTCTGCGTACACCTTGCGGAAATCGTTGACGACTTTCACATCGCCATTTTCGGTGTCGATCAGTCCCGGCCAGTCACCGTGAACCCCGGGATTCACCCCCGCGCCGAGCACCATCATGACCATTCCGCGGCCGTGATCAGTTCCGCCCGATCCGTTGATGGCGATCCGACGACCGAACTCGGTGGTGATGATCACGGTGGTCCGAGCAGCAGCACCACCGATGTAGTCGAAGAACGCGCCGAGTGCTGCGTCGAGTCCGGCGACCAATTTGTGTTGGTTTCCGGTTGGATCGGTTGCCGAACCCATGGCGTCGTGCTCATCCCACCCGCCGAGGTCGGCTGTTGCAATTTCAATCGGATAGCCGGCGGCGATCAGTTTGGCAATGGGCCATAACGCGGTTCCGAATCCCGATGGCCAACCGCTCGGTGGTGTTGACGTGGCAGCGATAGGTGCGATCTCGGCGACGATGGCGGTCGCGGCCTCACCCTGGATGCGCAGCAAATCAGTTGGCGCGGCCGGGTACATTGCTCGCAACGCAGTCTGCACCTGACTCGAAGAAGCTCCGGTGCCGGCACTCAACAGCGACAACGATTGCAGTGTCGGAGTCGCGATCGCGGTGGAACCGCGCAGTGAAGGTTGAAGTCCGTTGCCGATTGAGACAGCGCGTAACGCGTCTTCCGCTGCGCCTGATGTCGCTACGAGATATCGGCCGAGCCAGCCGGTAGAAAGTGTTGCGTCAGAGGACGATCCCTTGTCCATCATCGCTTGGGCCGAGAAATGCGATCGGTTGGAGTTGGGTGAACCGGCAGCGGGGATGAACGCAGCCTGTCCGGCGTCAAGTAGCGCCTTGATCCGAACCGCACCGGGATGAAGTCCGAACTGACCGTTCACTGCGAGTGCGGATGCATCAGGAATAGCCACACCCGGCCGCAGTGACTGATACGTCGAGTCGCCTAGCGGGCTGAGGAACGACAGACCATCAGCTGCACCCCGTAGAAAGATGTTCACGATGATGCGGTCGGTCTTGGCGGTGCTTGAGATAGCCGCTGCGCTGGCTTGTCCATAGAACGCCGAGGGGCGGAGATACACGGTCGCAGCGAGCGCAGTGGCACCAACTCCGGAAACGGCAAGGAATTTTCGGCGCGACATCGGTCCGAGGAGTGGCACCGCAACGGCGGCGTCGAGATCGGTCAGAGATGCACCAACTTCGGAAGCACCATTGTCCTCAGGATCATTGACCTCGTGGCGTGCAGTGTCGTTGGCAGTGTTTTTGGCAGTGTTTCTGGCAGTGTTGTTTGCAGTGTCGTTGTTCATCGTGGTCACCGCATCTGGTTCTGAGGAGTCTGAAGGACATAGGCAAAGAGCGCACGAGCATTCGATGTCGGCTTCCATACCGTGGTGTTTGTCTGACCCGAAGCCGAGAGGATCGCTGTTCGTGCGCTCGCTTCAAGCGGTTCGCCGAGCAGGGCTAGGGCAGCGCGATCAAGAGCTTCTCCGACAGTGCTGGGTGCCGGAGTTCCGAGTATCCGCGACGCGTCGAACTGGGGAGCCGGTGCACCAAAACCGTTCGAACTTGATGTCGCGAGGTTCCATCGGGCCACCATCGCACCGGCGGTTGTCCACCGAGCATCGGAATCGGGGTAACCGTCCGGCGTTTCCCAAGACAATGGAATTTGTCCGAGAAGCCCGAGTTGGCTCGTGACCGAACTCATCAAGTTTGTTGAACGTGCGGGGTCCCATTGCAGTTGTACTGCCCGCAGAAGTCCGGCGAAATACTCGATGGGTCGGCGCATCTTGCGGCCTGCCGAGGAGCGGAACTCAGAACTCAGCAGTAATGAACGAACCATCGGAGCAATGGCGGTGTCATTTGACTGATAGGCCTGCGCCGCTGCGACAACGACAGCGTCAGTGGGTTTGATGTGTTCTCCGATGAATCGCACGGCGAGTTTGTGGGCCAGTCGATTCGCCGTCTTTTCATGGCGTGCCAGGTACACCAGCAGGGATTCCCCAGCGGCGACTCCGGTCAGTCCGTTTGGTTTCCATCCGAGGACATCACCACCGCTCGCCAACGGTCCCATCTTGTGCCATGCGGATCGGAACGTGAATCCACCATCGTTCCGGCTGGTGACGGTCCAACCAGAAAGGAGATAGGCGACCTCTTTCACATCGGTTTCGTCGTAACCGCCATCGACTCCAACTGTGTGAAGCTCGAGCATCTCGCGCGCGTAGTTCTCGATCGGAAGTCGGTTGCCATCCGCTCGCGACAGTGCCTGATCGAGGTAGAGGAGCATCGCCGGCGATTTCGCCGAGGCAACGAGCATGTCGGCGAAGCGACCGGTGGAGTAGCGGCGAATGACATCGCGATCATCGGTCGGCTTGTGGCGAGTGCTGGGATCGTGATTCAGATCGATATTGAGATGGTTCGACCAGAAATCGACGAGGAGCTCATGGAGTTGGCGACGACTCCACACCGCGCGCGTAATCGTCGCTGCTGCCATCTCGCCCCGCGTGCGGAACGCTGATCCGAGCGCCGTGATTTCCGCTGCGGTCATGAGCGAGCGTGGATACGAGGTGAGCATCGCCTCGACTGCGGAATCATCAATTGATTCCCATGCGAGTTGTTGGTCAATCCACGCAGTGATGCCGATCGAGCGAATCTCGGTCAGAAGTGCGGGTGTGGGGCCAAAGCTCAGACGGCGCGCCGCGTGGAGGACCTGTGCGGAGAGGTCGCCAGTTACTGAGCCGGGCTGAGTTGTTGTCGTTGTCGGCGGAATCGACGTGGTTGTTGTTGGGGCAGCAGTTGTGGTCGGAGCTGCAGTTGGGGGAGGAGGCGAAGGTTCGGGATCGCAGGCGGCAGCGGTTGCTGCGATCGCCGCTGCCCCAACCCCGAAGAGCAAACTTCTTCGGTCGAGGGAAAATCGTGATCGGTCACCTTTTGTCGCCGCAGATTCATTTAGGTCTGTGGGCGTCACCGATTCAGCGGGGGAGTCGTCAATCGACGTATCGACATCGTTCATACAGCGACCATGCCTGATCAACCTGCTGAACGAGGTAAAGGAAACCTTGAGAAATGCTCAAGATTCTGGAGCCGACCGGAGAGAGCTACGTCCTCAGAACGTCGGCCATTGGTTTGAATTCAGTGCTGAATCAGTGCCGATTCAGTATCGATTCGGCCTTGTTTCAAGCCGGATTGACGGCCTGACCGAAGGTCATGAATACCCACGGCTTGGGACCCTTCGTGAATTCGCTGTGGATGAATTCGATCTCCCAGCCGGCAGCTCGCACGAGTTCACCCGGATCACGGGTGAGGTGGCATCCGTCGGCGAGGCGCAGCTGCATTGGTTCAAGTCGCTGCTGCCACGCCTGCGTTTTTGCATCGGGGGCAAGGCCATGTTCGAGGAAATGAAATTTTCCTCCGGGTTTCACGACGCGTCGAAGTTCGGCGAGCGCCTGTTCAACGCCGGGGACGGTGCAGAGCGTGAAGGTGCAGAGGGCGCCATCGCAGGAATCGTCGGGTAGATCAATGCTCTCGCCGCGGAGACCGGCGTACGCGATCGGTGTCGAGGTCGAAGCAATCCGCGGTACCGCGAGTCGACGACCAACGAGCGAGGGTTCGACCGCCCACACCATGTCGATCTCGGGCGGATAACTGACGATGTTCAGACCTGAACCGAAACCGATCTCGACGATCGTGCCCGACAATCCTGCGGTCACCGCATCGCGGCCCTTCTGCATGGCCGGCGTGCCACACGCCTTATCGATGAATCGGGGAACGATATGCGTGCTGTAAAAACCCATGAGGATGACGGTAGTGGTTCACGGCAGGTGGATTCGGTTCGTCCTATGGTGAGCAAAAACGTCGGAGGAGACCAATGCAACTTTGGAGCGATGACATCGAGGCCATGCGGCCCGAAGCGCGAGCAGTGGTCGATGCCGGAATGGCTGCAGTATCGGAAATGTTTGCTGGCGATGGCGAACCACCCAAGGATCTCCTCGGGGCTGCTCAGCACATGCGTCGTTCATTCGAGCGCATGTATTCGCCGGTACCCGAAGCGATCGCTCGTGAGATCGCTGGTGTGCCTTGTCGCACATTCGTACCCGAAGGAATTGCCTCCGCGATCTACCTTCACTTTCACGGTGGCGGCATGGTTATTGGCGCGCCGGAAATGAGCGACGCCACGAATCTTGATCTGTGTCGACGCTTCGGAATGGCAGTCATCTCGGTTGGTTATCGCAAAGCCCCTGAGCATCCCTTTCCCGCTGGTCCCGACGACGGAGTCGCGGTTGCGAAATGGGTGATCGAAAATGGGCTGGCAGAGTACGGCTCGAATCGGATCATTGTCGGTGGGGAGTCTGCGGGCGGTTACATGGCGGCAGCTGTTGCGCTTCGTATGCGCGATGACCTCGATGCTTCCGACAATCTCCTCGGCGCGAACCTGTTGTTTGGAGTGCACGACTGGGGTCGTTCACCAAGTCAACGTGGCCTTCGGGTCCTTGATGGGCCAGACATGCTCACGCCTGAAGGTATGGCGATGTTCGGCGAGTGTTACTTGCCCGGAATGAGTGCTGAGGAGCGACGTTCGCCAGAGGTTTCACCGCTCTTTGCTGATCTCCGTGCTTTATGCCCCGCTTTCATGAGCGTCGGGACCGCCGATCATCTGCTCGATGACACCTTGATGCTTGCTCCGCGTTGGGCGGCGGCAGGCAACGAGGTCGAATTGTTTGTCGCTCCCGAAATGCCTCATGGATTCCAAGCGTTCCCGTGCGGGATCACATCAGCATGGGAAGCAACACAGTTCGAGTGGTTCGCCCGCCGATTGGCGTCCTGACGCGTCGATGCCCGCCCCGAAGGGCGGGCATCGATCACAACACTGTGAAGTGAGATCAGTTCGACATGCAACCGTTCGTGTAGATCACTGACGGGAGTTTGCCTTGCTGACATACGACACCGCGGTCTTGGCTTACCCACTTGCCATCTCGCGATGCAAGGACATCGGTGACGGAAATCTCAGGTGCGCCGCTTGATACCGGCGGTGTGAGCGTCGCCCAGGCGTATGCCCAACCCGAATCACAACCAAAACCGTTGACCGTCACTTTGTCACCTGCAGTCATGGCCGAATCGAGGCCTGCAGTGATCGCTGCTGAAGTGCACGGCGCAACTGCGCCGGTTGGGCCAACTGGGGGAGGAGTCGGTGTCGGCTTCACACACACCTGCTTCTTGGCCTGCGCATCGGTGGAAAGCGCGGCCTTCGTCTTCGGGCCGTAGGCGCCGTCGATCGTTAATCCGGCGCCCTTTTGGAACGACTTGAGGCTGGCGATGGTCAAGGGGCCGATGACGCCATCGTTGTTGCCAACATCGCAGCCGACCGCATCAAGCCATTCCTGCATCTGGACGATGTCGGCTTTGGTGAGTGTGCTGACCGGCTTTGCCCCAGAAGTTGTGGGCGCCGAAGCCGCCGTGGTTGAGGTTGTCGAGGTGGTGCTCGACTTCTTATCGCTACTGCACGCAGCGGCGCCGGCGACGACCGCCAACGAGAGAAGGGTGACGCCGAGGATTCGGCGCGCAAACAATGAACGCATGGTTCCTCCGGGGGGATGGGGTTCGGTGGGTCGATTCCGCCGGTGAGAACGGTAGTGAGTGTCATCCCCGAGGCCGTGGACCCCACCGATGTGTCACGCTCTTCGGAGAAAGAGGGAGGAAGTCGTGTCCGGACCATTGGAAGGTGTGAAGGTCGTAGAACTGGGCATGTGGGTGGCAGGACCCGCATGCGCTGGGATTCTCGCTGACTGGGGTGCTGACGTCATCAAACTCGAGCCGCCCGGTGGCGGAGATCCGGCACGTACCTATCAATCGCTCTTCGGAACGATGATGCCGGACAATCCCGTGTTCGAGATGGACAACCGCTCAAAGAAGTCTGTGGCCGTCGACCTTCGGACCCCCGAAGGACAGGCGCTCGCGCTCGAATTGCTCGACGACGCCGACGTCTTTGTGACCAATCTGCGGCGTGGCGCATTGGAGCGTTGGGGGCTCGGTCCCGACGAAGTGATGGCCCGCAATCCGCGACTCGTCTACCAACTCATCACCGGATACGGAATGGAAGGCCCCGATTCGGCTCGGCCTGCCTACGACATCGGAGGATTCTGGGCCAGGGCAGGAGTGGCGTCGTTACTGCGCACTCCCGATGGTCCGCTTCCGTTCCAGCGCGGAGGCATGGGTGACCATCCCACTGGAAGTTCCGCCTCTGCTGCGGTGTGTGCAGCGCTCTTCAGTCGTGAACGAACGGGTGAGGGACAGTTGGTCTCGACTTCGCTTGTGCGTCAAGGCGTGTACACGATCGGTTTCGATCTTTCGATCACGCTCGGATGGGGAGATCACATCGGTATCGGTGCGCGCGAAACCATGGGGAATCCCTCCATGAACAACTACACCTGTGGTGACGGGAAGATGATCTGGCTTATTGGTCAGGAAGCTCATCGTCATTGGCCACCGTTGTGTCGCGTCGTTGGTCATCCCGAGTGGCTTGAGGATGGTCCGTACTCCACGCCCCTCGGTCGCCGCGAAAATGCGCGCGAACTCATTGCTGAACTCGACGCGATTTTCGCCACGAAGACTCGTGACGAATGGGCGACGATTTTCGACACGGAACCGGACATGTTCTGGGCACCCGTGAACGAGATCGACGATGTCCTCATCGACGAGCAGGTGCATGCCGCAGGAGCATTCGTCGAAGTTCCCGAAGCGAATGGTTCGGCGATGCGTATCGCGAGCCCCTCGGATTTTTACGGAACGCCGTGGAAGGCTCGATCAGGTGCTCCCGGACTCGGAGAGCACACTCGAGAAGTTCTTGCGTCGATGGGTCGGACCGATGCCGAGATTGATGCTCTCTTCGACGCTGGAACGGTGGCATGAGCGTTTCCGGGTATGACCTTCGACTGCGCCCCGCGCAGCCAACGACGCCAGCGTCTGACGCGTTCACCATTCACCGCGTCGCGCTTACAACCGGAGTTGAACTGGCGTATGTGCGCGAAGGAGTTGGTGGCTATCCACTGCTGTTGATTCACGGGTATCCCGAAACGAAACGGATCTGGTGGCGAAATATCGAGCCACTCGTCGCCGCCGGATTCGAGGTGATCGTTCCTGATCTGCGTGGCCACGGCGATTCGGGATTCTCGGCAACGGACACCTATGACCTCGTGACCTATAGCCGTGATCTTTATGAACTGACGCACGAAATTCTCGGACATCAGCACGTCGGTGTCATCGGTGGCGACGTAGGCGGTGTCGTTGCAGTCGACATGGTGCAACGGTTCGAGGGGTTCGTCGACGGCCTGTGCTTCTTTGACACCGTTCCGCCGATGGTTATCGACGACTACATCGCGGCAGGCATCGATATCGGATCGATCAAAGCAATTGCCGACGGACCGACGGGCGACTACCGGCGTCGTCAGGGCGGCGAACCCGATGTGCTGGCGGCAGAGTTGAACACGCCTGCGCTGCGACGGGCCTGGATCGGTGCGATGTACGGACCGCGACTGTGGGCGTCACCAGGAACATTCAGCGACGCCGATATCGAATTCATGACTGAACCTTGGGCTGACGAAGAGCGCCTGCGCGCAGGCTGGGCGGTCTATCAACTCGGTTACGGGCGTACCTCCGACGAATTCCCGATCCTTGACCGCAAGATTGAAGTTCCGACACTGCTGTTCTACGGAGCCGATGATCAGGTTGTTGGTCCGGACTTCATTCATTGCTGTGAGGTTGCGTTTACTGACCGAGTCGGGCCGCTGGTTCTTCCCGGCGCGGGACATTTCTTGCAATGGGAGCGGGCCGATGTGTTCAACCCAACTGTTGCCATGTTCTTCACCGCGCTCCGATCGAAAGTCTGACCATGACGCCATCTGAAGTCCTTGATCCGCAGACCCCGATCGTTGTTGGTGCGTGCGAGATCGTCCATCGTGACGGAACCGATTTCGTGGCGACCTCGGCTACCGATCTGATGATTGAGGCTGTGCGGGGTGCGTTGGAATCAACCGGCGTCGCGGTACTTCTTGGCGCACAGACCGGAGCAGTCCTGGTTCCGCACGGAACCTGGTCTGAGTCGAATCCCGGCGCGGCCATCGCCGCAGCGATCAGCGCACCACGAGCACGAACAATCCGATCAGAACTCGGCGTTCTGCAGCAGTCATTGCTTGCTCGTGCCGCAACTGATGTGCAGTCGGGAAGTGTCGATGTCGTCATCGTCGTGGGCGGAGAGAACCGTTGGTCGGGAGTCATCGCCGGCAAAGCCGGAACCGATGTTCCGGACGCTCCCATTGAAGCGACGACGTCCGAACCTGATGAAGTGATCACACCGAAAGAGATGGTGATCTCTCAGATCGAAATCGAGCGGAATCTCACCACTGCGGCGCATCAGTACGCCATCATCGAATCTGCGCTTCGTCATCACTTGGGCCGATCTGCCGGAGCACATCAGCGCGAGTTGGGCGAACTCTGGGCACGGTTTGCCGCAATTGCTGCCGAGGCTCCTGCGGGTTGGGACGGGCGCGCAATGAACGCCGAGGAGATCGCGTTCGAATCCGAATCCAACCGAATGATCGCCGCTCCGTATCCAAAGTGGCTCATCTCGCAATGGAATGTCGATCAGGCCGCCGCCCTGATCTTTACGACAGTCGGAACGGCGAGCCGCTTGGGGATCGAAGAGTCGAGATGGGTCTTCCCACTGGCCATGGTCGAGTCGAACGCAGTCATTCCGTTGCCCGAACGAGCCGATGTCTATCGGTGGCCGGCCTCGCAGCTCGTCGCCAAGACTGCACTCGACGCTGCCGCTGTCACCCTCGACGAAGTGGGGCCGGTCGATCTTTACAGCTGCTTCCCCTCGGCCGTTGAGGTTCAAGCACGCGAGATCGGTCTGTCGATCGAACGCGATCTCACCCTCACTGGCGGCATGACTTTTGGTGGTGGTCCGTTCAACAATTACGCGTTGCAGGGAGCAGCAGCGATGGTTCGTCGCTTGCGAGAATCACCCGATGCAACCTTCGGACTCACGAGTGCCGTGAGCGGTCTGCTGACCAAGCCAGCGGTCACGGTGTGGTCGAACCGCACTCCCCGCGTTCCGTTCGCCGCTGTCGATGTGAGCGGCGAAGCCGCCGAAATCACTGATCGCGTGGCAGTGGAACCGGAACTGACGGGTTCGGGGATTGTCATTGGTGCGACCGTGATTCCGGATCGCAGTGGTGAACTCACGACCGTGGCCCTGATAGAGGTCGAAGGCGTCCGAACGGTGGCGCAATGCCATGACCTCGAGTTGGGCCAGGAGTTCATGTCCGTCGATCCGGTCGGCCGAGCCGTGCTTCTGGTCGCACCGGGGGAGTTCCGCTCGGCCTAGCGGTTTGAGTCCTGCTTGGGGTCACCCCTTCCCGATCCGAGCCCTCGTGGATCGACCCGCCGGGTGCGACGAGCGGATCGAATCGTGACAAACTGACGGTCCGTCAGATTCTCGGTGAATGCCGAACTCAGGAGGCCACCATGGAAATCCCCCGCATCATCTCGGTTGACGATCACGTCGTCGAACCTCCCGATCTGTGGTCGGCCCGCCTTCCCGAGAAGTACCGCGCCCGCGGCCCACGCGTGGAACGGCACAAGGTCTCGATGACCATCACGGGTGGCTACGGATTCACCGTCGACGATCCGGCTGGAACCGACTGCGATGTTTGGTACTACGACGACCTCGTCTACCCGTTCACTCGTCTGTCGGCTGCTGTTGGTGCCGAGGTCGTGCAGAACGAACCGTGCACCTTCGATGACATTCTCGTCGGTTGCTACGACCAGACCGCCCGCCTTGCCGACATGGATGCGAACCATGTCGAAGCGTCTATCTGTTTCCCGAACATTCTTCCGCGCTTTTGTGGCCAGGCCTTCCTCGAGCGTGAGGACAAGGAACTCGCGCTGCTGTGTGTGCAGGTCTACAACGACTGGATGATCGACGAATGGTGTGCCGGCGCCGGATACGGGCGCCTCATTCCGCTCACGATGATTCCGTTGTGGGACGTCGACCTTGCTGTTGCTGAGGTCAAGCGCTGCGCCGCGAAGGGCAGTCACAACATCACGTTCTCGGAAAACCCCGTGCCCCTTGGCCTTCCTTCACTGCACTCGGGGTACTGGGACAAGTTGTTCGCCGCGTGCGTCGAGACCGACACCGTCATCAACATGCACATCGGTTCTTCTTCGAAGATGCCGTCGACCGCACCTGATGCACCGTTCATCATCTCCTCGACGCTTACGTTCCAGAACGCGATGGGCTCGTTGCTCGACTACGTTTTCGGTGGCGTCTTCGAACGCTTCCCCGATCTGCGTGTTGCCTACTCCGAGGGTCAGGCCGGTTGGCTTCCCTACATCCTCGAGCGCTCCGACAAGTTGTGGGAAGAGCGACTTCTCGACACCACAGGTTTCGGATCCAACCTCAAGCAACCGCCGTCGACCTACATGAAGCAAAATGTTTGGTACTGCGTGTTCGACGACGAAACCGCCATGCGAAATCGCGATGTCATCGGTATCGATCGCCTCACTTTCGAGGTCGATTATCCCCATGCCGATTCAACCTTCCCGAATACCAAAGAGGTCGCTGAGCGCATGGCGGCCAAGGCTGGACTCAACGATTACGAGGCCCAGCTCTTCTTCCGCGGCAATGCGATCGAGCTGTACAAGCTCGACAAGTACTACGGCATCACCAAGTAAGGCGTGATGTCTGATTCGTTGAGTGGACCCGGCCTGCTTGCGGGCCGGGTCGCTCTTGTTTCTGGGGCTGGTCCTGGTTTGGGCCGAGCCACTGCGCTCGAATTGGCGCGTCATGGTGCCGACATTGCCTTAGGTGCGCGCAGTGCCGATGTGCTTGCGAACGTCGCGGCCGACATCGAATCGATGGGCCGTCGGGTTGTCTGGCAGCCCACCGACATCACGTCGATTGACGACTGTCGAGCGCTTGTCGAGCGAACGGTTCGCGAACTTGGTCGCCTTGACACATTGGTGAACAACGCCCATCTCGGCGGAACCGGCAACCTTTTCGCCGAGAGCTACGCCTCTGACGCCAACGACATCTGGCATCAAACCATCGACACCACCCTGTTCGGTTCTCTCAACATGACGCGAGCGGCCATCGATCCGATGCGATTGCAGGGTGGCGGGCGCGTGGTCATGGTCGGCACCATGGCGCTGCGTGAAGTCAAACCAAACCAAGGCCCCTACGCCGTTTCCAAAGCAGCTCTTCTCCAAGCGACCCGCACACTTGCTCAGGAACTTGGCCGCGATGGCATTCGGGTCAACATGATTCTCCCGGGATACATCCGCGGCGCCGCGGTCGAGGCCTGGATCCTGCGTCAGGCGGCCGAAAGCGAGAGGTCGGTCGACGAGATCGAGGCCGATCTTGCCTCCACCACCTCGCTCGGAGCGATTCCCACCGAAGCCGAGATCGCCGGAACGATCGTGTGGCTCGCGAGCGATTTGGCGCTCCCGGTCACCGGTCAGGCCATCGATGTCAATGCCGGACAGTGGATGTAGTTCGGGCCCAACGCCGCTACTAGCCTGCGACGGCATTCTGACGTTCTATCTACGTTCTATCTACGTTCTATGGGGGACAACATGACTGACAAGCGGCTGTTGGATCGAGTTGCGGTGATCACCGGTGGCGGCGACGGCATCGGTCGGGGTATCGCACGCCGATTCGCTCAGGAAGGCGCTCGGGTGGTCATCGCCGAAATCGACGGTGAAACCGGTCCGATGACGGCTCAGGAGATCCAAGACGACTTCGGTGTTGAAGCGTTCTATCTCCACACCGATGCGACAAAGGAAGAAGACAACCGGCGCATGGTGCAAGAAGCTGTATCGCGCTGGGGGACCATCGACATCCTCGTGAACAACGCGTGGGGTGGCGATCGTGCTGGGCTTCAGCGTGTCGACAAGATGCCCGACGACGCCATGGAGCACGCCTGGCATATGAATGTCATGGGTCCGTTGTGGGCGATGAAGGAATCGTTCCCCCACATGCGCGCGCAAGGTAAGGGCCGCATCATCAACATTTGTTCGCTCAATGGCGTGAATGCCCATATGGGAAGCGTTCATTACAACTCCACCAAGGAAGCACTCCGTTCCGTTACTCGCACCGCAGCGCGTGAATGGGCGAGTTTCGGAATCACGGCCAACGTGATTTGCCCCGCGGCGAAGACAGCAGCGTTCCGGATGTTCGAGCAGATGGCCCCTCAGGTGGCCTCTGAATCAGAAGCGGCCAATCCGATGGGTCATCTTGGCGATCCCGAGACCGAGATTGCTCCGGTCGCGTTCTTCCTTGCCAGCGATGATTCGTCGTACATCACCGGCAACACCTTGTTCGCTGATGGCGGCAGTCACATCAACGGCGCGGTGTGGGTCCCGGATCTCAGCGACTGATCCCTACTTCTTTCTCACTCCTTCTTACGAGCGACGCGATCGCGTCACGAAAGGTGCACCATGAAAATCGGACTCGTTTGGGGCTACTGGCCAGCACAACCCCACAAGGACTTTGTCGAGATCACGCAGGAGGCTGAGAAGGTCGGGTTCAACTCGGTCTGGACGGCTGAATCCTGGGGCTCCGACGCGTTTACGCCGCTCACCTGGCTTGCTGCGCACACCTCGAAGATCAAACTCGGCACCGGTGTCGTGCAGTTGTCGGCCCGCACGCCTGTCGCCACGGCGATGGCGGCCATGACGCTTGATCATCTTTCGAACGGTCGCGTCATTCTCGGTCTCGGAGTGTCTGGTCCGCAGGTGGTCGAGGGTTGGTACGGCCGTCCTTCGAACAAGCCTCTCGCTCGTACTCGCGAATACGTCGACATCATTCGCAAAGCACTTCTTCGCGAAGGGCCGTTGGTGAACGAAGGCGAGTTCTATCCGATGCCCTATAGGGGCGAGGGCTCAGTTGGTCTCGGCAAGCCGCTCAAGATCATGACCCATCCCCTCCGTTCGGAGATTCCGATTTACCTCGGTGCCGAGGGCCCCAAGAACGTCACCCAGACTGCCGAGATCGCCGACGGTTGGCTTCCTCTCTATTTCTCACCATTCCGTCAGGACGTCTACGCCGAACAGCTCGCCGGTGCGAAGGAAGATTTCGGGATCAGTTCGCTCGTTACCTTCAATGTCACCGACGATGTTGCGACCGGACTTTGGCCGGTGAAGGCCACGCTCGGTTTCTACATCGGGGGCATGGGCGCCAAGGGGCAGAACTACCACACCAAGCTCATGGCCCGAATGGGTTTCGAAGAAGAGGCCTACAAGATTCAAGATCTGTTCTTCGCGGGCAAGCGCGACGAAGCGATTGCTGCGGTTCCCGATGACTTTGCCGACGAAATTTCGTTGGTTGGTCCGGCGTCTCGCATCAAGGAGCGACTCGAGCATTGGCGCAATTCGCCGATTACCGAATTGCTCATTTCGGCTCGCAGCCCCGAGGCCCTTCGTCAGGCCGCCGAACTCGTCAACGGCTGAGACCGGTTTCTTCGGCTCGAACGAATTTCCGTTTCATTCATCACCTTCAACACCTTCCCCCGGAGCCTCGATGTCCTCGTACAACCTCGGCGATCTGATCGAACTGGTCGCCGCCGCTAACCCTGATCGTCTCGCCATTGTTGGCGGTGGCACTCGCTACACCTTTGGCGAGTTCGACAAGCGCACCAATCAGGTGGCGCAGATGCTCATCAATCTCGGGTGCGAGCCGGGCGCGAAGGTTGCGGTGTACGCATGGAATCGGGTCGAGTGGGCCGAGATGTTCTTCGGTGCTTTTAAAGCTCGAGTCATCCCGATCAACGTGAACTATCGCTACGTCGCTCACGAACTCGAATATTTGTTCGACAACTCCGACAGTGAAGTCGTCGTCTTCGAACGCGGCTTTGCCCCAGTGATCGACGAGATTCGTCCCAAGCTCACCAAGGTTCGTGAGTTCGTGGTTATTGAGGACGGAACCGATCACCCGACACCGTGGGCGCAGTCGTATGACGAACTCGTCAATGCCCAGTCCACCGCGGCCTTCGACAACGGGCGAACCGGAGACGACCTGTATTTCCTCTACACCGGCGGAACAACAGGAATGCCGAAGGGTGTCATGTGGCGCCACGAGGACATCTTCTTCGCTGCCCTGAGTAGCGCCCTTGGTGCGGCCATCACCTCGCCCGAGGAGATCGGCACGCGTTCGCTTCCCGCGGAGTTCGCGCTGCCGAGTCTGATCATTGCTCCTCTCATGCACGGCGCCGCGCAATGGGGCATGTGCAACATGTTGTTCGCCGGTGGACCGGTCGTTCTCTATACCGGTCACGGTTTCGATGCGCACGAGATCTGGTCGATCGCCGAGCGCGAGAAGTGCATGGGTCTCACCCTTGTCGGAGACGCAATGGGGCGCCCGCTTGCCGACGCTCTCGTTGACGGCAAGCAGTCGTGGGACCTCTCGTGTGTGTTCCGCATTGGTTCCGGTGGCGGAGTGTTCTCGCCCGCGGTGCAACAAGCCCTCAAGGACGCGCTCCCGCATATCGCCGTCATGGACAGTTACGGCGCATCCGAAACTGGCGCCGGTGGCATGTCGGCCGAAGGTGGCGCTCGCCGTTTCATGGTGTCTCCCGAGTTACAGGTCCTCGACGAAAACCTGGTTCCGATTGCTCGAGGTTCGGAACAGATCGGTCAACTCGCCCGCACTGGACATATTCCGATGGGTTACTACAAGGACGAAGAGAAGACGGCCAAGACATTCCCGACCGACGGGCAAGGTCAACGCTGGTCGGTACCGGGTGATTCAGCTTCGGTCGATGCCGACGGCATTGTCACCCTGCTCGGTCGCGGTTCGCAGTGCATCAACACTGGCGGCGAGAAGGTGTACCCCGAAGAGGTTGAGGAAGCACTGAAAGAACACCCCGCCGTATATGACGCACTTGTCGTTGGCGTACCCGATGAGCGCTGGGGCGAACGCGTTGTTGCGGTTGTGCAGCCCCGCGAAGGTCAGATGCCAACGCTTGACGAACTCACCACGCATTGTCGCAATTTCGTTGCGGGCTACAAAGTTCCGCGCGCGATCACCTATGTCGATCAGGTCAAGCGTTCGCCCTCAGGCAAGGCCGATTACCGGTGGGCCAAGGAAACGGCACTCGCCGAATAGTCTCGGTTCTGTTCGGAACCGAGAGGGCAACTGATGGCTGAGGAAGAAACCAGCACTGTCGCCCCACTCCCGAGTTGGCGTCACACCGTTCGGTCGCCGTTCGGTACGTGTGCATGGGCGTTCGGCCTCATGTTTTGGTGGTTCTCGCTGTATCCGACGATTCTTCCTCGCTCGCCAATGATGCAGGGAGTCATTAGCGCGCTGTGTCTCTCTCTTGGACTCGCCATTGGCACCCTCGTTGCATGGCTGACACGTTCTGCAAGAAACCTCGCTGGTCGACCAGCCCTGGGAAAGTCGGCGAAACGGAATCGTCGCCTTCTGTTCCTTCTTGCCGTGATCCTCATTGTCATCGGCTTGCCTTGGTGGGTTTTCCGCCAGAACTCACAACGCGGCAACGTGACCATGGACGTGCTTTCACCGAGTGCAGTGCTGTGGGTGGTCATCTTCACGCTGTTGCTTACTGCGCTACTCATTGTTGTCGGGCGTTCGATCGTCGTTGTTGTTCGACTTGCCAATCTCGGCGTGCAACAGGTCATGCCTCGACCGCTCGGCTCTCTTCTCGGAATTCTCACGATCGTGGTTGTGGTGGCGATCACGATCGGCGGCTTCGCCACCTCTCAGTTCGTCGGTTGGGCGAATCAAACCTACGGAACCTTCGATACGACGACTCCGGAGGGAATCGAGCAACCCACATCTTCGTTGCGATCCGGTGGGCCTGGTTCGTTGGTTGCGTGGGACACCCTCGGGTACGAGGGTCGCAACTTCGCCGGTGGCGGTCCGACCAAAGCCGAATTGCAGTCGTTCGCCGGTCCGGCCGCAAAGGTGACCGAACCAATCCGCGTTTATGTCGGCATTGATTCGGTCGACATGAGTTCGGAGTCGGAGTCGTTGCCGATCGCGCAGGCCGATGTTGCGGTCGCCGAGTTGGATCGAACCGGAGCATTCGACCGTTCGGTGTTGGCGATTGTGACGGTCACCGGTACGGGCTGGGTTGATCCTTATTTCTCGTCGGGTCTCGAGTACATGAACAACGGCGACACCGCCATCGTCGCCACCCAGTATTCATTCCTGCCGAGTTGGATCTCGTTTCTCGTTGATCTCGACAAGGCATCGGCAAACGGGAAGGCCCTTGTCGATGCTGTCGTCGCGAAGTGGTCAACGCTTCCGATTGACAATCGTCCTCGTCTTGTCGTTTACGGCGAGAGTCTCGGTTCGTACGGGTCAGAGAACGCGTTCGTCGAAAGTTCGGCAAATGAATCGATCAACAACGCGTTGTCGCAGGTCGACGGTGTTCTTTGGGCCGGTCCGACCTTCGCCAACCCGTTATGGAAACAGATCAAGGCCACTCGCAATGCAAACTCCCCGGTGTGGGATCCGATCGGCGAGCACGACGGGCGGGTCGCGATCATGGGAGCACCCGATCAACCGCCGGTGGCGTCACGGCTCGCCGAGCGGAGCATCGTGTACCTCACACATCCCTCTGATCCGGTGACCTGGGCCAGCGTCGATTCGCTGTGGGCAAAGCCGCCGTGGATGAACGCTCCCCGCGGTGTCGGCGTGGCGGCGCACCCGCTCTGGTTCCCCGGCGTCACGTTCATCCAGGAGGTCTTCGATCTCATGGCTGGCTTCAGTGCACCTCCTGGTTTCGGTCACAACTACGACGCGAACACGATCAACGGAGTGGCATCGATCGCCGCACCCGACGGCTGGAGCGGAGAGAAGTCGGCGCAACTCGCTGATCTCTTGGCGACAACCTTGAAGTGAGCGCCTCTCGAGTCTTTTGGGCGACAGTGATCGCGCTGGGCGTGTTCAACATTGCCCGAGGTCTGGATGCATTTGCTGACTACGCCGATCCGATTTCCGTAGTCCTCGCGCTAGCAGTCACCTTTGCGGCACTAAAGCTCGGAATGAGCACGGCCGAACTCGGTCTTTCTCGATCAACAATCGGTCGCGGTCTCCTCTGGGGCCTTGGAGCCTTCGCAGTTGTCCTGATCGTGATCGTCGTTGCTGCCCTGATCCCGGCGATCTCGGAGTTTCTCAATGACAGTCGGGCCGATGTCTCGGCCAGCCGATTGCTGTTCGAACTCATCGTTGGTATAGGCCTCGGCACCGTGCTTCCCGAGGAACTGATTTTCCGCGGTGTGCTCCTTGGTTCGGCAGTCAAGAAGTGGGGAACGAGAGTGGGCATGGTGGCGGCGTCATTGGTGTTCGGTCTTTGGCATATCTTCCCGACGCTGTCGACCGCCGGTGGTAACGAACAGTTTGCGCAGGCTGATTCCAGCGTCATCGGAAAAATCAGTTTGGTGGCGGGGGCGGTGTTCGCCACGACCGTCGCCGGGCTGATCTTCAGCTGGCTCCGATTGCGGTCTCAAAGCCTCGTCGCACCGATGATCGCCCACCTTTCCACCAATGGTGTGGCCCTCACCGTTGCCTGGTTCGTGGCCCGCTGATTCGTTGATGCCGATGCGGTACCGGACGCCTCGGTGGGTGAGAATGTCGCCCATCACAAATCGCGAATGCCGCTCCGGAGTGAACCACCAATGAGTGTTGATCTGGGACTCAGTCCCGACCAGGAATCCATCGCCGAACTGTTCGATGGGTTCTTCACCAATGAAGCCCCACCTTCGGTGGCTCGTGCTGCTGAACCACTCGGTTTCGATCGCGACCTTTGGAACAAGGTGATCGAACTCGGTGCCCCGGGTATGGGAAGCGCCGTCGAGGCTGGTGGCGGTGGCGCATCGCTAGGCGATCTCGTCGTTGTTGCCGAGACCGTTGGTCGTTCCATCGCTCCCATTCCCCTTATCGATCATCTCGCTGCACTGAGTCTCCTCACCGATGCCGACCTCGTTGCCGGTGACGCGATCGCTGCGGTCGCCGTTCGTCCCGCCGATTCCAACGGTGTGTGGTCGTTGGTGCCAACCGGCGCCGTTGCCGATGTTGTTGTTGGTGTCGATGGTGACGACACCGTCGTCGTGCGATCAACGCCGCCGTTGTCAGGTCCACGCAATCACGGTTCGATGCCCCTCGCGAACCGCTCGGCGCGCGAAGGCACGCGAACGGTCCTTGGTCCGGCATCGATGTTCGATGTCGTTCTCGATCGTTGGAAACTGCTTACCGCAGGCGCACTCGTTGGCATCGCCGATGCGGCGATGGCCCTCGGCGTCGCCTATGTGAAAGAACGCGAACAGTTCGGCGTACCTGTTGGATCGTTCCAAGCGGTTCAGCACGGACTGGCCGATCTTCCCGTGGCTATCGATGGCGGTCGTCTGCTCACCCACAAGGCAGCGTGGGCGCTGGACACGGTGACCGATGGTCGAATCGATTGGGCGAACAACGACATCACTGATGGTTCAACGCTCGCAACGATGGCACTCCTCTTCGCCGCTGATGCAGCGGTAATGGCTACCGATCGCAGTCTCCACTATCACGGTGGATACGGCTTCGCCGAGGAATACGACATCCAGATGTATTACCGACGGGCGCGCGGTTGGTCGCTCATCCTCGACGATCCCACCTCTGTCAGTCTCTCTCTTGCTGATCGTCTTTTCGGAAAGGTCGGTGGTTGAGATGGACTTCTCACTCTCACCCGAGGTCATTGAATTCCGCGACGAAATCCGCAGCATCGTTCGCGAATTTGTGACCCCCGAGATTGCTGATCGAATGCACACCACCGGTGTGTTTGATGCGCCAGAACTCAATCTCGAACTCGGCCGTCGCGGCATTCTCGAACGAGCATGTCCCGGTCTCGGCAAGGGCGACCCCATCGAGATGTACGTCATGTTTAACGAACTCGAGAAGGCCGGCGCGCCCTACGACGGCTTGGCCGTTGCACTGATGATCGCGGCAGTAGTCAACAAACTCGGAACCGATGAGCAGAAGGAACGCATCATCCCGTCGATCATTTCCGGCGAAGCACTCGTGTGCATGGGTTATTCCGAGGCCGACTTTGGTTCCGACGTTGCGTCCATCAAGACGCGCGCGGTCAAAGATGGCGACGAATGGGTCATCAACGGTTCGAAAATGTGGACCACCCTGGCGCAGGTTGCCGAGTGGCTCATCCTTCTCACTCGCACCGATCTTGATTTGCCGAAGCACAAGGGACTCACGATGTTCATCCTTCCGATGAACACGCGGGGTATCACTGTGGAACCGGTGCACACGCTCGGTACCGAGATCACCAATGCCACCTGGTACGACGATGTCCGCGTCGGTGATGAAGCGGTGCTCGGTGGCGAGAACAATGGCTGGCGCACCATGACCACCGTGCTTGCGTTCGAACGCGGTGTCATGGGCGGAACCAACGCCGGTGTTCCGTTGCTTCGCCATTTCCACGAATGGGCGGTCGCCAACGGGGTATTTGGCGAACCCACAACTCGCGAGCGCATGGCCCGATCAGTGATCGACATGCAGGTCGCCACACTTCTCACGATGCGTTCGGCGTGGATTGCTTCCTCGGGAGGCATGCCCGGTCTCGAAGGTTCGATGACCAAGGTTTTCGCGGTTGAGGCCTACCAGCGGGCATCGCGCTGGACCCAAGCCACCGCCGGTCCCGCGGGGCTCCTTCAGTTCCATGAGGACGGCGCTGCCGGCGAGGGATTCGTCGAATACGACGCTCGCCATTCACCCGTGATGTCGATTTACGGGGGCACGACCGAGATCAATCGGAACAACATCGCCGAGCGTCATCTCGGCCTCCCCAAATCTCGCTGACAGACCGAAAAATCTTTCCGCCCGACATTGCCGCCCCCCTGTAACAGCACTACGGTGACGCTCGACACGTGCACCTCATGTCGGTGCTGGCTACCAAGGGGACAAAGTGGGTACTGACGAGCGGTACATGGTCATCTCGGCCGACGGGCATGCCGGGGGCGATATCCCCGATTACCGGCCCTATCTCGAGTCGAAGTGGCACGAAGAGTTCGATGTGTGGGCCGCCGACTATGAGAACCCCTATGAGGATCTTGCCGGTGATCTCGGCGGTCGCAACTGGGATTCGGCTCGACGTATGGCCGATCTAGAGGCCGACGGTCAGGTTGCCGAGATCCTCTACCCCAACACTGTTCCTCCGTTCTACCCAAAGACCTCGCTGACGGCGCAGCCTCCGGCCCTTACCAAGGCCGATTCCGATCGTCGTTGGGCCGGACTCCAAGCCCACAATCGCTGGCTGGTTGATTTCTGCAATGACTATCCCGGTCGTCGCGCTGGTGTGGTGCAGATCAACCTCCATGACGTTGAAAACTCCGTCAAGGAAATCCACTGGGCTCGTGAAAACGGTCTCACGGGTGGTGTGCTTCTTCCCGGCACTCCTCCGGGAAGCGGGCTTGCCCAGTTGCACCATGCCAGTTACGAACCAATCTGGCAGGCGTGCGAGGAACTCAACATGCCGGTGAATCATCACACCGGTTCTGCAGCACCGCCGATGGGTCCCGATCCGGAAGACACGATCACATTCCTGCTTGAGGTGTCGTGGTACGCCCATCGCGCGTTCTACCAACTCATCCTCGGTGGCGCGCTTGAGCGTCACCCGAACATGCAACTCGTGTTCACCGAGCAGGGCACCGCGTGGATCCCTGACGAACTCGCTCGCCTCGACTACTTCTTCAATCGCATGCGGTCCTCGTCCGGTTCTCAGGAGCAGGTCTGGGGCGCCGAAGTCATGTCGAAGCTTTCACTACAGCCAAGCGAGTACTGGGCCCGTCAGTGTCACGTTGGGGCAAGCTTCATCCGTCCCATCGAACTCGGTGTTCGCTACCAGGTCGGTGTCGATCGCATCATGTGGGGCTCGGACTATCCGCACAAGGAAGCCAGTTCCCCCTATTCGCGCGAAGCGATCGCCCTTGCTTTTGCTGGTGTTCCCACCAATGAGGTCGAGCAGATGCTCTCGCTCAATGCCGCGAAGTTGTACGGCTTTGATCTTGATTTCCTTCGTCCCATTGCCGATCGAATCGGTCCGAAGATCGACGATGTCTTCGCCGGTCTTGCGCCGAGGTCTGTGCCTATTGACGCCAATATGTGCCCCGCATTCGCGGGTTACGAGTTCGCTACTGAGTGAGTTGGGAGAAACCTATGAAGCCTGAAGATTTTGCCGATAACGACCCGTACCTGATCATCGCTGCTGATAGTCACGCCGGGTTGCCAACGAATGACTATCGCCCCTATCTCGAGAAGAAGTACCACGATCGACTTGATGGGTTTCTTCTTGAGCAGCAGGAGCTGATCGAAGCTTCAACACGTCTTGGAGTTCGCGACGACAAGTACGCCAAGAAGTGGTTCGAAGAACACGACGAGGAACTTGCTGGTGGTTGGGACGCCATCAAGCGCGACCAGACCCTCGACAGCGATGGTGTTGCTGGCGAGGTTGTCTATCCCGACTCCGACGCAGTCGAAAGCCGCACCGCGGTTCCATTCGGCGCAGGGCTTGGCCTTTCGGGCGACTTGGATCCAGAGCTCGGCCTTGCCGGAGCCAAGGCACACAATCGCTGGCTTGCCGAGTTGTGCTCGACGAACCCAGAGCGTCGATGCGGCGTCGCCTTAGTTCCGATTACCGGACCAGTTGAAGATGCTCTTGCCGAAATCAAGTGGGCGAAGGAGCACGGTCTCGGTGCGGTAATGATCCCCGCACGCTGGTGTAACCAGATTCCGTATCACGATCGTCGCTATGACCCCATTTGGGCACTGTGCGAGGAATACGAAATGCCAATCGTGACCCATTCGGGTTCAGCACCGCGCGAAGAGTACGGCGATCTTCTTGGCATCTACGTCACCGAGGTCACCTGGTGGCCAGCGCGTCCGATGTGGTTCATGTTGTGGTCCGGCGTGTTCGAGCGTTATCCCAACCTGAAGTTCTGCGCGACCGAAGGTGGCTGCTGGTGGTTGCCGCAGCTCCTCTGGTTCTGGGACCGTCTGTGGATGGGTCAGAAGGGTTCGGAGAAGTTGGGTGCGAGCGCATTCGCCGGCAAGGTCGACATGCTCCCGAGCGAGTACATCGATCGCAACTGCTTCACCGGCCTTGCCAACGTGAAGCGTCGTGAGATGGGACAGCGTTACGAAATCGGAATCCAAAACATGCTTTGGGGAACCGACTTCCCGCATCCTGAGGGCACTTGGCCCAACACGCACGAATGGTTGAAGAAGACCTTCTACGACATTCCGATCGACGAATCTCGTGTCATGCTCGGCCTTAGCGCCGGCGATGCATTCGGTTTCGACATGGACGCGTTGCGCAAGATCTCCGAGAAGGTTGGTCCGACACCTACTGACCTCGGTCAGCTCGGCGAAGGTCGTACCGCTCAGGATCTCACCGATCGTTGGGCCCCGGTGAAAGAAGTTGGCCGCCATTGGCTGACCGGTAACGACTTTCCGCTCATCCCTCAGTAACGATGAGTGCAGCAGCTCGTGTGCGCAGTGATCCGGTCGACCGTGATGGTCGACCGGTCACTGCCGGCGAGATCCTTGAAGTTGCCGGCACCATTGTCGAGCGACACGGAGTCGATGCCCTCACGATGCGGCGTCTCTCCGACGATCTCGGTGTCGCCGTCACCTCTATTTATTGGCACGTCGGCAATCGCGATGCGGTGCTCGACGGCTTGGTCGATCGGTTACTCGACCGCATGGAGACCATTCGCGCAGTTGGAACCCTTCCTCTCGAACGAATGGCGTCGTTGGCGCGACAACTTCGAGCCACGTTGCTTGAACGTCAGCACCTCGTAGGGCTCGCTCATGAGCGCGACCGTTCACCAGCGATGTTCCTGCCGGTGCAGCAGGCCTTGGCCGCCGAATTGGCGTCGTTGGGTCGTGGTGGGGCCGATGCTGCACTGTTGTTGCGAGCTCTGCAGGTTCACGTGATTTCTTCAGTGCTCATGGAACGGTCTGCTGCTCGCAACTCCAGTCATGGAACTGTCGATCTGGATCTTTGGCCGGCGGACTATCCCGACCGCGAACTGGTGGCGGCTCTGACCGAACCAGCCGACTACGCAACGGTGTTCGAGTTCGGTCTGCAGTCGCTTCTCGCGACCGTCGTCTCCGACTGAGTCGGCCGAGACGGTAACGAATCGGCGCGGCTATCGTCCCGAACATGGCCGATGACAACGAAACATTCCAAGCTACCGAGACACCGTGGCGACGTGATCCATCAGAATTGACTGGACGTCTCACTGACTGGGTGACCGCGGAGTTTGGTGAAGGTTCGGTAGTCGCAAACGTCGTCGCTCCCGACAATGGAATGTCGAGTGAGAGCTGCCTGTTCGATGTCACTCTTGATGGAGTGACAACGCAGTACGTGGCTCGTATGGCGCCACTTCCGCACGTCATACCTGTGTTTCAGACCTACGACATCGAACTTCAAGCCAAGGCGATGAATGTCGTTCGGGCCAACACCAACGTGCCTGTTCCCGAGGTCACTCAGGTGGAACTCGACACCGCGGTGCTCGACACACCGTTCCTGGTGATGAAGCGACTCCCCGGTTCCGCTCCCACCGACATGCCGCCCTATGTGTTCGGTGGCTGGGTGTGTGACCTTTCTGAAGAAGAGCGCATCACGATGCAGCGCAACGCCGTCCAAACGCTTGTTGATCTCCATGAACTGCGACCGGACAACACTGATCTGGCATTCCTCGACCGTCCTACCGAAGGCGGGTCCGCGCTCGATCAGCATCTCGGACACGAACGCAACTATTACGAGTGGGCCCGCGGCGACATCCACTATCCGCTTATTGAGCGAACCTTCGACTGGCTTGATGCCAATCGCCCCGATCTCGTCAATCCGACCGTCCTGAACTGGGGCGATGCTCGGATCGGCAACATGCTGTGGGAGGGCCCGACCCCGACGGCGGTTCTTGACTGGGAGATGGCCTGTCTCGGACCGGCTGAAGTCGATCTCGCGTGGATGATCTTCCTCCACGCGTTCTTTCAGAACATGGCCGAGACCTACGGCATGCCGGGTCTGCCTAACTTCATGCGCCGATCCGATATGGCCGCGCTCTACACCGAGATGAGCGGTCGATCGGTTGAGGCACTCGAATGGTTCGAGGTGTTTGCTGCACTGCGATTCGCGACCGTGTCGGTTCGCACCACGACTCGTGGTGTCGAGTACGGACAGATGGAACCGCCGGCCGAGCCCGACGACGTCGTCATGTTCCGCGGTCTGCTCGAGCAGATGCTCGACGGCACCTACTGGGACGGTCGCTGACGAGCGGACGAGCTGACGCGACTGACTCGGCAGACGTAGCGGATGAGCGACGGGTGTCCTCCGCCGACGGGGAAGTGTCATCGGTCAGATCACAAGCCGGTTCACGCTTCGGTTCGCTGCGTGTGCCGTTTGGAAGAACTCCGCACGCCCGACCCAACCGATGATCGCGCCACACGCGTCGGCTAACTCCCCACAGGTGGTCGTGGAAGTTTGGGGTAACGGCCTTCCCGCTTTCGAGTTCGGTGACATCGCTCGGGGGACTGGCCTACATTCCTCCCCATGACTGAAGCCTCTTGGGACACCACCGAACTGAACCGCCCGGTTTTCGCTGCGGACCTCATCATCAACGCGCTTACCCGCACGCCGGATAATCCTGCGGTCAACATCATCGGGCAACGCGAGATGACCGCGCGCGAAATGAGCGAAATGGTCAGTCGCTATTCGCAGGCACTGGCATCGAAAGGTCTGACGCAGGGGAAGCAACTTTCGGTTCTTGCGCTGAATCGGCCTGAAGTGCTGTTCAACATGGCGGCGAACCAGATCAACGCCACCCGATCGACGCCATTGCATCCGATGGGTTCAGTCGACGATCAGGCCTATGTGCTGACCGACTGCGGTGCTGAAGCGCTTGTCTTCGATCCCGACAATTTCACCGACCGGGCGCGTGAACTGGCCGAACGCGTTCCGACGATCAACCATTTTCTCTCTCTCGGTCCCTGCGAGTTCGGAGAGGATCTCAATGCATTGGCAATGACCTTCGAACCGCAACCACTGGTTGCACCCAAGGTGAACGGAGAGGATCTCGCCGGCATTTCCTACTCGGGCGGAACAACCGGCAAGCCCAAGGGAATCATGAGCAGCTATCGCGGCGGCGCTGCGATGACACAGATCCAGATGTCGGATTGGCAATGGCCCGATGAGGTTCGCTTCCTCATCTGCACGCCCCTTTCTCATGCCGGTGCAGCGTTTTTCACGCCTACATTGCTGAAGGGCGGCTCGCTTACGGTCCTTCCGGGTTTCGATCCCGAGAAGTTCATGCAGACCGTTCAGGATCACAAGATCACTGCCACCATGCTGGTGCCAACGATGATCTATGTGTTGCTTGATCATCCGAAGTTCGATCAGTACGACCTGTCGAGTCTGCAGACGATCTTCTACGGCGCATCGGCGATCTCCCCGACGCGACTGGCCGAGGGCATTCGCCGCATGGGGCCGATCTTCTTCCAGTTCTACGGTCAGGCCGAGTGTCCAATGACGATCACCGTCCTGCGCAAGGAAGATCACGACCCTGACAATCTCGAACGACTCGCCAGTTGTGGTCGTCCGGTGCCGTGGCTTCATGTTGCGTTGCTCGACGACGACGGCAACGTCGTGCCCCACGGTGAACCCGGAGAAATCTGTGTGCGGGGTCCGCTCAACATGAAGGGATACCTCGGCAAGCCCGAACAGACCGCCGAGGCGTTCCAACACGGTTGGCTTCACACTGGCGATGTGGCTCGTGCCGACGACGAGGGCTTCCTCTACATCGTCGATCGCAAAAAGGACATGATCATCACCGGTGGATTCAACGTCTATCCCCGTGAGGTTGAGGACGTCATTTCTTCGCACCCGGGTGTCTCTGCAGTTGCGGTCATCGGTGTTCCCGACGAGCGATGGGGCGAGTCGGTCAAAGCGGTCGTCGTGACTCGACCGGGCGTCTCGGTCGATGCCGAGGAACTCATTGCGCTGGTGAAGGACGCCAAAGGTTCGGTTCAGGCGCCGAAGAGCGTCGACTTCATCGACGCCATTCCCCTTAGCGCCCTTGGTAAGCCCGACAAAAAGGCATTGCGCGCGCAGTACTGGGGTGACGGGGCCCGTCAGGTGAACTGAGGTGAGCCGTTCACCCCGCGACGCGACGAGGCCGCGTCGCGTCGCCCTGCGGCGCGGCGAGGCATTTAGTTCACCGAGGAAACTTTCTCTCGCTGGGGTCGGCCGGTAGTCTCGCTCCCTCCGACCCGCCGAGGATTCCGATTCGGAACACTAGGGTGGCGTTGGTCACACAATGACGAAGGTTTGAGGGACGTCCCGTCGAGGGGCGAGGGGCGAGGGGGAAGAGCGTGCAGACATTCCTGCAGTACACGATCTTGGGTCTGGCAATCGGTGGCTCCTACTTCATTGCTGCGTCGGGTCTTGTCGTTACCTACACAACCTCTGGCATCTTCAACTTCGCTCAGGGTGCCATTGCCATGCTTGCGGTCTTTACCTACTGGCAGTTCCGGTGGGGCTGGAATTGGCCGGCGCCGCTCGCCTTGCTCATGGTCCTCGGGGTTCTTGCTCCCCTTCTGGGAGCGCTCCTCTACCAGGTGATCATGAAGAATCTTCGTGGCACCTCTGAGGTCACGAAGATCATCGTGCCCATCGGCGTGATGCTCGGTTTCCAAGCTCTCGCAACGTGGGTCTGGAATCCCACTTCGAGCACCCCCCGTCAGTTCCAAAAGTTCTTCGGCCCGAATGCGTTTGTGCACTTTGGCTCGCTCAAGGTGTCGTGGCACGAAATCATTGCGTTCGTCATCGCCATCGCCATCGCTGTGGGCATTCGCTTGCTGTTTGTCCGCACTCGCTACGGCGTTGCCATGCGAGCAGTTGTCGACGATCCTGAGCTGCTCCAACTCAATGGTGGCCGCCCCGAGCGGTTGGCCATGATTTCTTGGGCAGGCGGTTCATTCCTCGCTGCGCTCGCCGGCATTCTCATCCAGCCGATGATTGGTTCGGCAATGAGCGCGGGCCAGCTCACACTTCTGGTTATTGATGCCTTCGCTGCGGCCATGTTTGGTCGTTTGCGCAGCCTTCCCCGCACCTTTGCTGGTGCACTCGTTATTGGCCTCACGACGACCTACGTCATCGCCTATTTCCCGAGCAAGTGGACCTGGTCGAGTTCGTTCCGGAACTCGCTGCCAATGATCTTTCTTTTCATCGTTCTCATCGTTCTTCCCCAAGATCGACTTCGTGGAGCAACGGTGCTTCGCCTGCGTGAACGATTCCGCATGCCGTCGATCCGCACTGCCTGGATCGCTGGCTTGGTGATGATGGTTGTGGTGTTCTGCCTCAAGGTCATCATGGAACGCACAGCGGTCAATACGTTGACTCTGGCATTGACGTTGGCGATCATCGCGTTGTCTTTGGTTCTTCTCACTGGATTTGCCGGCGAAATCAACCTTGCAGCGTTGTCGTTTGGTGCAATCGCCGTGATCGTCGTCTTTCACTTCGGTACGACTGGATCTGGAACCGACGCCCGCACGACCCTTTGGGGCATCCTGCTTGCGGCCGTCGTGACCGCATTGGTCGGCGCGGTCATTGCTTTGCCAGCTCTGCGATTGCGCGGTCTTTATTTGGCGCTCGCCACCATGGCATTCGGCGTCTTCGTTTCCCGAATGGTCCTCACTGAACGCAACGAACGCGACATTTTCGGGTTCAAGTTCACGATCTTTACCGCCGGGCAACTCGCGATCCCGAAGCCGAAGATTGGACCATTCGATTTCAATAGTCCCGACTCGTTCTTGTTCCTCTGTGCTGGCCTCTTTGTCGTCATTGGTATCGGCATGGTCTATTTGCGGCATAGCGGCTACGGCCGTCGCCTTGCAGCCATGAAGGACAGCCCCGCGGCTTCGGCCACATTGGGCATGAGCGTTGTGCGCTTGAAACTGTCGATCTTCATGATGTCTGCAGCCATCGCTGGAATTGGCGGCGTCATGATGGCGGCCCAAATCGGAACCGTGAACTCCGATCGTTTCGACATCCTTCTGAGTCTTTCGCTCATGATGATCACCGTTGTCGGCGGTATTGGTTATGTCTCGGGTGCACTCTTCGCTGGCATTTTCTTGATTGCGTTCGTGCAAATGCTCGATCTCTCGCTCAAGAAGTTCGCCGTGGACTATTCGAGTCTTGAAGCAATCTTCCTGTTCTTCGTTTCTGCAGTCACGGTGTTGCCAGCCACGATCGGCATCACGATGGGTAAGAACCCTTCAGGGGCAGTAAGTGACATTGTCGAAGGCCTTGATCAGATCAAGCAGTCAAAGCCACTGATGTTCACCTTGATTGGTCTCGAAGCCGCCATTTGGGGGCTCACCGCTGCCGAGGTCATCACCAACTGGAACTTCGTCATCCTGACCCTGGTGAATATGCTGATTGTCCCCGTAGTGGGCGGCAAGATCCTTCTTGCTCGAGCCATGCGTGGGGTTCCGAAACCCATGCCACCGGAACTGGTCGGCATCGATCGACCATTCACCCCAGAAGATCTTGCTGAGATGGATCGGGCGCTCAATCTCGAAGGTGTTGTAATCCCGACTATGGAAACCGTCCGAGAGGAGACCTCAGGTGTCTCTGCTTGAAACTGTCGACGTGAAAGTGAAGTTCGGCGGAAACATTGCCCTGAACGACGTTTCGATTTCTGTAGAAGCCGGAAGCGTTACCGGGCTCATCGGTCCGAACGGCGCCGGTAAGACCACGTTGTTCAACACCATCACCGGACTTCAACCACTTACCGCTGGGAAAATTATTTTCAATGGCAAAGAGGTAACGAAAGAGCCTCCCCATAAGCGCACGCGCATGGGCCTTGCCCGCACCTTCCAGCGTCTTGAGCTCTTTACGTCATTGTCCGTTCGCGACAATGTTCGTGTTGCAGGCGAAATTCGTAATCGTTGGAGCTTTCGCACGAAACGTATGGATGTCAACGCTGAAACCGATCGGATCATCAGCCTGGTTGGTCTCACCGGCGTTGCCGATCGGGAAGTCGGGGAAATCCCGACGGGACAAGCCCGTGTCGTTGAACTCGCACGAGCGCTCATGATTCAGCCGACACTGCTTCTTCTTGACGAACCAGCATCAGGCCAGACCGAAGAGGAAACCGAACAATTCGGGGAACTCCTCAAGAGCTTGACCCGCAACGATGGTCTGGGTATTTGTCTCGTGGAGCATGACATGGCCCTAGTCATGAACGTGTGCGAAACCATCCACGTTCTTGATTTCGGATCGATGATCGCTAGTGGAACCGCTGAACAGGTTCGAAACGATCCGGCTGTCATCGACGCCTATCTTGGTGCTCCGGAGAGTGTCGGATGAGTGACATCAGCTATCACGAAGATCATGGTGCAGTCGATGGCGCGCCACTGGTTGAGCTTGTTGATGTTCGCGCGGGATACGGCACGATCGAGGTTCTCCACGGCATCAGCCTTTCGGTGCCTCAGGGTTCGGTCGTGGCTCTTCTTGGTCCCAACGGCGCCGGAAAGTCCACCATCTTGAAGGTGGTGTCGGGGCTTTTACAGCCGACCGCCGGCGAGGTTCGCTTGGCTGGTCGTGTTGTGAACGGCGCTTCAGCCGACGAACTTGCTCGAATCGGACTCTGCACAATCCCCGAAGGCCGCGGAGTGTTCCCGAACCTCACCGTTCGCGAGAACCTCTGGATGGCAACGATGTCGGGTGTTCCGCTCGCTCAAGTCGAGGAAATCGCGTATGCCCGATTCCCGCGTTTGGGAGAACGGCGTAAACAGTTGGCCGGCACCATGTCTGGTGGCGAACAGCAGATGTTGTCGATGGCACGGGCGTTGTCCGTGAATCCATCGGTACTACTCCTCGACGAACTGTCGATGGGTCTGGCTCCGCTTGTCGTAGCCAATCTCTACGAGATCGTGGCTCAGGTCTCGCAAGAGGGAGTGTCGATTCTGGTGTCCGAGCAGTTCGCTCGGACGGTATTGGGCATCGCCCAATATGCAGCAATCGTTCTCCACGGGACTATCACCCGAGTGGGTACTCCTGCTGAGCTTGAAGATGAATTGTCCGCTGCCTACCTGGGCTCGTGAGACCGGAGAAAAATGGAAACCACTGGTGATCGCATCGAGCAGTTCAAGTCCGATGTGACCGATATGAATCTGAAGACCGGCAATCCCGGACGCGACAAGACGTTCCAGGCACTTGGTTTTGTGCTCATGCTCGTTGGCGTGATCGGCGCATTCGTCGTGTACGTGTCGTCGAACAACCTGAGCAGTCAGCTCGATGTCACCTCTCAGGTGGCATTTGCTGTTGCTTTCCTCGCACTCACTGTCTTTGGTGCCGCGATCTTCCTGCGTTATGCGCTGGCCAACTTCCTTCGTATGTGGCTGCTTCGCCAGCTCTATGAAGGCCAGGCCAACACCGATCGCATCGTTGACGCCGTCTCCAAGCGCTGATGAGCACGATCGTCATCACCGGATCGGGTTCCGGTATCGGTGCTGCGACCACCGCACGACTTCGAGCCGACGGCCACACCGTCATCGGCGTCGATCTGCGTGGTGCTGAGATCCAAGCCGATCTCAGCAAGGCCGAAGAGCGTCAAGTGGCCATCAAGGCGGTTGACGAAGCATGCGGGGGAGTCCTCGATGGACTTGTCACGTGCGCCGGCATCTCCGGGCTGCCCGGGCGCCCGGCTTCGCTCCTCGCGTCGGTGAACTACTTCGGCACGATCGAGATCATGGAAGGACTTCGCCCGATGCTGGCGAGGGGCACCAACCCCTCGGCCGTTGCGATCAGTTCGAACTCCACCACGACTGCGCCGGGATATCCGCTGGGTCTCACCGAAGCGTGTCTGGCAGGCGACGAAGCTGCTGCTCGTCTCGAGGCCGACAAGGGTGACTCGATCATCGCCTATGCGGCCACGAAGTTGGCGGTTGCTCGTTGGGTTCGTCGCAATGCGATCACCGACGAGTGGGCTGGCGCTGGCATCCGCCTCAACGCCATCGCTCCGGGCATGATCGCCACGCCGATGATCGACGAAGGCGCGACCGATCCGAATCTCAAGATTCAGCTCGACATGTTCAAAGACACGATCGCTCTTGGTCGTGCAGGAAAGCCTGAAGAGGTCGCCGCATTCCTGGCGTTCCTTCTTTCACCCGAAGCTGGGTTTTTCTGTGGTTCGGTGCTGTTCATCGACGGCGGCACCGACGCCCGCTTCCGCGCCGACGACTTTCCGTCGCGCTGGGAGATCCCAGGTATGTGAACTGTCGGTTGTCGAACGCTCAACGCGTTCGACAACCGGGATGTTCTTACATTCCCGTAAAGACTTGGCGCATGTTCGCCAGCCACGCATTCACATCGGCATTGCGTTTCGCTGAGGTCTGTGCTTCTCGTTCCCCGGTGTAGGTGACGAACGATTCGGTGTCGAGACAGGCGAGAAGTGCAATGGCTACTTCTTCCGGCGTTGAGGTCGTTGCCGGGTCACTCGGGAAGGGTGCGTTGTTCCCCGGCTTGTCTGTCGAGAATTCACTGGCGGTTGTCCCGGGGACGAAGAGGTGCGCTCGCACGTTTGTCTTACCGAGTTCCACATACAGGCCCTCGGTGAAGAACTCGAGAGCAGCTTTGCTGGCCGAATATGCGCTCACGCCAAACGCGGCCATATGCACGCCCATCGATGACACGTTCACGATGTCGCCACTGTTGCGTTCCAACATATGGGGCAGGAGCGCCAAAGTGAGACGCACCGGCGAGAAGTAGTTGATGGCCATGACGCCTTCGACATCCTCAGCGTTCATCTGATCGGTGCGTTTGCGCTTCGGAACTCCGGCATTGTTGATGAGCACATCAATGCGGCCATCAAGCGTCTCAAGAAGGGTTCCGGCCAGACCTTCGATTGCGTCGAGTTCGGACAGATCGGCGGGCACCATGACCGAATCAGGTGACGACTGTCGGCAGCGATCAAGGACCGCTGTCAGTCGGTCGGCCCGACGGGCAACGATCGCCACTCGGGCGCCGCGATTGGCGGCCTCAAGAGCGAGCGCCTCACCGATGCCGGAAGATGCTCCGGTAACAACAATGTTGCGCCCGGTGAGATCGCTCACCTACTTGGCTCCGTAGCGCTTCTCGTAGGCATCGCGGATGCCATCACGCCAACTGACTTTGCAGGGTCCGGTAAGAGCGGCGCGCTTGGTGTTGTCGGTGACTGATCCACGGAGCGTGCCGTCAACTGGCACCGAGTTCACGACGGGATCGATACCGGCCAGTTCACCGATGTACGCACACCACTCCTGCACGCTCGCCGGTTCGTCGCCGGCCCAGTTCACGATGGTTGCTTCAGTCGACGAGGCTCCGTCGAGCAACGCTTCGGCCTGTGCGGTGATGTCGTCGGTATGGATGGGCATGTACATGCATGGGTCCCACCGAGTGGTGACCGGATTGCCGGCCATCAGCGCGTCCATTTGCATAATCGGAAGACCGCCGGTTCCGTCGGGACCGTAGGAAGCATTCATGCGAGCAATCGTCACGGGAAGATCGAAAAGACGCGCACAGGTTCGGGCGACTGCCTCTTGCGAGATTTTCGACATCGAATAACTCGGCGCATGAGCGGCATTCACATCGCCGAGGGCGTCGGTCTCTTTGAACACGTGCCAAGGGTCGCCATCGGTGGGTGGCTTATAGACCGAATGAGTAGACATCACCAACGCAGCTTTTGCCGTGCGGCAATGGTGGAGCAGAAGCCCGGTGCCCTCGGCATTGGCGCGGATGGCGAAGTCGTAATCAAGACCAGCGACCTGCACGACGGCAAGATGCAGCACGTAGGTGAAGTCGTTGGGGAGTTCGCTGAAGTCAGGATCGGCAAGATCGATGGTGAGTGTCTTCACCCCGACGTCTTCTACCTGCTTGCGTGTGGCCGGGTCACCGAAGCGAGCAATGCCCCACACTTCGTTGTCTTTGGCAAGGTCGCGCGCCATCGGAAACGCAATCTGTCCGGCGGGGCCGGTAATGAGGATCTTCTCGTCGCTCAGCATGTTCAGCCCTTGAAGAGATCGGGGAAGCAGTTCTGGGCCATCTCACGGAAGCCATCACGCCATTCGACCGTGGGCGTCCATCCGAGGCCGAGCAGCTTCGACGGGTCAATTGGATTCGGTGGGATGCATTGTTCGCTCACGACGAGCGGAATCTCAACTCCGGTGAGTCGAGTGAGTTCCTCGGTCCATTCTTCGATGCTCACCAGTTCCGGTGCGCACCAGTTGAAGATGGGTGGGGGAACATCGGCTTGCTCAAGGAGGTACGGCAGCGAGCCGAGGATGTCGCGATCGTGCAGGAAACAATGCGTATTCGGAGCATCGGCACTGATGGTGGTGGGGATTCCCATCTGCGAGAGCGTCACCATCATTTGCGGCCATCCATGACCGGGGCCGTAGGGGACATCGAGGCGAGCGATCACCGCAGGAACACCGAAGCGCTTCGATGCGTACTTCACTGCAGACTCAGCCGCGATTTTCGAAATCGAATAGGTGGTCATGAAACCCATGGCTCGGTGGTTGTCACCAAGATCATCGGTCTCGAGATGGCTCACGTGGCCATTGGGTTCGTACACCGCACATGACGAGCAGTGGAAGAAGGCTTTGACGCCTTTTACCCGCTCAATGAGCAGCGCCACGCCCTCAGCGTTTGCCGCAAGGTCGCGATCGAAGTTGTTTGACTTCGCCACGGCCATATTGATGACGTAATCGAGACCATCGGGGATTTCGTCGAATGATGCAGTCTCAAGGTCAATAGCGATGGGGATGATGCCATCGGCTTCGACCTTTGCTCGTGCATCAGCATCGGCAAAGCGTGAAGTTCCGTAGACGGTGTTACCGGCGGCAACAAGATTGCGGGCGAGAGGCCCGGCAACCTGACCGGTAACGCCCGTGAGAAGGATTTTTGCTCCTGTAAGCGGTGCGGGTGTCATTAGATCTCGCTTGTGTAGTCGTCAGTGCCGAAGTTGGTCTGTTGGAACGGGCTCGTCCACACATGCGTGGCGAGACCGCTTTCATCGATCGCCTTGGCGATCTTGGCGTAGCCCTTTTCCCAACCTTGTTCGGGATCATGATCAAGGAAATGCAACTGCAGGAATCGGCGTGGTCCGGCGGCGGGGCGCACGACATCGGCGGGGGCGTCGTCGGATAGCGGGATCACGGTGCCACTGCCCACGAGGTCTGGTCCCCACTTCTTCGTGAACGCCTTCTGCAGCCAGTTTTTGCGGAACCAGGCATCCCACTCGTCATGGGTGACGCCCTCATTGAGATCGCCCGCAACAACGACGAAACCGGGATAGCCGTGATCGAGACCAAGTTCGATCGTGCACCCCTTGGGGTCGCGCTGTTCACTCCAGCGCATGTCGTAGAGGAGGGTATGGATGTGGTCGCGTTCGGCGAACATGCGGCCCTGCTGATGCAACATGTTCACGTTGTCGACATTCCAGCGGTTGCACTCTTCGGTCGTGCCCTTTTGCCACCAGTACACGGCGAGATATGAGCCGGTCTTGGGGTCCGGGGTCATGTCGTTCGTGGACTTCGAGCGAAGCTTCTTCAGACGACGCGTGGCGACGAAACGATCGCCGGCGAATACGTTCGGTCCCATGAGGCAGCCGGAATAGAAGTGATCGTGTTCGTACCAGCGGTTGTACGCGACTTCGTAGCCCTCGTGGGGCTCAACCATTGTGAACAGGAATGTTCCGACCTTGACCGGATAGTCCTTCTCTGAAAGTGCCACGTTTCCCCCTCGGAATCGGCGAGGGAACCACGTTAGTTCCGGTTCAGCGGCGAAGAAGCGGGCCAACCTGTGTACCGAAGGCCTCGACCTGTTCGGCGTAGTCGGCCGCGCTGTCGGTATCGAACTTCACCTGGAGTTGATTCACCTCGGCCGGAGTTTCAGCCATGATCGCTTCGGCGATTTGCTCCGGCGATCCCGAATAACAGGGCTGGCGACGTTCGCTCGGTGGTGTGCCGACATAGACGTAGGGAATGACGACGTGGCCAATGGCCAGCGGCTCGTCGGCTTTGCCGAGTTTCTCACGGGTGGAAAGCAGCAGGTCGAGTCCCTCTCGGGTGGCCGGTCCCTGCGGCAACCACCCTTCGTACGCGGCGGCCCGGCGGATCGCCGGGTTCGATGATCCACCGATCCAGATCGGCGGGCGCGGCGACTGCACGGGGCGGGGGAGGGAACCCATGCCGTTGACATAGGTGTTGGAAAGCGCTTCGGCGAAGTCGACGAGGGTTGAGTCGGTGAGAGTGCCGCGATCGGCGAAAGAGACGCCGATGGCATCGAATTCCCCTTCGACGTGACCGGCACCAATGCCGGCGATGGCGCGACCGCCGGAAAGGTGATCAAGGGTTTCGAAACCCTTGGCCGCAGTGAGTGCGTGGCGATAGGCGACCACATAGACATGGCTGAGAAGGGCAACGTTCTCGGTGGCCGACGCAAGAAAACCGAGAGTGGTGAGACAGTCCTGCCACCACAGACCCATGACTTCGGCCTTTTCCTCGGGGACGGCAATGTGATCGCACACAGCGACATAGAAGTAGCCACTTCGATCGGCGGCTTGCGCGATGCGCACAAGGTCGGCAGGCGTTGCGCTCGATTCCCACTTCGCGGCAAAGCGAGGACTTTGTGACTGGATCGGCAACTGCGTGCCGTAGACGATCGTTCCGGCGGGGATTTGAAGCATGGCCGAGACGATAGTTGTTGCGATCAGAGCCCCAAGAATGAGCCGCCGTCGCACACGATGGTCTGTCCACTTACATAACCCGAATCGGGACCGGCGAGGAACGCAACCACTCCACCAATGTCATCGGTGGGATCGCCAATTCGTCCAAGCGGTGTTCGTGCTTCGATCGCTCCGCGCAGTGTTGGGACTTGACTGAAGGCGCTGGCGAGCGCGGGAGTTTCGGCAACTGGCGCAATGCAGTTCACACAAATGCCATCGGCACCCCACTCACGGGCAAGTGACTTGGCGATAGCGCGCTGTGCGGCCTTTGCTGGCGAATACAAAGGAATGTTGGCGCTTCCCTCAACCCCGGACGGCGAGGTCACAAGTACGAGTCGGCCTTGATCGCTTGCTTTCAGATGCGGATAGGAAAGTTGCGCGCACCAGAAACTCGCCCATGCCGATGTGCGCGACATCTGGAACCATGCGTCGGCGGGAGTCTCTTCAAGACGGCTGGCCTGACCTCCGGCGAACGCGTTGTGCACCATGATGTCGAGCCGTCCATGTGTCGC
>JBAXGZ010000012.1:0-39377 GCA_037139155.1 Actinomycetes bacterium | reverse complement strand
ACCTTCTTGAGCACCGAACCTTTGTGTCCGATCACGATGCCCTTTTGTGATTCACGCTCGACAAGAATCTCGCAGCGGATTCGTGGCCATTCCCATTCGACAACGCGAGTGGCGATCGAATGGGGAAGTTCGTCGTTGGTAACGGCGAGCAATTGTTCCCGAACGAGTTCGGCCACCCAGAACGCTTCGGGAACGTCGGTGACCATGTCGTCGGGATACCAGAGCGGACCTTCGGGAAGTCGCGACACGATTTCCGCCACCAACTTTTCGACGCCTTCGCCAGTCACCGCAGAAACCGGGAAGTAGGCCGACACATCAATCTGTTCAGCCGCGCGAGCCAACTGGGCGATGACGTCGTCGGGCGATGCGATATCGGTCTTGTTCACCACAACGATCGCGTTGGCGGGAACTTTCTCCGCGACAAATCGATCTCCTGGACCAATGGGCGCGGTTGCATCGACAACGAGGCAGACGACATCGACACCGCTCGTCATCTCCGACGCCGACTTGTTCAGTCGCTCGCCCAGAAGCGTGCGCGGACGATGAATTCCCGGCGTATCAACGAACACGATCTGCGTGTCTGGTCGATTCAATACCCCGCGAATCTGCGAGCGGGTGGTCTGAGGTTTGTCTGAAGTAATGGCCACCTTCTGACCGAGAATCGCATTGAGAAGTGTCGACTTGCCCACATTGGGCCGGCCGACGATGGAAACGAACCCGGACTTCACTGGTTCAACCGCTCGATTCTCACCATGCCGATACGACGTCCCTTCACTTTTTCTGCAAGAAGACGGAACTCGCCTTCGGTTGCGCTTTCACCTTCGAACGGTACGTGCCCGAGCAGGTGGAACATCAGGCCGCCAATTGTGTCCCAGTCGCCCTCAGGCAATTCCGCCCCAACAAGCGAACTCACCTCGTCGATCGACATTCGAGCTTGCACCCGCAGCACACCACCAGGCAGCCGTTCAACCATAGGGTCCTCGTAGTCGTACTCATCGGAGATCTCACCGACGAGTTCCTCGATCAAGTCCTCGAGTGTCACGAGCCCGGCAGTGCCGCCGTATTCGTCGATCACAACTGCCATGTGGGCTTTGCGAATCTTCATTTCAGACATCAGCTCGGAAATATGTTTGGTTTCGGGAACGAAGAACGGACGGCGGGCAAAGCGCGACACCGGCACACCTTCTCGTCCAGATCTCGATGCTCGAACCAGGTCTTTCACGTAGGCCACGCCGGTGACATCGTCGATACCGTCGCCGAAAACTGGAACTCGGCTCCGCCCAGCGGCAAGGGCCTCATCAAGCACCTCGGCAACGCTCAACGAATCCGACATCGCCAACATGTCTGGACGCGGCACCATCACTTCGCGACAGATCGTGTCGCCGAATTCAATGACTTGCTCAATGAGTTCGCGTTCTCCTTCCTCGAGGATGTCCGCCGAGACTGCTTGATCGGCGAGAGCGAGGATTTCCTCTTCGGAAACAAACGGACCTTGTTTCAGCCCCTTACCGGGAATGATCACGTTGGTCAGTCCGATAAGCGCGCGGGCGATGAGCCGGAACGGCCAAAACCTCGTCATCCACCACACCACTGGTGCAGCAATTCGTGAGGCGCTCTCAGTGTGCTGGACCGCCCATGTTTTAGGTATCGCTTCGGCGACAACAAACACGACGACCACGTTGACGAAGGTGGCGAGAACGAGCCCCCATGCACCAAAGAGACTGTCGGCGACAAGACCAACGAGAGTCGCTTGTACGAGTTGACACACGAGGACAACGAGCAAAACCACATTGAGGAATTCCTCGGGATGGGCAACGAGTCGCGCGATCCGCTTCGACCCGAAACCACCTCGTTCGGCGATGACCTGTGCCTTCGACACCGTCATTCTCGTAAGCGCGGTTTCGGCCAATGAGAGGAATGTCGAAAGAACAAGCAGGATCAAGATCGCAACAAGCATCCAGCCGTCAGCTGTTGTGAATTCCGCCGCCAACATGTTCAGAATCCCGCCCAAGGGTCCGCCGAAAGCGGGCCATAGTGCGCGGCCAGCAGTTCCTGTTCGCGCGATTGCATCTCGATTCGCTCAGCATCCTCGGCGTGATCCATTCCCAGAAGGTGCAAGATGCCGTGGACCACCAGAAGTGCGAGTTCGTCGTCGAGAGTTCCAGCGTGGCTCGGTGCATTTCGATCAGCGACGATCGGACAGATCACGACATCGCCGAGCAGAAGCGGAAGATCTTCAGGATCGTTCTCGATCCGGTCGGGTCCTGGACCGCCAGAATCAGGCCAGCGTCCCGGATCGTTTGGTTCGCCGTCGATCGGGAACGACAACACGTCAGTGGGCCCGTCCGACTCCATGAACCTTCGATTGAGATCGCCGATTGTTTCTTCGTCGACAAACATCACCGAGAGTTCCGCTTCGCCCTCAACGCCTTCGTCGACAAGAACCGCCAACGCAAGTTGCTGCCACCGATCGACGCTGATCGTCACCGCGTCCTGTTCATCTGACACAAAGACGGTGACCACTCCATCGGCGGGACCGCGTCGTTTGAGTCGGCGACGGCGAGGAGGCTCGGTCAAGGCTTGGGCGCGTTTTCGTAGGCGCTCACGATGTCCTGCACAATGCGATGTCGAACGACATCGCCGGCCGAAAGCCGAACCCACTCGAGTCCGTCGATGCCGCTCAGTATGGGCTCGAGATTAAGCAGACCGCTGCGACCGCCTTGTACATCGATCTGCGTCGTGTCGCCGGTGATCACAACTTTCGAACCGAAACCGATACGCGTGAGGAACATCTTCATCTGCTCAGGCGTGGTGTTCTGCGCCTCGTCGAGAATGATGAATGAGCCGTTGAGGGTGCGGCCCCGCATGAAGGCCAACGGTGCGACCTCGATCGTTCCCCGCTCCAACATTCGCTGCACACCTTCGGCGTCGACCATGTCGTGAAGCGCGTCGTACAGGGGACGCAGGTATGGATCGACCTTTGCCATGAGATCGCCAGGCAAAAACCCGAGACGTTCTCCGGCTTCGACCGCAGGACGCGTGAGGATGATTCGGTCGACGTCCTTGGCTTGCAGCGCCTGAACGGCCATGGCGACCGCCAACCAACTCTTGCCCGTGCCTGCTGGTCCAATTCCGAACGTGACGATGTTCTTACGAATTGCATCGACATAGCGCTTCTGACCGCTCGTCTTTGGGCGCACCATCCGACCCCGAGCGCTTCGCAAGACATCAGTGGTCAGCACCTCGCTCGGACGTTCGTCGGCCTTGACCATTTCGATGCTGCGCCGCACCGAGACCGGCTCGAGAACCTGACCCTGCTGAAGAAGCACGACGAGTTCTTCGAACAACTTGCCCACCATGCCGGCCTGATCACCCGAGACGGTGATTTCATTCCCCCTCACATGCACATCGGCATCGGGAAAGGCATCCTCGACGAGGATCAGTAACTCATCACGCTGGCCGAGAAGGCCGGTCATGAGGTGGTTACCGGGGACATGGACGTTCACTGTTGTGCTGGGCATCTGACCCGTAATCCTAGAAGGGCCGAAGGACTCATCCCCTATGGGGCGATCACGTCGATGATCCTCGGGTGGACCAGACCTCTGACCCTGCCTTCCACCAGTTGCTCGATTCGGCCCGAGCCGCCGAAGCAATCCGCTCACGTTCAGGCCTTGGCGCGCTCCGAAACCACCGAGCCGAGGACGCGTCGGTCACCGGACTGCTGTCCAATCTCTCTGATCTCCAAATAGTGGTGGCCCTCACCACCACCGGTGGCCTCGAGTTCCGTGGCGCGATCGAACTCGTGGGTGCGACTGGAGTGATGATCAGTTCGCCCTCCGGACTGCGGTCACTGCTGCGCCTTGGTGGGATCGTGTCGATCCGGACATCAGAACCGTGCCGCCTTGCCGGTGATGGCATGGTCTCGACGTCGATGTCGATGTCGTGGCCAACAATGGTGGCGACCTTCACCGAGGAAGTCGACGACATCACGGTGGTCATCGGCGATCACATGATTTCGGGACGGCTAAAGGCTCGAAGTCGATCGCTGCTCGAACTTCAGACGCCAAACACTTGCTCGTATTACGCCGTGGTCGAGGCGATCGATGTCGTTTCCGCCGAGGCCACGCCAATCGGCTCATCAGTAACGCCTCGACCATTGGGCTCGTGGGCTCCCATCGTGCCCGGTTCGATGCGACAGGACTGAACGAAGGCAATGACGTCGCGACGTTGAAGGCGAATGACCCGACCAAAGCGGTAGGCGGCAAGGTCACCTTCGTCAATGAATCGATACAGCGTGCGCGACTGCACACCGAGGTACTCGGCCGCATCGGCCGTGCTCATCCACTCGATCGTTTCTTCCATCAGAACGAGGAAGGTACGGGATCACAACATCGGACGAAATGGGCCGCGAGACCTCTTCCCCAACGGTGACGTCATCCGTACCGTGCGTCCTCCACGACCAACGACGTTGCCCACGACAGTCCCCAAGAATCCAGCGGAGAGCAGGCGAGATGCGCGGTTCCACCACCTCATCGAAGACAGGTTCCTCATCGAAGACAGCACCGAACCAACCGTCACGACGTGTTGCGCTCCTCGCGTCTCGTCGTCCGAACACCAGAACCATCGTTGGAGCGTTGCTGGTGAGCGCGGCCGGGCTCGGAACTTTTCTTGCAGTCACTGCAAGCGGCGAGAGCCAGCATCAGACAGTCATTGTCGCCAATCGCCCCATTGCGGTTGGTGAACGGATCGAGAGCTCTGCTCTCACTACTGCGTCAATAGAGCGCGGAAGTTCTCTCGCCAGTCATGGCTTCTCCAGTGCCGAATCGGTCCTTGGCTCCGTCGCTTTGGCCCCCCTCGGCGAGGGGGAACTCGTCCAGCGCAGCGCGGTCCTCACCGGCGGTCCTCCCGAACCGGCCAGGGAATTCTCCTTTCCCGTTGATCGCGATCGAGCCCTCAATGGCGACCTGCGCGCCGGCGAGCGCGTCGAGGTCCTCGCCACTTATGGCTCTGGCACCGACGCCACGACAACGGTCCTCGCCCGAGACGCTCGGGTCATTCGCATCACCGACGCGAAATCAGGATCACTCGGTTCATCGGGCAAGCTCATCCTTACCCTTGCCCTTTCCTCTGCTGATCAATTGCTTGATGCAGCGCATGCCGCCCAAGTTGCGTCGCTGACGATCGTGAGATCAACCCTCGCCGAGGGAACAACGGGTACTCGCTCAGCGACGACCGGCCCACTCTCCCGAACGGCAATCGGCCGATGACCGATCACGAGCATTTCGTCATCCTTGGTGTGGCCCGGCCGCGGTCACCGTGGCTCACCGATGTCGGCCAGTGGTCCACATCCTCGACACTTCCCATCGAATTCATCCGCTGTGTTTCTGTCGATGAGGTTCGGGCCCGACTGATGTCCGACCGCCGCCATTCCGCAGTCCTCCTCGGAGAGGATTGCACTGGCGTCGACCGTGACATCCTCGAGACCGCCCGCGACGCGAAGTGCGCTCCCATCATCATCGCCAACGGCACACCGCGTCGCGATTGGCAGTCACTCGGCGCTGCAACTGTCATCTCTCTTCCGCTGACCCCAGAAGAATTGCTCGCCTCTCTGCGAGAGCACGCCATGGGAATCGAGCGACGATCATTCCGACGATCCACGACCTCCTTCCACGAAGAACCGCAGAGCGGGCACCTGATAACGGTGCTCGGGGCTGGAGGTTCGGGTACCTCAACCTTGGCGATGGCGATCGCCGGACAATGTGCCGCTGGTGACCTAGCCCTCGCGACAGAGAGCACCGAGGCAATCGTCCTTGTCGACGCGAGCCTCAATGGCGATCAAGCCCGACTGCACGATCTCGGCGATGTCGTGCCTGGTCTTCCCGAACTAGTCGATCTTCACCGAATGTCGAATCCCACGCCCGACGATGTTCGTCAGCATTGCTGGTTCAGTGCACGACACGGCTACGACGTCCTTCCTGGACTACGCCGACATCGCGACTGGACCATCCTGCGCCGTCGCGCAACTGTGGCCGCGCTCGCATCACTGCGAGACACCTTCGATGTTGTTATCGCCGATACCGATACCGATCTTGAGGGTGAAGCGCAGACCGGCTCGATCGACATCGAGGATCGGAACGTTCTCGCTCGGGAACTCGTCGTGACCGCCGACATCATCGTGCTCACCGCTCGCGCGGGGGTTGCTGGTACAAGCCGATCAATCCAGACATTTCGTGACCTCATCGAACTCGGGGTTGATTCCCGCCGGATCCTTCTGGTCGTACTCAGCGCGCCCCGTTCAACACGACGTCGGTCGGAACTCGTCCGAACCATCACGTCGCTAGTGAACGAAGTCTTTCCCGATAATCCGATCCCGGTTCCGGTGATGGTCCCCATCCGGCGCGACCTCGAACCGATTTTCCACGACGGCGCCCCGCCACCCAAATCAGTACTCGGATCGATCAGTACTGCGATTGCACAACTCTTCGCCGACATCGGCCCTCTTCCCCATCGAGCATTAACCGACCAGACCCCAATCGCCATTCTCCCCGGACATCTCGGGAGGACCGCATGACTGTGACACCACTTCTCGAAGTCGAGGCAGCAGTTCAGACCCGCGCCAAGAAAGATGCACTCGACCTGTCCTCTGCCGATGGGCACGATCAACTTCGATCCCTTCTTGACGAGGAACTTCGTCGATGGGAGGACGACTACCGCCATGGCCGTCGCTCAGTCCCGATCGCCAACCCCGAGGCTCTCGCCATTCGCGCATGGCGAAATCTGGTGCACTACGGACCGCTCACCGATCTGCTCAACGACCCCGATGTGTGGGAGATCGAAATCAATGCACCGACCGAGATCTTCGTCAAACGCCATCGAGGAACCAGCGGCTACCACCAGGAGACGTTTCACGATGACGATCATGTCATTCGAACTCTGACCAAACTGCTCGACGATTCGTCATCAAGCCATCGCAAACTCGATGCGACCGAAGGATTACAGGACGCACAGCTCGACGACGGATCCCGCCTCCACATCGTCCATGGAGATCTTTCGCGCGGTGGTCATCTCATGGTCAACATCCGTCGCTTCACTGGGGTCCCATTTACTCGTCTCGACCAACTCGTCAGCAACGACACCCTCAGTCCCGCCGCCGCGCAGTTCCTTGCTGGCGCAGTTCGTGCTGGAGCAACGGCCCTCTTCGCCGGTGCCCCAGGATCGGGGAAGACCACGTTGTTGTCCTGCTGTCTCGGTGAACTCGACTCCTCTCAACGTGTGGTTATCGCCGAGGAGGTGTTCGAGGTTGATGCACCCCTCCCGAACGTCGCCAGCATGCAAACACGTGCGGCGCGCGCCGATCGACCAGCGGTCGATCTTCGCCGACTCGTCGCTGGCTTCCTCCGGATGGCCCCTGATGTCGCCGTTGTGGGTGAGGTTCGCGACCGCGAGGCCCTTCCTCTCCTCCTTACGCTGTCGTCTGGCATCAAGGGCTACACCACTATTCATTCGGCCAATGCCCGCGGAGCACTTTCCCGCCTCAGGTTTCTCGCCGAACTTTCCGAAGCCGCAGCCCTCCCTCATGAAGCGCTCACCACCCTTGTTTCCGACGCGATCGACCTAGTGGTTTTCAGTCAGCGAACTCCGTCTGGGCCCCGCGTTCTCGAGATCATTGCCGTCGAGGAACAACTCGTCGATGCATCGAGCGGCGCCTTCACGGTGACCGATTTGTTCACCCGTCAAACCCCAAGTGGTCCGCTCGTGTGGACAGGTCTCCTTCCACAACGGATTGGGCAACTCTTCAGCGCGGCTGGCCTCTCTCTCGGATCGATCCTCCGATGACCGCGCTTCTCATCGCCATCATGGCGGCATACGGCATCCATCTGATCTACACCGCGCGCGTCCTTCGTTGGTCGGGCCTAGGTCCTGGTCCTGCATCACCATTCACCGCTCGTTCTCATCGAACGATGTCCGACTGGATGACCCAAGCAGGACTCGGCTCGGTTGCAGCAAGCGAGTTTCTGCTCGCTCTCGCCGCCATGTTTGTGGTTGGGGCCCTACTCGCCTTTGCCCTTTTCGGAACTGCGCTCCCCGCGCTTGCTGGCGGACTCTTCGCTGCATCTTTTCCCGTCGCCGCGTATCGACAGCGGCGGCGCAATCGTCTCTCTATTGCCCAAGACTCATGGCCAAGGATGATCGAAGAACTTCGGCTCCTCACTTCGTCGGTTGGAAGATCGCTCCCCCAAGCACTGTTCGAGGTGGGGGCCGCTGGTCCTGACGCGATGAAACCAGCATTCGCCGCTGCGCAACGCGAGTGGATGCTCACCACCGACTTCGAGCGAACTCTCCGTGTCCTTCGGGAACAGTTGGCCGACCCAACGTGTGACGCGACATGCGAAACGTTGCTGATCGCTCACGAACTCGGCGGTACGGGGATCGATCGACGACTCGCCGACCTCGCTCAGGATCGTCGCGACGATGTCGCGTATCGGAAGGATGTCCGGGCCCGACAATCCGGCGTTCGATTTGCCCGAAGTTTTGTCTTACTCGTCCCACTCGGCATGGCCGCAGCCGGTCTCGCCGTCGGCAACGGCCGCAGCGCCTACACAACTCCCCTCGGCCAGATCGCCGTGATCTGTGCATTAGCGATGATGGCCGGGTGCTGGCGATGGGCCGGCCTCATGCTGCGCCTGCCTACCGAAGAACGGGTGTTCTCGGAATGAAACAACCCCTCGCCCTCTCCCTGATCCTGGCGTGGATCGGCTTCACATTGATCTTTAGCCAGCTTCGCTGGTTCCGCCGTCGACCCCTCGATGCCCGGCTTCGTCCCTACCTCCATGGTCTGTCCGTTGCACAGCAATCGACCGTTGGTGATTCCGCAGTCACGCGAGTGCTCGGCCCGCTGGCCACTGACGCAGGCGCGTCAATCGCGAAATTCTCCGGTGTGAACGAGGAACTGAGTATTCGTCTCGAGCGGATCCACAGTCGACTCGATCCAACCGACTTCCGATTACGACAACTTGGTTGGTCGCTTGCCGCTCTCGCTGCTGGGTTGGCCGCGACATTCGCGCTTCGCCCACCAATCGCTTTCGCTCTGCTCCTGATTCTCGGATCCCCGGTTCTCGCGTTCCTCATCATCGAGTCCCAGCTCTCTCGTCGATCAGACAAGTGGAAGCGAGAACTCGTCCTCGAACTTCCCATTGTCAGCGAACAACTCGGGATGCTTTTGTCCGCCGGGTATTCACTCGGTGCCGCGCTTCAGCGTCTCTCCCGACGATCAAACGGTGCCGTCGCCCGCGATCTCCAACGGGTTGTCGCTCGCCTCGCTCACGGCATCGATGAGAACACGGCGTTGAGGGAGTGGGCTGCTATCGCTGATGTCCCTGCCGTCGGTCGCCTCGTCGGAGTTCTCGCGCTCAATCGCGATGCCGGGGATCTCGGACACCTCATCACCAACGAAGCACGAGCCGTTCGCGCCGAGGTGCACCGAGATCTCGTCGAGATCATCGAAAAGCGCGGTCAGCAGGTGTGGATTCCCGTGACCGTCGCGACGCTCGTCCCAGGACTTCTCTTCCTTGCCGTCCCCTTCACCGAGGCCCTCCGCCTCTTCAGCTCAACCTGACCCACATCCACAACTTCCACCCACCGAATAGGAGCGTCAATGACCACCCACAACGACCCCGTTACCGCAGGCACCGAACCTACCGATGACGCCGGAACCAATAAATCGCCGGCGATCCCAACATCTCAGCGCCCACGCCGCCTCTCAGGAGACCGGGGTGAAGGTGTCATTTCCGCGGCGATCGCCGTTCTCATCATGGCGTTTCTCGGCGCGGCAATGTGGGTCGGCTTCCAACAGATGTGGAAGACAACCGAAGCGACCACGAACGACAAGATCACTCAGATCGGTTCCGAGTGAATCGAGATCAAGAAGATGAGTCCAGTTCGGATGCAGGAACTGGACTCATCTCCACGATCTCTGGGCTCTTGGTTTTCCTCGCACTTCTGTTGTTCGCAACGCAGACGCTCATCGCTCTCTATGCACGTTCTGCGGCCACGAGTGCCGCGTATGAAGGGGCGCGCCTCGTCGCCGGGGCCCGCAATTCTCATGACTCCGGACCAGTGCCCGAAGAGGCGCGGGCCCACGCCGAGTCCAAGGTCCGATCACAGCTCGGCCAATTCGGAAATCGAGTCGAACTCGATTGGTCGACAAGCACGTGGGACACGGTGGCGCTCACTATTCGCGCTCGCCCGCCCAGTTTCCTCTGGGACAGTTTCCGCGGACGCGGCCCAGCGGTGATTGATCGCACTGTTCGGGTGCGAGTGGAGCAACTGCAATGAGGTCACGGCTCTGCGGTGACCATGGTCAGGTTGGGGGAATCGAAGTGATTCCCTTCGGCATCCTCACCTTCATAATCGCCATGCTCGTGATCGCCAATGTGTGGGGTGTCGTCGACTCCGAACTCTCCACCTCAAGTGCTGCACGAGAGGCAGTACGGGCCTTCGTCGAAGCGCCAGATGAAGACAGTGCGCGCTCTCGCGCCGAGTCAGCCGCAGTGATGGCCTTTCAGGGACAGGGCCGCTCTGCGGGGGCGACCTCAATCTCGATCGCCTACCACGGTGCGCGAAGTTGGGGGCGATGCTCGCGGGTAACGGTGACCGTCCGCCATCCCGTCCACGCGATACGAGTTCCGATCATCGGCGGATTCGGCCATGGCTTCGATGCAGTGGCTTCACAAAGCGAAGTGATTGATCCATACCGAAGCGGTCTGCCTGGCGACGCTCAATGCTGAAGCCACGTAATCGTTTCCGAGGGGAGCACGGCACCGTCCTCATACTCATGCCCGCCGCTGTTTTGATCATGTTCATCCTCGCCGCGATCACCATCGACCTCACTGCGGTGCGTGCCGGCCGACAAGACCTCCTCGCCGCCGCAACCGATGCTGCGAACGATGCCGCCACCGCCGGACTCGACGAAGCCGCATTGCGGGCCGGGCTGGGTTACCGACTCGATCCCGCCAGAGTGTGGTTCGTGGCGATCGAAGTGCTCGCCGCCAAAGGGCTCCTTGACGATCTTGAACGTGGACCGGACGTCTCCATCAGCCCCGATGGTTCGGTCACCGTCGTTCTCCAACGTCGCGTTCGGCATCTCTTCGCTCGCGCCATCCCCGGAGCCCCCGATGACCAAATGGTGACCGCCACCGTTACCGCCTCGGTGCAGCAACGCTGATCTGGCCCCGCCGTTTCGTCATCCCTGCCCTCCTCGCCGTACCCTCGGCACCGATGACTGGGGAGCACGAGTTCACATCGGAGGAGGAATTCCGCGGCGAGGCCGAAGAAGCCCTCGTCGATAGCGACCGGACCCTCGATGCCGAAGAGATCAGCGCCGTACGTGCTGCGCTCGCCAATCGTGATTACCGCACGATGTGGCTCAGCAGTCTCGGTTCCACCGTCGGAACCTGGATGCAGAACGTCATCCTTGCCGCCTACGTCTACAACGTCACTCGCAGTGCATGGCTTGTCAGCCTCGTGGGTTTCTGCAATCTCGTACCTCAACTCCTCTTCGCCACCTTCGGCGGCATCATCGCCGACATGTACAGCCGGAAGAAGCTCATCTTCTGGCTGTCGCTCGAGCAGATGATCGGCTCACTCGCCATCGCCTGGATCGTTCGCACAACCGACTTCTCGCGACCGGCGCTCCTCCTCGCAGTGTTCGCCGTCGGGACGGGGGCCGCGCTGCAAGGACCGGTGTTCCTTGCCGTCACCCCGTCACTCGTCCCAAAGGAGCATCTGGCCGGCGCCATCTCGCTCAACTCGGTGAGCATGAACGTGTCTCGCGTGGTCGGACCAGCGATCGGTGCGGTGCTCTATGTGTGGATCGGCGCGTCATGGGTTTTCGTCCTGAACGCCGCGACCTACCTCATCATCATGGTCGGAGTCACCTACGTAAAGGTGCCCGTCTTCGAACGACGACATGGCGAGAGCAAACTCGATCGCCTCGTCGGTGGATTCAAGTACGTGCGGAACGATCCGGTGATCCTGCGCGCCATCATCACGGTTTTCCTGTTCTCGCTTTTTTGCATGCCGTTCGTCGTTCTCTATCCCGCGTTGGCCACCACCGACTGGGGAGTCTCCACAAAGTCGACGTTGTACGGCCTGCTCTATGCGACCTTCGGTTTAGGAGCCGTGGTGGGCGCGCTTTCGGTCGGCACGTTTCTGTCAGGACGAAAGATCGAAAATGTATTGCGGGGTTCGTTCGTCATGTTCGGAATATCGCTGGCCACCTACATCACAATCGACACTCCCGCGCTCGCCTTCCCCGTCGGCTTTCTTCTTGGCTTCTTCTACTTCGCAGTTGTCACCTCTCTCTCCACGATTTTTCAATCGCGACTCGACCACGCCATTCGCGGTCGCGTGAGCGCGGTGTGGATGATGTGCTTCGGAGGAACCGTGCCGGTGGCTGGGCTTTTGGCCGGTTGGATCGTGAGCCACTCGACGGTCAACACCGTCGTGTATTTCGGCGCCGCGTTCGCCCTCTTCCTTGCCTGGTTTGCCGATCTGCGACCTCCCGAGGCCAAAGTCCCCCAGAGCGAGACCCCCAGCAACTAGGTCAGGATTCGAGGAGCAGCGCGGCGAGGCGTTCAAGACCTGCGATACGACTGCCCTTCACCAATACCGCGTCATCGGCATCCAACGATCCGACAGCGTCGGCTGCTTCATCGATAGTGGAGGCGATGGTCATTGCGGTGTCGCCGTAGTCGGAAGTCCTAAACGCGATCAATCTCACACCAAGTTCAGCGGCGACTGACGCAACATGGGCATGGGCCGCTGCGCTCTCGGAACCGAGTTCAGCCATTGGCCCCAGTACCGCATGATGGCGAGCAGCCGGAAGTTGGGCCACTGCCCGGAGCGCAGCCTCCATGGACGCAGGACCAGCGTTGTACGCGTCATTAAGGATTCGGGCTCCCGTTGACGAACGATGAAGTTCCATCCGCCACGGCGAAAGTGATGCTTGCTCCAACCCGTCAACAATGTCGTCCATCGGTACGTCCCACACCAGCGCAAGTGTCGCTGCGGCGAGAGCGTTCCCAACGTGATGCACACCACGAACCCCGAGTCGAACCGCGGCGCTTCCCCATTCCGATGAAAGGACGAATCGCACACGGAGGTCATCTTCAATCGTGATGCGCGAGGCATTGACATCGCCACCGGTCAGGCCAAATGTGAGCAAACGTGCCGAGGTTCGGGCGGCCATCGCAGTCACGCGAGAGTTGTCGGCGTTGAGAATTGCGATCCCATGAGCCGGTAATGACTCAACCAATTCACCCTTGGCTCGTGCGATGTCGTCGAGTCCACCCATGAACTCTGAATGTGCCAATTCGATTGCCGTCACGATCGCGACACTGGGCTGGGCGATGACGCAGAGATCAGAGATGTGACCGTCGCCGCGCGCTCCCATTTCGACGATCGTCACTTCAGTATCGGAAGACGCGTTCACCAATGTCAGCGGGACGCCGAGTTCGTTGTTGAAACTCTTCTCGTTGGCGGTGGTGACATACCGACGACTGAGAATCGCGGCAGCGAGATCTTTACTTGATGTCTTGCCGACCGAACCGGTGATGCCGGCAACGCGGTCGGGCAACCGGAAACGAGCAGCAATTCCGAGCGCTCTGAATGCTTCTTCGACATTGGGCACGTCGATAGTGGTGATGCCGTCAATCGCGCCACGCGAACTGAGCGTGGCGATCGCGCCAGCCTGCCGAGCGGCCTCGATGAAGTCGTGACCATCACGGTCGCCGCGAATCGGAACAAACAATTGGCCCTTGCGGATCAATCGAGAATCAAAGTTTGCGCCGTTGATGACGACGTCAGATCCGTGGAGGGTGCCGCCCACTGCGGTTGCGATGTCTGCGGTACGGAATTCCACCGCGTCACACTACGGGACGGCAATCGGATTGATGACCGCCGGACTACGGTTCGATCCATGTCAGAAACGGTTCGCATCCGTCTCATCGTCCTTTTCGGAGGGCAATCGGCCGAGCACGACGTCTCTAGGGTGACCGCCCGCCACGTCCTGGCCGCTGCCGATCTGGACCGTTATCAACTCATCCCCGTCGGCATTACCCGCGAAGGCCAATGGATCCAATGCTCAACGGACCTCTCGAACGCCGGAGACGCAATGGAGATCGTCGGCGACACCGTCAATCCCTTCACCGTTCTCACCGCCGACTCAGTCGTCTTCCCCCTTCTTCACGGACCGATGGGAGAGGACGGAACCCTGCAAGGCCTCCTCGAATTCGCGGGTGTTCCGTTCGTCGGTTCCGCAGTGCTCGGCTCTTCGCTTTCGATGGACAAAGTGATGTCGAAACGTCTTGCCGAAGTCGAAGGCTTCACTCAGGCGAACTGGCGCGGTATCCACGCCAGTGAATTGGAAGGTCCCGCTGCCGAAGCGGTGCTCGATTCCCTTGCCAATGAAATTGGATTCCCGCTGTTTGTGAAGCCAGCCAACATGGGTTCGTCGATCGGCGTTTCGAAGGTGGAAGCGCGCTCCGCACTTCGTGCCGCGATCGACACTGCGTTGCGGTTCGACGAATGGCTCGTGATCGAGGAGGGCGTTGTCGGCCGCGAGATCGAAGTTGCAGTGCTCGGCCACACGACGTCGCCACGCGCGTCGGTCCCCGGTGAGATCATTCCGGGCGGCGATTTCTACGACTACGACGACAAGTACTCCGACGGCGTTGCCCAACTCCTCATACCTGCGCCGCTCTCTGATGAGGAAACAACTCAGGTTCGCGAATTGGCCTGTCGCGTGTTCCGCGCGCACCGCGCCGAGGGACTCTCTCGCGTTGATTTTTTCTATGAGAACCCCGGACGAGGTTGGCTCCTCAACGAGATAAACACGATCCCCGGCTTCACTCCAATCTCGATGTATCCGCAGATGTGGCAAGCCAGCGGGCTGCCGTATCGGGCACTGATCGACGAACTTGTGAGTCTGGCGATCGAGCGACACACAACGGTGTCGCGCTACCGCGGCGCTTGAAGCCTGACGAATTCGGGCGCAACCATCGCCGCATGCAGAAACGACAGCAGTTCGCGTCGTCGAATCACTGTGCTTCGCAATGTGGGTTCGATCCCCACTGCGCGCAGTACTTCGACTTCGGTGGCAGCACCCAAAACTGTTGAATAGGCCGAGACGAGCAACAAGCCCGGGTCACACCGGCGGATCCGACCTTCATCCATCTCGCGTTCAAAATAGGCAGTGGCACGCGTGACGAATGGTTCAAGATCAGCGGTCACTCGCAACGACGCGTCGCCGCCGATGCGACTGATCTCGCGAATGAAACCCAGCAGTTCCGGTCGGCGCATCGCGACCCGAAAAATCCTACGAACCACCGACTCCACTCGGCTCCAACCCCAGCCGTCCTCAGACAGAGCGCCGTCGAACTCGATGATCAACTCGAGAGCTGCCCGATCGATCACAGCATCAAGAAGCACTCGCTTCGATGGCCAGTGATAGAGGATCGCTTGCTTGGTGATCCCCAGTTCGCTGGCCAGATCATCGAGGGAGACCGAATCGAAGCCCTTGGTCCCGAAGGAATCGAGGGCCACAGCCAGAATTCGATCCTCGGTGGCCCGGGTGCGAGCAGCTCGGGTTCCCTTGGTAGGACTGGTGACGGCGAGGGCCATGGGGAAAGTCTAGACGTTTCACTTACCAAGTGGTAAACATTCATCTGTGATTCGTGACGCACTCGACGGCAAACGACTGTTCATCACCGGTACCACCGGATTCCTCGGCACCAACCTCCTTGAACGACTTCTGCGATCGGTACCCGATTGCGACATCGTCCTGCTCGTTCGTCCGGGTCGCCGATCAACCGTCGAACAACGCGTCGCACGCGAGATTTTGAAAAACGACGCCTTCGACCGCCTGCGTGACGAACTCGGCAAGGACGGATTCGCCGAGATGACGGCCCGCCGCATCACGTCGGTAGCTGGCGATGTTGGCCGGGACGGACTCGGGCTTGACGATGCAGGACTCGCAATCCTTGCGAGCTGCGACATCATCATCCACTCCGCGGCCTCCGTAAGTTTCGATTCGCCATTGGATTCAGCAGTCGAGGTGAATCTTCTTGGCCCCACACGAATCGCCGCGGTCTGCAACGACCTCGGCATCACGCCGCATCTCGTCGCCGTCTCGACCTGTTATGTCGCGGGCAATCATCGAGGCGCGGCACCCGAACAACTGGTGGACCAAAGTCATTTCTTTATCGATGTCGATTGGCGCGCTGAGGTTGAGGGTGCACGTCGGGCTCGTCGCGATGCCGAGGCAGACAGTCGCACCCCGGAAAAACTGAAGGGCTTTCGTTCAAGGGCTGAAAAAGAACTTGGTGCTGCCGGCACCCCACTTCTTGCCGAAAAGACCGAGCAACTTCGCGATCGTTGGGTTTCCGATCGAATGGTCGAAGCCGGCCGCGCTCGCGCTGCGTCGCTGGGTTGGCCCGACGCCTACGCCTACACGAAAGCTCTCGGCGAGCGAGCGCTTGTTGAGACCCATGGCGACGTACCCGTCAGCATCGTTCGCCCTTCGATCATCGAATCCGCGCTGCATGAACCGGTACCTGGCTGGATCCGCGGTTTCCGCATGGCCGAGCCGATCATCATTAGTTACGCACGCGGACTGCTCAAGGAGTTCCCCGGCGTACCCGAGGGTGTCGTCGACGTCATTCCCGTCGATCTCGTTTCAGCCGCCATCATCGCTGTCGCCGCAAAGGGTCCCGAACCCGAACCAGAAGTCGTGCAGGTCGCGTCAGGTTCACAGAATCCGTTGCACTATCGCCGCCTCGTGAATTTGGTGAGCGCCTGGTTTGAACAGCGTCCCCTCTACGACACCAAGGGTCAGCCAATCATCGTGCCGACCTGGTCATTCCCCGGGCGCGGGCGCGTGAAGGGTCAGCTCGAACGAGCGACCAAAACACTCGCTCGGGCCGAAAGCGTCCTCAATGCCCTTCCTCTCCGCGGTCGCCAGGCCGAGTGGGGAGCGTCGGTCGAGGAAAAGCGCGAAGAGGCCGAACGAGCGCTTGGATACGTCGAGATCTATGGTGCCTACGCCGAATGCGAGGCGATCTACGGACTCGATCGACTGCTCGCCCTTTGGGACAACCAAACCCCAGAAGACCAACGCGATTTCTGTTTCGATCCGAGGGTCATCGAATGGGACCACTTCGTCAACGAGATCCATCTGCCCTCGGTCGTCAAGGCCGCCCGTGTGCGCACGACACCCGGAGGGAAGGTTGGCCCCACCCGCACCGACCGACTGCGTGGCCAAATCCTTTCCCCCGAGCGTCAACTCGCGGCATTCGATCTCGAAAACACACTCATCGCCTCGAACGTTGTCGCCAGCTATGCATTTCTCGCGACGCGTCGCATGCCGAATGATCAGCGCCTCCGATTCATCGGAAAGATGATGGCCGAAGGGCCGTCGCTTTTGTCACTCGACCGCAAGGATCGCACTGACTTCCTGCGGTTCTTCTACCGCCGTTACGACGGTGCACCACTCCAACAAATCGAAGAGGATTCTGCTGAGATGTTCAGCCGTCTCATTCTTTCAAAGTCGTTCCCCGAAGCCATCCGCCGTGTGCGAGAGCACAAGGCCGCAGGTCATCGCACCGTCCTCATCACTGGGGCTCTCGACTTCGTGGTGAAGCCCCTCGCTCCCCTGTTCGACGACATCATCGCGGCAGAAATGAGTGTCACGAATGGTCGCTATGACGGCGAACTCCGCAACATTCCCCCCACCGGAGAAACACGAGCACAGGTGTTGCGCGACTACGCGGCTGCACACGGTCTGAGCCTCAGCGAAACCGTGGCCTACGCCGACAGCACGTCGGATCTTCCAATGCTTGAAGCAGTTGGATTCCCCGTTGCGGTCAATCCCGAAACCCGTCTCGCGACACTCGCTCGCAAGCGCGGCTGGTTGGTAGAGAACTTCACGAAAGCTCCCGGCGCACCCCGTCGTCTCGTCCCCATCGGGCCTCGTCGGACCGCCCACGGCGGCCTTGCTAATCCTCTCGTTCCCGGAGGCACGGCATGAAAGCTCTCCGCTTTGAACGCAACATCCCCCGTTTCGCCGCAGCCAACATTGCCGGCCGACTCAGTTCCGGAGGCGGAGCCAAGGTCGGGCCGCTTCGGTTACGCGCTGTCGACACACCTGCTCTTCCCGGACCCGGGTGGGTCGAGATCCTGCCGCGCCTCACCGGAATCTGCGGATCCGATCTCGCAACCATCGACGGACACAGTTCTCGGTACTTCGAACCGATCGTGTCGTTCCCTTTCATTCCCGGTCACGAAATCGTCGCCGATCTTCCCAACGATTTCGACGGAGTTCCCGCTGGTCGGGTTGTGGTGGAACCAGTGCTCGGATGTGTCACCCGCGGGATCGACCCGGTGTGCGCAGCCTGTGCCCGAGGCGATCTTGGCAATTGCGAACGCATCACCTTCGGGAACATCAGTCCCGGTCTGCAGAGCGGATTCTGCTGCGACACCGGCGGCGGTTGGTCGACCAGCATGATCGCTCATGTCAGCCAGTTGCACGCGGTTCCGGCTGATTGGACCGATGAAGCCGCAGTGATCGTCGAACCAACTGCGTGCGCAGTGCACGGCGCGCTTGCCGCCAATGTCGCCGACGGAGACACGGTCGTCGTGCTCGGTTCGGGTGCCCTCGGACTTCTCACGATCGCCGCACTTCGTCGCTACGGACGCAAGTGCACCATCGTGGCGGTGGCGAAGCATCCTCATCAGCAGGAACTGGCACGAGAATTCGGGGCCGATCACGTCATCGCCTCCGATCACATCGCCCGGCCTATCCGCAGAATCACCGGATCACTCGCCATCGGTGACGGCGACATCGTTCGCCTTACCGGCGGTGCCGACCATGTCATTGACTGTGTAGGCAGTGAAGCGAGCATCGCCGAAGCGCTCACGGTGGTTCGTCCAAAGGGACGCATCACGATGGTGGGCATGCCCGGTCACGTCCATGTCGACCTGACCGGACTGTGGCAACGCGAGATCACCATGAGCGGGGCCTACGCCTATGGCACCGAGACACTCCCGAACGGTGAGCGTCGACGAACCTTCGACCTCGCCTTCGAACTTGTCGCTGCCGCCGACCTCGGTCGCCTCGTGAGTGCGACCTACCCCCTCGACCGCTTCGAAGATGCCATCGCTCACGCTGCCAATGCCGGTAGACGTGGTGCAGTGCGTATCGCCTTCGACCTTCGCAATGAAAAGGAACGGAAACGTGCCTAGACCAGGATTCGTCCTCGATGTCGATCGTTCGACACCACCGATCCTCTTCCACCATGGAGAGGGATTCCGCCTTGAACGGCTCCCGGCCGGACGCAGCCGCGTCATCTACCCGGCTGAGCCAATCGACGCGCTCAAGAACCCCGATGGCGCGATTCGTGATGCACTCGCCAATCCCATCGGCGATAGCGAACCGCTCTCGGCCCTGCTGAGGCCTGGCATGAAGCTGACCATCGCGTTCGATGACATCTCATTGCCGCTGCCTCCAATGAAGCGACCAGATATCCGTCAACGCGTCATTGAAGCCGTTCTTGAACTCGCAGCTGCGGCTGGAGTCGACGACGTCATGCTCATTGCGGCCCTCGCTCTCCACCGTCGCATGACCGAGGACGAACTCCGTCACGCCGTCGGTGACCGTGTCTACGACGCCTTCGCCCCGCACGGGCTACTCGTGAATCACGACGCCGAGGATCCCGACAATCTCCTCTTCATTGGCGAAACGGAGAAGGGTGAAGAAGTCGAAATCAACAAACGCGCCGCCGAAAGCGATCTCATCATCTACGTGAACATCAATCTGGTCTCGATGGATGGTGGTTGGAAGTCGACGGCCACTGGCCTCGCCTCCTATCGCTCGCTGCGTCATCACCACAATCCACAAACCATGCGTCACTCAAAGTCGTTCATGGATCAGCACAAGTCCGAACTGCATTCGGCGAACTGGCGCATGGGCAAGGTGCTGCGTGATGCCGGAGTCAAGGTCTTCCAGATCGAGACCACTATGAACAACAACGTGTTCGGCACCGAAGGACCAATGAGCGTGCTACAAAAGCGCGAGTGGGAATGGTCGCTGAAGGACCGCGTCACGATGGCCGGCATGAAGTCGGCCCTCGACCGGATGCCGCAGCGCACTCGTCGTTCAATTTTCAACTCGTGGCAGGCTCCTCACGCAATGACCTCAGTGCAGGCCGGAGAGGTTGAAGCAGTGCACAAACTCACCACCGAGAATGTGTACGCGCAACACCTCGTTTCGGTCGAGGGTCAGACCGACATCCTCACCATGGGCCTTCCCTACATCAGTCCGTACAACGTCAACTCGATTCTCAATCCGATCTTGGTTGCGTGCCTCGGACTCGGATACTTCTTCAACCTCTACCGCGGTCGTCCGCCGGTACGTGAAGGTGGCGTCGTCATCATGAGCCATCCGACGCCATGGGAATTTCATCCGGTGCACCACCCGTCGTACATCGACTTCTTCGATCAGGTACTGACACAAACCCACGATCCAGTGGTGATGTCCGAACAGTTCGAGAAGTCCTTCGCCGAGGACGAGTGGTACCGCCACCTCTATCGCACGAGCTACGCCTACCACGGCGTGCATCCGTTCTACATGTGGTACTGGTGCTCGCATGCACTTGAACATGTCGGTCAAGTGATCATCGTCGGTGGCGATGTGCGCGCTGTTCGACGGCTCGGGTTCAAACCGGCGTCAACACTGCAAGACGCTCTTGAAATGGCCAGTGATGTCGTCGGTCGCGATGCGACCATCACTCATCTGCACAACCCGCCCATCCTCATGGCTGACGTTTCCTGAGGTCTGTTATGCGCCCGATGCCCATCACTCGCAAACAGGCCACTCGCCTCATCAAGCGACTCCCAGTGAATCGTTCGGTGTCCACTGCCGCGCGAACCGGTTCCCGAGCCACGCGCACGGCCAAAGCACTCCTGAGCGCCCCTCCGGTTCCTGCTGGCGTTGAACTCCTCAAGAAGGAGAAAAATGTCGGCGCCAACTACGACACCGACTGGGCTCGTTCCTATCCGGCTCGAGTCGCTCGACTGCTACTTCTCAACGCCGTCATGAAGCCCGTCGTTGATCTCATCGCAACACCGACCATTCACGGAACCGATCGGATCGTCGGCGTTGAAGGTCCCGTGATCTTCGCCGCCAATCACCACAGCCATGCCGATACGCCGCTCATGATGACGGCGATCCCCGAACCGTGGCGGAATCGTCTCTTTATCGGTGCTGCTGCGGACTATTGGTTCACAAACCGAATCACTTCGCCTCTCTCTGCTCTTGTCATCGGCGCCATTCCGGTGGAGCGCACGAAGGTCTCGCGCAAGGCAATCGATCAATCTCTAGAACTGCTGCGCGACGACTGGAGCATGTTGATCTTTCCCGAGGGCGCTCGTTCGCCCGACGGGTGGGCTCGGCCCTTCACCTCAGGCGCTGCGTTCCTTTCTTCCCATAGCGGTGTGCCCGTCGTTCCGGTCTTCCTCAATGGCACGAACAAGGTGCTCCCCAAAGGCAAGAACCTCCCGCGCCCCGCACACACCACCGTGGTCTTTGGTTCGCCGATGTTCGCCGCCGAGGGCGAGGATTCCAAGACCTTCGCCGTCAGGATTCAAGAAGCAGTCGCTGCCCTCGGCGATGAATCGGCCACTGACTGGTGGCAAGCGCGACGTCACGCTGCGCTGCGCTCCACGCCAAATCTCAACGGACCTGAGACTGGCGCATGGCGCCGATCATGGGCACGCACGGCAAAAGCCAAGGGCCAACGTCGTTCCTGGCCGCAGGTCTGACGCTTTCGACGACTCGCCCCTAACGGGCGAAGGTCAACGGAATTCGGATGTTGGCGTCTTCTTCTTGAAGTGACGCATCGTTCACCACGATGACGCAATCAGTTGTGGTCGCATCGCAACGGCCGTTCCCCACCTGACCGACCACGATGTCGAGATCAAGTGAACCGGAACCAGTCGGATTGGGTTGGAGAATCTTCCCCGTCACAAGATTGCACGACGCGGAACTGTCTCGGCCCATTCCGGAACACTGCACGATGTTCACAACACGACCGGGAATGAAGCCTGACCATGTCACTCGAACCCGCTGCCCGTCGCGCAGGTTTGTTGTCGGCGTCGCTGATGCCGAGCGCGATGGCATCGGTGGTTGACTCAGTTCGATAGTGACCGGCTCGTCGTTCGCATCGAGAAAGAGCATGGTGGCGAGACGCGGTTCCTGATCATCAGGAAGGGCGGCGATCGCCTTCGCATCAGACGTGAGATAGCCCTTCCAGAAGTCCAGGGAGGCGTTGACCGTGATGGCAAATGCTTTTGAGTCGCGTACGAGGAAGGAACCGTGATCGATTCCGAGGAGGGTGAGGAGCCCTTTCGGGGCCCGAGCGTTATTGAAGATTCGTTTGCCCTCATCAAGAGGAATGAGCGCGTCCTGTTCGCCGTGGATGACCAGCAGCGGAGGCGTTCGGGACCAATCGAATTCTCCACCGGGAAAGAGTTGTGAAGTGCCCGAGATGATGATGGCCGCATCCACACGATCGTCGAAGCAGCAGGACTGACCGATCATGCCGGCGGTGGTGATGCCTCCATTGGAATGTCCGGCGACGCCCACGTGATCACCATCAATCATTCCCGCCAAGGCCCGACCTTCTGCGCTGGCCGATAACTCAAGAGCTCGCGTGATGACGGCGGAAACATCGCCCGGCTGATTCGAAACATCACCGGCGTCGGGGCCTCCCGGTGAATTTTCATTACTTAACGGAAAGGCCGGCGCCGCGACGACGAAACCGGCCGCCGCCCACGACTCCAGCAAATCTCCGTAGACCGCAGGAACTGCACCAAGTCCGTGACCGAAGACGATGAGTGGAAACGGGCCGGCACCGGTCGCCGGGGGCGCGTCGAACATCGGAGAGGGATCAGGAACCGAGGCGAAGTCGTTGTCTCGGACTTCATCGGCACTCGGTGCGACAGCGGGATACCAAACCCTGACGGCAATCGTTCGCGAAGGCGCTCCGGGCTGAGCCGCATTCGCCGGCGTCGGTCGGCGTTCGTCGACGAACGTGAATGACGTGATCCCGACCGGAAACCCGTCGCCCCGCGCAGCCGCACCTTGCGCTGGCGTCTTCGACGAGGCAGTCGACGAACACGATGGGAGAACAGAAGCCAGAAGACCGAAACAGGTCACCACGATCAGTGCGAGAAGTGAACTTCGATATGTTCGGCGCACGGGGCGACTTTAGGTCTGAAGATCAGAGCACAATGGTCGTGTGACTGGTTCAGGGATCGGATACGCCGCGGCAGTGGCTACCGCTGCGATATTTGCGATCGCCGCCGTCGCCAAGTTGCGCGATGTCGCCGCCACCGAACGCGAATTCACCGCGCTCGGAGTGCCCAGGCCAACGTTCTTCGCCCGATTCGTACCGATCGCCGAACTCTCAATCGTTGTCCTTCTCTTGATCGTGCCTCCCGCAGGCGCCATCGCCGCCCTCGTTTCGATGGCGTTCTTCACGACATTCCTTCTCGGCCGACTGCGTGCCGGAGTTCGGGTGCCCTGTGCCTGTTTCGGCTCGGCGCGAGCACGGCCCATCTCGATCATCAACATCTTCCGCAACATCGCGATCATGCTTCTCGCCGCAACGAGCCTCTTGACTGAACAACCGTCACCGATTTCGTTGGGCGACGCCGCCGTCGTCCTCGGTGCGATCCTCCTCGTGATCGGGCTACTGCATCTTGCCGACTGGGTCCGGGCCGATAGGGTCCGTTCGCAATGACCGATCCATGGGGTAACCCTCTCCCTCCCGAGGACCAAGCACCGGCCAATCCCAAACCGGAGGACTACCCACCGGACTTCGCGCCGAATCCGGCCTGGCCGGGAGGAACGTCCTCCCCCTCGCAGCCTCTCCCTCCCCCACCACCGCCCCCTCCGCACGGTCAGCCGACGTGGGAAGGCGCACCTCCGGCCTGGCCCGGATATCCGCCCCCTCCGCAGGCCGCTCCGGCGGGCCCCAAGTTCTCAGGCATGGCTATTGCGTCGCTGGTGTGCGGGATTCTCTCGATCACCTGTACCGGCTTCCTCGGCATCGTCCTTGGGCCGACCGCTCTTGGGCTTGGGCTTCGCTCCCGTCGGACCATCTCCGCTTCGAACGGTTGGAGAAAGGGTGATGGGATGGCCATCGCCGGGATCGTGCTCGGGGTCATCGGCATCGTTGCGTCGATCGTGTATCTCGTGTTCCTGATCCAGAATCCGAACTTCCTCACCGACTTGGTCAACAACCTCACGACCACAACGACCTCCGGAAAACTGCAGGGCGCCTGAGCCGTAGACTTGGCGTGTTTCGCTGAGCATCGGAAAGGCTCCCTCATGGCTGTTGCCGCCAGTACCCCCATCGAACTCATCATCGGTGTCTACGGTCGTCTGGCCGAGAACGTCGCCATCGGTCGCGAGCGACTGGGCCGACCGCTCACGTTTGCCGAGAAGGTACTCATCAACCACCTGCGCGATCCTCGCAACCAGGAACTCGAGCGCGGTCGCAGTTACGCCGATCTCGATCCCGATCGCGTCGCCATGCAAGATGCCACTGCTCAGATGGCACTTCTGCAGTTCATGACCGCCGGTCTTCCTCAGGTCGCAGTTCCGTCTACTGTGCACTGCGACCATCTCATCCAGGCCAAGAGCAATGCTCGCATCGACCTCGACACCGCCAACGATGTAAACGCCGAGGTCTACGACTTCCTTGAATCGGTGTCGGCCAAGTACGGCATCGGCTTCTGGAAGCCGGGTTCAGGCATCATCCATCAGGTCGTGCTCGAGCAGTACGCCTTTCCCGGCGGCATGATGATCGGCACCGACAGCCACACACCGAATGCTGGTGGTTTGGGAATGATCGCCATTGGCGTCGGTGGTGCCGATGCTGTCGATGTCATGACCGGTTACCCATTCAATGTCCGTTGGCCGAAACTCATCGGCGTAAAACTCACCGGTGAACTCGCCGGTTGGTCAGCGCCCAAGGACATCATTCTCGAGGTTGCGCGCATTCTCACCGTCAAGGGCGGCACCGGAGCCATCGTCGAATACTTCGGGCCAGGGGCTGAATCCATCTCCTGCACTGGCAAAGCCACCATCTGCAATATGGGTGCCGAAATTGGGGCAACAACCTCGCTGTTTGCCTACGACCCAGCAATGTCGCGCTATCTCGCTTCAACCGGTCGAACCAATGTCGCCGAAGCCGCCGACGCGGTTGCATCCGACCTTCGCGCCGACGACGAAGTCCTTGCCGATCCCGCCTCGTACTTCGATCAGGTCATCGAGATCGATCTCTCGTCACTCAAGCCATTAATCAACGGACCGCATACTCCCGACCGCGCCCGCAAGGTCAGCGAACTCGGTGCTGAAGCAAAAGCCGAGGGTTGGCCGATGGAGATCTCGGCGGCATTAATCGGTTCCTGCACGAACTCCTCCTATGAGGACATCAGTCGTGCAGCAGCAATCGCTCGTTTCGCCCACGAAAACGGACTGAGCGCCAAGACATCGCTTCTGGTCACGCCCGGTTCAGAACAGGTGCGCGCCACCATTGAACGCGACGGACTGCTCGCCGATCTCGAGCAGATCGGTGCGACGGTTCTGGCGAACGCCTGCGGCCCGTGCATCGGACAGTGGTCGCGCAGCGATGTCACCGAGGGCACCGACAACATCATCGTCACCTCCTATAACCGCAATTTCCCGAAGCGCAACGACGGCCTCGCCTCAACACTCGCGTTTGTGACGTCCCCCGAAACCGTCGTGGCCATGGCGCTGGCCGGTCGCGTCGATTTCGATCCCACCAGCGATTCACTCACGAACGCGTCTGGTGAACAGGTGAAGATTCCGGTTCCTGCTGGCGTTGAACTCCCGCCGAAAGGATTCACTGCTGGCGAGAACACGTTCATCGCTCCGCCGGCCGATTCGTCCAGAGTCGTCGTGAAGGTCTCCCCCACCTCCGATCGCCTTCAACTCCTCGAGCCGTTCGATGCGTGGGACGGTAATGACTTCCTTGGTCTTCCGATCCTCATGAAGGCCAAAGGCAAGTGCACCACCGATCACATCTCGGCCGCAGGACCGTGGCTCAAGTACCGCGGTCATCTCGAGAACATCTCGGGCAACATGTTCATTGGCGCGGTCAATGCCTTCACCGACGAGGTCGGTCAGGGCAAGGACCAACTCGACGGCACCACCAAGTCGTTCCCCGACATCGGCAAGCACTACCACGAGGCCGGTCAGGGTTGGATCGCCATCGGTGATGAGAACTACGGAGAAGGTTCATCGCGCGAACACGCCGCGATGGAGCCGCGCTTCCGTGGCGCCAAGGTCGTGCTCACCCGTTCCTTCGCTCGTATTCACGAGACCAACCTCAAGAAGCAGGGCGTACTGCCGCTCGTCTTTGCCGATCCGAAGTTCTATGACCTCATCGAACAAGACGATCGCATCAACGTTCTTGGACTCGCCGACCTCGCCCCCGATGTTCCGGTCAAGTGTCAGATCGTGAAGCCCGATGGCACCACCATCGACTTCGAAGGTATTCAGACCATGAACGACGAGCAGATCGGATGGTTCAAGGCCGGCGGTGCACTCAACATCATCCGTCAGCGCCAGGGCGTCTGAACCTCACTACGCTGACCCCAGAACGACCGGGGGGTCAGCATGGAAAACACCACAGCACCGAGCGTGTTCGTGCGGGCAACACTCGCAGCGGCACTTCTTGGCGCGGCCATCATTCATTTCGCGATGGTGCCGCAACACATGTCGGAGTGGGCACCTGAGGGCATTGCCTTTGTCGCCAGCGGATGGGTGCAGGTCGCTCTTGCTATCGGGGTCGTCATCAGACCGAAGCGATGGATGCTTCTCGCCACACTGCTCGCGTCGACGCTGTTTCTCGCTGCGTGGGCTGTCACCCGTTTGTGGGGCGCGCCGTTCGGACCGGGGTCCGGTGTGGCTCAGCCCGCCTCGTTCGTCGACATCGCGTGCGTCGCTCTTGAAGCGATTGCGCTCGTGATTGCGATCACCTCGCTGTGGCGACCGAACCTCGCTTCAACTTGGAGTTCTCAAGGCTTGGTTCTCGCCTCCATCATCCCCGTTGCTGTCATCGTGTTAGCAACCACCGCTGTCGCATCGCCTAGTGCGTCGCATCATGCCCACGGTGGGAGTGGCTGCGCCAAGGGAATGAAGCCAAACCCCGACCTCGTCGCCACCGATGGTCACATGCACGACACCTCAGCGTGTGTTGCTGACATTGATGACAAAGGTCTTTCTCTTCTGACCAATGGCCATCACCATGGGATCCGCAACGATCCGCTTGATCCAGCTACCCAGGCCGAACTTGATCGACAACTGGCGATCACCCGTGAGGTTGCCGCACAGTTCCCCACGCTCGCTGATGCTGCCGCAGCCGGATATCGACGTGCTGGCGGCTATTCACCCGGGCTCGGCGTGCATTACACCCACAGTGGAATTGCCGAACTCAATCCTGCAGGAACAATGACCGATGAAACGCTCCGTCACCCGCAGTCGCTTATTTATGCCGGCACTGAACCCAACTCTCCGATTGCCGGCTTCATGTATTACTCAATGTCGAAAATCGAACCGACTGGTTTTCCGGGCACGAACGACACCTGGCACTACCACTCAAACGTCTGCGTCAAGTGGTCGGCGGCAGGAGTCGACGCTCCCTTTGGTGCCGATCGCGGCGATGTCACCAAGGAAATGTGTTCGGCTGTTGGTGGCGTCATGCTCAACACCACGCAATGGATGGTGCACGTGTGGTCGGTGCCGGGTTGGGAGAACGAAGACGGTGGCGTCTTCGCCGAAGTGAACCCGAAACTCGGCTGTTCAGACGGCACCTACTACCGCGTAAGCGACGAGGAACTCATCTCCATGCCAATCAATGTGTGTCAGTCAGGTGCACCGGGCGATCCAACGCGACCGACTGACTCCCAGAGCAGTTAGCCGTTCACACTGCACAACAAGTGAACTAGGCGCGCGGCAAACCCAAGATCGACGCGGCCTCGTCACAGGTCGCAACGGCGACGCCCATGCGTTCACAAAATTCCGCGGCGTTGCGCGTGAGTTCGGCATTGGTCGGCTGACGATCGCCACCGTAGAACTCAAGCCCCACGTGCAAATGCCCACCGCGCTCGATCGCGTACTCGGCGAGACCGCTCTCAATGGGATCTCCGCCGACAACCGACAGCGCCCACGGCACCGGGCAATCGCCCAACATTTCGAGATAGGCATCAAGCGCGAGTCGTGTCGGAGGCAGACCGAATGGCGCCCCCAGGTACCCGCGTTCTGTCGAGAAGTAGAACTTGATCATCGTTCCCGCAGGAAGCCGACCAGCTTTCCAATAGAGCATCGTCGTGCGCATGAAGGCCGGTTCATAGATCGCCAGGCTGGGACCAACTCGGTCGGCCGCGGCCTGATCCATCTGGAAGCGGATCGAGTCGTAACTATTCGAGTACACGATGCCCGCGGTCGGGAGACCATCAGCATCGAGACCACCGAGGTTTGTTGAACCCGGATCACACAGGCTCACCTTCATGAGACCGGTCTCGGCCAGAAGGTGAAGGTGTTCGAAGTTCAATCCATCCGGTCCGTAGTTCGCCGTTGGATACAACAGCGCGTCGGGACGTTCGGCGAACACCGGCAACCATCCGGCGAGGTAATCGTCAGCCACCGCTTGGGGATCACCAAACACCGAACCGTGGTTATGAATAATCGATGCCCCTGCTGCAAGCGTCTCAAGAGTGTCCGAAGCGAGCTCGGCATGAGACCGAGGAACATTCGGATTGTGCTCCTTGGTCCGATTGCCGTTGATCGCTGTTTCGATAATGACTGGTCCGCGTTCCATGGCCGCGAACAGTAGGTCCAAAACGACCGCAGCCGACCCTTTGGGCCGGCTGCGGATCGGAGGTGGAAACCGGGGGGACAGTCTCGACACCTTCAACGGACTCAGCAGAGGGGGAACCGCACACGAGTCCGTGCTTGCGCAGACAAGTATGCCCGGAAGTTACCGATCGGTCCAACTGTTTGTAGTGATCTATGCCATCATTATTTGTGATGGATGTCCGCCAGCTTTCTATGTTCCTCGCCGTGGTCGATCACGGGGGGTTTACCGCTGCCTCCCGATCGCTCCACACCGTTCAGTCGAATGTTTCCGCCCACATTTCTCGCCTTGAGAAGGAACTCGGGGTCACCCTCATCGATCGAGCCACCGGACTTCCCACGGCCGAGGGTCAGGTGGCGGCCGAAAGGGCCCGACGGGTCCAGGCGGAACTGGCCGCCCTCACCGCCGATGTGCATTCAGTCAGGTCCGAAGTCTCGGGAACGGCGAGGATCGGGCTGATCGGCACCACCGCCCGCTGGCTGGCCCCAATTCTCATCGACACCATGTTGATCGAGCACCCCCTCGTGCGCGTCGAAATCCACGACGCCACTACCGCCTCGCTCCTACTCAAACTCCATTCCGGAGCCATCGATTTTGCTGTTCTCACCACCCCAACGAATGATCCCGATGTCTCCACGACGGCGCTTTTCACCGAAGACCGAATCCTGGCCACGCCGGCGGGCCACTCATTGTTCAGCCATCAACGAGTAACGATCGCTGATCTCAACGGTGTCGAACTCATCGTGGAACCGCCGGGTCGTCCCTTCCGAGCGCAACTCGATGCGCTTTTCGCTGAACGAGGTTGCACCCTTGCCGTGCGGGCTGAGGTCGATGGCACTCGACTCATGGCGTCGTTGGCCTTCGAAGGCTTCGGCGCAGCGATCCTTCCCGCGAGTGCCGTCTCGTCCCGGTCCGACCTGGGCTGGCACACCGCTCCGGTCGACGGAGTACCAGGCCGAGCCGTCGGGCTCGCCACCCGGCGGCAGGCGTTACTCTCGGCACCAGCGAGAGCGCTCGCTGAAGTCCTGGAGGATGTCGTGAGTTCTCAGGGAGAACATCAACCCGGCATCCACCCCACCACTCCGCGGCACCCTTCCCCTGATCGATGAGCCCCACCTCTTCCTCTCACCCCGACGGCAGGAGGTTCGCGTCCAGCACCGGACGCGCTGTGCAACTGCGCGCCAAGGTGCCCGGAGTTGTTCACGCCGATATCGATGTGCTCGAAACGATGAGCGGCCCTCGCCCCATCGTTCGGGTACGCATTGGTGGAGACGCCAACTCCGACGGCAAGGGCGGTGCTTTGTCGCCGCGCGATGGCGAGAGCATTGCCAATGCTGCACACGTTGCGCTCGCTGAACGGCTGCCGGTCGTCGTCGAATTGTCATCGACCGGAGCTGACATCAGCGAAGGACTCGCGGCGCTGCACGGTTGGGGTCAAGCAGCGAAAGCACTCAGTTCGTGTTCGGGCATTGTTCCGACAGTCATGGCGGTCTCGGGACCAGCAGTGTCGGGACCAGCCCTTCTTCTCGGACTCGCTGATCATGTCGTAATGACCGAGGATGCCTACGCCTTTGTAAGCGGACCACACATGGTCCAGCAGTTCACCGGCGTCCCCATCGACAAGATGGACCTTGGCGGTGCGGGTTCGCACTCGCGCAACACTGGCGTCGCCTCCGCGATCGTCTCCGATGCCGACGCCGCGATGGACTGGGTCACCAACCTCTTCGATTACCTGCCCGGCCATAACGACGAACTTCCCCCTCGGCTTCAGACCGACGATCCGATCGATCGCCTCACCCCTGAGGCAGGCGCCATCCTTCCGGCGACGCCCACTGGTTCCTATGACATCCGCACGGTGATCAGATCCATCGCCGATGACGGTGAACTGTTTGAACTGCGAGCTGCGTGGGCGGCCAATCTCGTTACTGCGTTCGCGTCGATCGGCGGCCGACCGGTTGGTTTCGTCGCCAATCAACCCTGCGCACTCGCTGGCACACTCGACATCCCTGCTTCGCAGAAGGGGGCGCGGTTCGTATCCTTTTGCGACGCGTTCAACATCCCGTTAGTGACCTTGGTCGACACCCCCGGCTTCTATCCAGGCAAGGACCTCGAATGGCGGGGAATGATTCGTCACGGAGCGCAGATGGCATTCGCCTATGCCCGGGCCACCGTTCCTCGGGTCAATGTGACGTTGCGCAAGAGTTACGGCGGGGCCTACATCGTGATGGACTCCAAGCGGATGGGCAACGATCTCGCTCTGGCATGGCCCTCTGCGGAGATCGCAGTGATGGGGGCCAAGGGGGCCGTCGAAATTCTCAATCGCGGCATTGCCGACGAGGATCGTCAAGCCCTCGAGGACGCGTACGAAGAACGGCTCCTGAATCCGTATATCGCTGCCGACCGCGGTTTCATCGATGCGGTGATCGACCCAGCCGAAACCCGAGCCGAGGTTGCCGCCGCGATTGCCGTGCTTGAGCACAAACGGGAACGCATTCAGCCCCGTTCCCACGACAACACACCGCTCTGATTCAGAACTCATTCAGAACAGAACTGCGTCAGCCGCTGACGAGGTTTCGACGCAGAAGTTCATAGTTCGGCAATTCACGGATCGTTCACGTCCAACCGAACGAGGCGTCCTTCCGGGCCACTAGGCTGCGGTTGCAGGGGATCTGCACCATTTATCGATTGATAGGAGTCCGACGCGTGGCCGAGAGTGTGACCATCACTGACAATCGCACCGGGGAATCGGTCGAAGTTCCGATCGTCAACGGCGGCGTGGACTCTGCGGCCTGGTCGAAGTTGATGCCAGGGACATGGTTCTACGACCCGTCCTTCTCCACTACGGCTGCGGCTGAAAGTTCGATCACCGAACTCGATGGCGGCGCCGGAATCCTCCGCTACCGCGGCTACCCGATCGAGCAGTTGGCCGAGCAGTCCACCTACCTCGAGGTCGCCTATCTCCTCCTGAACGGTGAACTTCCCACCGCGGATCAGATGGCCGAGTGGGTCCACGAAATCACGTACCACACGTTCATCCACGAAAACGTGCGCAAGCGATTCATGGAGGGCTTCCACCACGATGCTCACCCCATGGGCATCCTCGTCTCGACCCTTGCCGCGCTCTCAACCTTCTACCCCGACGCGAAGAACATCTTCGACCTCGAAAGTCGTCAAAAGCAGATCATCCGGTTGATCGCCAAGATGCCGACCATCGCCGCGGGCGCCCATCGCCACAGCGTCGGCATGCCGTTTGTCTATCCCGACAACAGCCTCGACTTCACCTCGAACTTCCTCTCGATGATGTGGCGAGTCGCCGAACCCAACTACGAACCCAACCCCGTTCTGGCCAAGGCCCTCGACGTGCTGTTCATCCTGCACGCCGACCACGAGCAGAACTGCTCGACCACCGCTATGCGCGTGGTGGGTTCCTCACATGCCGATCCCTATTCCTCCTCTGCTGCCGCCGCGGCTGCGCTTTACGGACCGCGTCATGGTGGCGCCAACGAAGCCGTGCTCCGCATGCTCAATACCATCTCGACGATCGACAACGTCGATGCGTACGTCAAGGACGTTCGCGACGGAAAGATGGTGCTTCAGGGCTTCGGACATCGCGTGTACAAGAACTACGACCCGCGAGCAAAGATCATCAAGAAGATCGCCTATGATGTTTTCGAGGTCACTGGCAAGAACGAACTCCTCGACATCGCTCTCAAGCTTGAAGAAACTGCGCTTGCCGATGACTATTTCGTCAGTCGCAAGCTCTACCCGAATGTGGACTTTTATTCGGGCCTCATCTACCAAGCAATGGGATTCCCGATCGAGATGTACACGGTGCTGTTCGCCATCCCGCGCATGTCGGGCTGGCTCGCGCACTGGAGCGAAATGCTCGATCAGAATTCGCGTATTGCGCGCCCCCGCCAGCTCTACACCGGCTCGGGCGTTCGCGACTACGTCCCGATCATCGAACGCTGATCACCAAGCGCTGATCAAACGTCAATCAGGATTTTGCCAACGTTTGCGTTGGTTTCCATATACGCGTGTGCATCAGCAATCGCTGCAAGTTCATATCGTGAGTCGATCACCGGTTTGACGACTCCCGCATTGAAGAGCGGGAGCACTTCAGCAGCGAAGCGTTGAGTGATCGCGATTTTCTCGGCTAACGATCGAGCACGAAGGACCGTGCCAATGAGGCTCAGTCGCTTGGGAAGCATCATCCCAATGTTGACCTCGGTCCGGCCACCTCCCATGGTGCCGACCTGCACGATTCGACCTCCGACCCGGGACGCGGCGATGTTTCGATCGACATACCCACCACCGATCACATCGAGCACCACATCGACGCCCTGACCGTCAGTGAAGTTCAGGCTCTCCGCAACGAAGTCCTGAGAGGCGTAGTCGATCGCAAGATTGGCGCCGAGGTCTCGACACGCAGCGAGTTTCCCTGCTGAAGCGGTGACAAGTACGCGAGCGCCGATGGCGCGACACAGTTGAATGGCCGCCGTTCCCACACCCGAAGCTCCGGCGTGCACGAGAGCAACTCTCCCGGAGGTAAGTCCGCCCTGAACAACAAGCGCATCGAAGGCCGTGATCCAGACCTCGGGAATCGCTGCGGCATCCTCGACACTGACATTGGCCGGTATGGGCATCAATTGATGCTCATGAACAACAAGTTTTTCCGCGTAGGAACCACCACCGACAATGCCCATGACCTCATCGCCCACCGACCACGACGTGACCCGATTGCCAAGTGCCGCAATTCGGCCCGAGAACTCCATGCCAGGGATTTCCGGAGCCGGAGGCGTGAACCCGGCAATGGGCGGGCTGGGATAGAGCCCACGGCGTTGCAGCAGATCGGCCCGATTCAACGCCGTGGCCACGATGTCAACGAGGACCTCTTCCGGACCGGGAACGGGATCGGCGACCTCAGACAGCGTCAGAACATCGGTCTCGCCATAGCCATTTAGAACGACAGCTTTCATCGGCGCAGCCTACGCTCGTGTCATGACGACGGACACAACACACTTCCGCACGTGCCCATTGTGCGAAGCAACCTGCGGACTTGAACTGACAGTGCGCGATGGTGCCGTGATCCGCATCCGTGGTGACCGCGACAACGAGTTCTCGAAAGGCTTCATTTGCCCCAAGGGCTCAGTGCTGCACAAGTTGCATGCAGATCCCGATCGCCTGCGCGCGCCGATTGTTCGTCGCGGCGACGACCCCGAAACAGCAACCTGGGAACAGGTGTCGTGGGACGACGCGTTCGCTGTTGTAGCCGACGGAATTCAAGGCGTCATTGACCGCCATGGTCGCAATGCGGTGGGTGCCTATTTCGGTAACCCCAGTGTGCACTCTCTCGGCACCGTCATCTACAACCGCGTTTTGATTCAAGCGATGGCCAGTTCGCAAATGTATTCGGCATCGACGGTTGATCAAATGCCCAAACATGTTTCCAGCGGTCTCATGTTCGGAAATCCGATTCTCATTGCTGTACCCGATATTGATCGCACCGACCATCTGCTGATCCTCGGCGCAAACCCGTACGAATCGAACGGTTCGCTGGCGACAGCCCCCGATTGGCCGGGACGTCTTCAGGCAATTCGCGAGCGCGGCGGAAAGGTCGTCGTTATCGATCCCCGCCGCACGAAGACCGCAGCGAACGCAGACGAATGGCACTCGATCCGACCAGGCGGCGATGCCTTGTTGTTGTGTGCAATGTTGCACGTGTTGTTCGCCGAGGACTTGATCGATGCTGGTCGCGCCCCGGGCATGACCAGCGGCCTTCGAGAGATCGCCGATGCTGTCGAGCCGTTCACCCCGAGCGCTGTGTCTGAGCGCATCGGTATCGACGCCGACACCATTGCCCGGATGGCCCGCGAACTCGCAGCGGCACCAACAGCGGCGGTCTACGGGCGTATCGGCACACAAACTGTTGGATTCGGAACGCTTGCTGCTTGGGCGGTCGATGCCCTCAATCTCGTGACCGGGAACCTCGACTCCCCCGGCGGCGCGATGTTCCCCCTTACCCCTCACGAAAGTGGACGTGGCAAAGGTCGAGGCCGTGGCTTCCGCATTGGCCGCCGCCACAGTCGGGTTCGCGGATACCCCGAAGTCCGAGGCGAATACCCCGTGGCGGGCCTCGCCGAGGAAATCACCACGCCCGGCGACGGACAACTCCGTGCCATGGTCACAGTGGGGGGCAATCCAGTGCTCTCCACTCCCCATTCGGCCGCACTTGATGCTGCGATGCGGGAACTCGAATTCATGGTGAGCGTCGATCCCTACCTCAACGAAACCACGCGACATGCAAATGTGATCCTGCCTCCACCTACAGCTCTCGAACGCAGTGAATACCAAATGGCGTTCATCGGTTTGGCTGTTCACAATTTTGCTCAGTGGTCACCACCGATGTTCGAAACTGACTGCCTTCAAGAACATGAAATTCTCGGACGACTGTCGCTCATCTTCACGGGTCCCGATGCAGGTACTGACTCATCTGTCATCGATGCGATGTTGCTCGACGGCGCACTGCAAACGGCAATCGATTCCACCGACTCTCCCGTCGCCAACCGCACCGTCGAAGAACTTCGGGCCATCGTTCAAGCGAATCCAACTCGCACGTCAATCGATCACATTCTTGACACCATGATTCGAACTGGTTCACGTGGCGATTGGTTTGGTGCTGTTCCCGATGGCCTTTCACTCGATGTGTTTGAACAGAATCCCCATGGCATCGACCTCGGCGCTCTTGAGCCCCGTTTACCCGATGCTCTTCGCACTGAATCTGGAACCATTGAACTGGCACCCCAGATCATCATTGATGATCTGGCTCGCCTCGCTGCCGATCTCGACACGCCGATCGATACCGATGGTTTGGTGCTTATTAGCCGACGTCATTTGCAATCAAATAACTCATGGATGCACAACGTCGAAGCACTCGTAAAGGGCAAAGTTCGTTGCACATTGCTTGTGCACCCAACTGATGCGGCCCGGCTTTCACTTCTTGATGGCGCTGAGGCCGTCGTAGCGTCTCGAGTTGGTTCGGTCACTGCACCAGTTGAAGTGACTGAGGAAGTTCCGGTTGGTGTCGTGAGCCTTCCCCACGGATGGGGTCACGATATGGCCGGCACCCGATCTCAGGTTGCGTCACGACGTCCTGGCGTGAACTCCAACCTGCTGACCGACCCTGAAGTGCTTGATCCGCTTTCGGGAAATGCCGTTCTCAATGGCATCCCTGTCACCGTCGTCCCTGTCTAATCAGGCCAGGTCAGTCTCGATCGGCACAGCCTGAACCGCAGCGGCCTCGGCCTCGGCCTCGGCTCTGATTGCTCGGGTAACAAGCAGGAAGACCGACCCCCAGACGAGACTCGTCACCGCGATGATCGCAATCGTCACCGATGGGCCAACGAGGCCGCTCATCGCTCCGGCGAATAACAACGACAGGCTCATCGCCAGGGTGACCAACGCCGCGTCGGCGGCAAAGATGCGACCCCGAAGCGCGTCAGGTGTCAGTAACTGCAATCCGTAGGTCGTGAGCGCCCACTGTGCTCCGCCACCGAAATGCGCAAGCGTCACGAAAATCGCCGCGACGACTAGCACCGGAGCTAACGCAACTCCGAGATACATGACGCCGTAGCCGATGGCAGCGAGTCCGCTGGCGAGCAAGACGCCGTGAATTCCACGAGCCACGAGTCGACGAACGAGGAGCGGTCCGATCACGACACCGACGCCACGACCCGCGAGCAGGAGCCCGATCGCGCCATCACTGCCCCGGAACTTCTCGGCAGCAAGCACCGCCAAGAGCCCCACCACCCCCGCACCGAATCCGAAACCGATATGAGATCCGATGAGTGCCATGATCGCCGGATGGCGTCGGGCATGGGCCAGGGCTTCACGGGTATCGCGAAGGGGACGCATCCTTTCGGAACGGGACGTTTCCGATCCCTCGGCCTGAAGCGACTCACGAATTGAGACGATCAGCAACGCGGCAATCACAAAGCTCACTGCATCGGCGATGAAGGCGGCGTTACGTCCGAACGCAACGGTGAAGAGCGCGCCGAGGCCGGCACCAACGGCCAGCATCGCCCCCCACGTTGCGGCCATCATCGCCGTGGCGGTCGCCAGATCCTCTTCATCGACAATGTTGGGAACTCCAGCCTGCGCCGCCGGGCCGAAGAACGAACCCAACGCGGTGACTCCACCCTGCGCCACAAAGACAATCCACGGAAGGCCGTGCCCGGCCAACAAGAACGTCAACGCGACCAATGACTGCGCGGCCGAGGCCAAGATCAGAATCTTGCGACGATCGAATCGATCAGCGACCGGACCGGCGATCGGCCCCATCACAAAGGTGGGCAGGGTCTGGGCGATCCAAAACGCTGAGGCCAGTAGATCGGAACCGGTTGCGTCGAGGAGGAGCCCGATTGCGGCGACCGCGGCGAACCAATCGCCGGCGTAGCTGATCACCTGGGCGGTGAACAGTTTGCGGAAGGACGCGTTACCTCGAAGCAGTGACCACATCAGTGGTCAGGAAGGTGTCCAACCATCGACCATGCCGGTAAGACCGGTCGGCTCATGGGGCCCAAAGGACAACTGCTCAAGCACGCCCACGCCAACACGGTCGCCCATTCGAACGCGACAAAGCGTCTGAATGTGAATGCAACTCGGATCCTGCGGATTGAAGTCACCCAGGGGAATTGATTCGCTTCCAACTTCGAGTGGACCATGCAGCGAACCGTGCGACCAATGAGGATGCATGTAACCGATCCCGCGCATGCGGAAGGTGTACATCGGCTCGAAGTCGATGCGATCGACCGTGCCGTCGGCATGACTGACCTCGATTGATGCCGATTCCATCTCGCGACGACCCTTTTGCCACTGCAGTTCGTAGCGAATGTTGCCGACCTCTTCCGGTTCGACAATGTCCGCACCCCAAGTTGGCGCGTCAGGAGTCTCAAGCACCGGCACGACGAGAGCCGACTCCATCCAGCGGGTTCCATCGGCACGTTCGAACATTGCAAGGTGCGTGCACATGTCGTCGAAGTGCAGCGGCGCCCACAGCCAGAAGATCTGCATCTCCCCGGCGTCAAAGTTCGTTGGCGTTTGCACACCCACACCACGAACTCCCCATGAACGGTCTCGAACGCCAAATGTGGTCTCGGCCTTTACGTCGATGACCTGACCCTTGACATTGATCGTGCCTTCCCATGTTCCCCACTGCGTCAATCGCGTGTAGTCCATGATCTTGACGTTGTTGCGCACGATTGTCTGCTTGGGCTCTTCGATTGCAGCCGTTCGCGCACGGAACAACAGGTCACACGAAATGCCTTCGTCGTTCGGAGCAACCGTGAATCGAATTTCGCGCAGCGGCTCGGGCACCGAGATGGAGATCGGGCCGATGGTTGTCTCGCGCCCGAGCGGCATGGCCCCCGAGGCGAAGATCGAATGCTCAACCCCGTCGACGATCACACTGAAGGCGGCGTCGATCACCCCACGATTGGGATAGTGCCCCATAGCGCCACCGATGAAGAACGCGCCGTCGCGATCACAACCATTGAAGAAATAGCGGTCGTAGGGGTTGGGATCAGCACTAACGGTCTGAACAATTGGATCGCCCGTCTGGTGGATCGGGAAATCGTCGAATGGAGTGATCATGGTTGCTCCCCCTCTTTCGTGTGCCACTGCGTACTTGTGCCAATGCGCCAACGGCCGCCCAAGGGCGGCCGCGGAACTTGAGAGTGGACCCGACTGGACTCGAACCAGCGACCCCTTCCGTGTCGAGGAAGTGCTCTAGCCAACTGAGCTACGGGTCCTTACAAGGTCCCGAACTCTAGCAGCCCCTCTACGAATCTTTTCCAAGCCGCCGTCCTACGATGGTTGGGCCATGACTGAGCGTCGAACCACCGGTCGATCCCACGCAGTTGGTGCCGCATTGGCCGGCCTTGCTGCGCTCATTGCCGGAGGAATGATTGTCGTCGCCTGCACCAGCCCCGTGATCGAAGGAATCAGCGACACCGATTCTCAGGAGCAACTCACGTCGACCACGCTGGCCGAAACGACGACAGTCGCGCCCACGACAGCACCATCAACAACCCTTCCGCCGACCACGACCACCACCAAGGCTTGGCCCAAAACCCCGGTGAACCCCATTCCTCCCGCAGGCGCAGTTCCGGTGATCTCGAGAGTCGCCACGAGCGACCCCGTCGTATTTCTCACCATTGACGACGGCAACGTCCGCGACCCGCGGATTCCCGAACTACTGGCTGAGTTCAATGTGCCCGCAACATTGTTCATGAACGAGGGTCCGTTCCTCGCCGACCCCAACTACTTCCTGCAGGTCGCTGCATCGGGTGGATCGATCAATTCCCACACCCGTTC
>JBAXGZ010000011.1:0-39562 GCA_037139155.1 Actinomycetes bacterium | reverse complement strand
CACCAAGCATCGAAGAAGCCCGTCAGAAGTACGCCGCAGAACGCGAGAAGCGACTCCGTTCCGACGGCACGGCGCAGTATTCGGCGCTTGCGGGCATGTACGAGGAATTCAATCGCGATCCGTACGTCGAGCCGGGCTTCACCCGCGATCCGGAGATCGCCGATGTCGACGTGGTCATCGTCGGAGGTGGGTTCGGCGGAATGCTTGAAGCCGCGAATCTCCGCAAACTTGGTGTCGACAATTTCCGCATCATCGAAAAGGGTGGCGACTTCGGCGGCACTTGGTACTGGAATCGCTACCCGGGTGCGATGTGTGACGTTGAGTCCTACGTGTACCTGCCAATGCTTGAAGAGACAGGCTTCATGCCGACCAACCGGTATGCGCTTGCCCCGGAGATTTTTGCCTACTGTCAGCAACTTGGCCGTCGTTTCGACATGTATGAGAACGCGCTGTTCCAAACCGAAATCAGGGACATGGTTTGGAATGAAGAGACCAATCGTTGGACTGTTACGACCACTCGTGACGATGTGCTCTCAACAAAGTTCATCGTTGTTGCCGGTGGTGTGCTCCACAAGGCGAAGCTTCCGGGAATTCCCGGAATCGAGAACTACAAGGGCAAGTCGTTCCACACCAGTCGTTGGGATTACGAAATCACTGGCGGAAGTCCATCAGAGCTCATGGACAAACTGAAGGGAAAGCGCGTCGGCATCATCGGAACTGGCGCAACTGCAGTGCAGGTTGTTCCGCGACTCGCCGAAGCAGCCGAGGAACTTTTTGTATTCCAGCGCACTCCGGCCTTTGTCGGTTATCGCGGACAGCGACCCACCGACCCGGAATGGTTCAAGAGCCTGAAGCCAGGTTGGCAAAGCGAGCGCATCAAGAACTTCACCCGAGCAGTGTGCGGTCAGCAGCCTGAAGAGAACATGGTTGGTGACGAGTGGACCAACGTGATGTGGACTGACACCACCAGGTACACCGAAGATCCCGCCGAAGCCGCCGAACTTGAGCGAATCGATTTCGAAATCATGGAAGCTGTTCGAGCGCGCATTGGTGAATCGGTTGACGATCCGGAAACCGCAGAGAAGCTCAAGCCCTGGTACGGAGTTCGTTGCAAGCGTCCGTGCTTCCACGACGAATATCTGCCGGCCTTTAACCGTCCCAACGTTCACCTGATCGATACCGATGGCAAGGGCGTCGAGCGCATCACCGAGAACGGGCCAGTCGTCGACGGCGTCGAGTACCCCGTCGATCTGCTGATTTACGCCTCTGGTTTTGATGTTGCGGCGACCTACGACCGTCTCGGATTCGATCCCAAGGGCCGTGGCGGCGTGTCGATGACACAGTCATGGGGCGAAGGTCCTCACAGCCTCCATGGCGTGATGACTCGTGACTTCCCGAACCTGCTCATGATCAGCACGGTGCAGGGCGGCTTCGGCACCAACTTCGTTCATTACCTGACCGAAACCTCAAAGCACTGTGCTCACATCATCCGCATGTGTCTTGACGACAACATCTCGCAGATTGAACCCTCGGCTGACGCTGAGGAGGACTGGTTCAATGTGCTCATGAGCAAGGTCATGGGAGTCGGCGTGTACAACGCGTCGTGCACTCCTGGCTATCTGAATCGGGAACAAGCGGCCGGCGACATGAAGGGTGCACGCAGTGCATCGTTTATGGGCAGCGTCGAGGAATACGCCGATCACCTGATTGCGTGGCGCGATTCCGGCGAACTCGTCGGAGTAGTCGTCAAGAAAGAATCCTGATCACACACGATCAGCGTTCGACGAGTCGATCCTTCGAGTCGATCGCTGCTGATCGGTAGATGCCGCGGGCCATGTACGACGCTTCGACTTTGCGTCGGGCGTCGTACACCGCGGCGCGGACCTGATGACAACGAACTGATTCTGGTTCAGCCATCACCGCCATCTCTGCGAGGTGCGATGCGAGGCGAAGATCGCCGGCCTCCGCAAGCTCTTCCGCGCGCGCTGCGAGTACGTCTGCGCCGCCAGCGAGCGATGCCGTCTCGGCGGCAAGGGCAACGTCGGTCGCTGGTTTGAGGTTCGCAGGATTGCCGTCGTACCAACCGCCGTACAGACGCCAAATATTGCGCACTGCAAACTCAGGTTCGTCGTATGACGGGCGTAAGTACGGAAGGTCGGCCAGAACTTGCGGAAGCTTGACCGTATGGATGACGTCGTTGAGTCGAGCGCCTGAATTCATGAGTGCAAGCGTTTGCTCGTGCAATGACTCGAGCGCTGTGGCGGTGTTGAGCAGCACTTCAGCAACCAGATCTTCGCCGCCAACTGCGGGGCCGTGAGCGGGAAGAAGAAGTTCCGGTTTCATCGCTGCCATTTCGCGAAGCGACACCGCCCAATCCCAGGCAAAGCGCTGCACTTTTTGTGGGTTACCGGCATTCGGGAATTGCCAGATGAACAAGTCGCCAACACAGATCGCACGCTTGTCCGGTACCCAAGCCCAGGTGTGGTCATCGGTTTCACCCCGCGCGTGGCGAAGATCGAACTCGGTGCCACCAATAGACAGGTTGGTAGACGTTCGGTAGGTGAGTTCCGGATAGATGAACTCACTTGGCCATGCCGGTTCGGGCAGGCGGAACTGGCGCATGTTGATCCAGCCGTTATAGCCATTCGTCAACTGATAACGATCGAAGCGATCAGGAATCGCTTCGTGGCCGACATAACGGATCGGTTGGTCGCCGCGTGCTGCGGCTTCGGCATCGAATGCCTGCGCGCCAGTGACATGGTCGACATGTCCGTGGGTGTAGACCGCGGTATGTACCGGCGCGTTCGACCAAACGCGAAGTTCGGTGATTGCCTTTGGCGCAGACATGTGATGAGAAACGTCAAAGAGGACGATGCCTTCATCGGTAGCAAACGCAACGATGTTGCTGAACGCTTCGATGAGAACAACTCCATCGCTGACCACTGCGGCGCCGGCAGCGTTTTCGCTGAACAGCCCGTTCATAGCGAGTGGTTCCTCGCCGGTGATCCACCGCTTCGACCGTTCCAACATTTCTTGACCGTCCATGCAACCTCCCCGTTAAAGATGATCCTCGCACAGTCGACTTAGGAGTTGTCGGGACTCAGGGATTGATCAGACTTTGAAGATGTTCGGCAATCTCATCAACCTCGGGCGACCCACTCGCCACGGCCAGCACCAGCTCATAGACGCTCTCGTTTGAGGCGTGTGAAATCGGGATGTCGTTCAGTTCAAGGAAGACAGCGGTGGCGAGCCAGCCGAGTCGCTTGTTGCCATCGATGAGCGCGTGATTGTTCACGATGGATTGCAGGAGCGCGGCGGCTTTGGTCCAGATGGATTCATAGGCGTGAACGCCGAAAACAACTGTGCGCGGGCGCGCAACCGCTGACTCAAGAAGTCCAACGTCTCGGATGGGCGGAGGGTCGCCCAACAACCTGGTTGCGAGTGAGAGGACGTCAGCGAGATCGAGATAGATGGTCGCCGGGCTCATTCGCCGAGGCGGCGAAGCGCATTGGAATGAGCCTCGATGATTCGGTCGGCGGCGCTGGAGACAGCGGTCTCGTGGGACCGGCGTGCGACGTACTCACGGATGGCCTGACGAGCAGCCTCTTGCATAGAGATGCCATCGCTCTTGGCCTGAGCCTGAAGGGCAAGTTGTTCGTCGTCGGTGAGTCGAAGTGTCATTGCCATCTCCAAATGGTATCAGTTCGATACCAATTTGTGGTTCCGAGTTTCTGGGTCGCAAGGATGACAACCCTCGCCAAGTGCTGGCAAGGGAATTTCGGATCATGGCCTATGCCGGCGGCCTGAGGGGGGTGCCGGCCAAAGCGGCGACGATCTGGATTCCGGGGAGGCCCAGATCATCCATTTGGGAGGCAGAGCGGCGGCCCGTTAGTGCCCGAACCAATTCAAGGTCGGAACATTCAGCGGACTGGACTGCCGCGATGGCCGATGGACCTCGACGATCAATCAAGTCGAGCAGCCACGCTTTGGTGACTGAGAGTGCGAGGGAGGAGCTCTCCCACTCCAAACCCAGCGCCTCTCGTAGATCGATTTCGTGGGTAACGGCGTCCATCACGAGCTGAGAATTCGAAGGGCTAGAGATGGCAGGCAACATCGCATCGAAAGGAGTGACTGTCGCTTCAAGAGCAGCACGCAGTTCCGCGAGGGATTCTCCTGCGTGTCGTTGCACCTGAGCACTTGTCCACGCATCAGACGTAATGCCTTCCATGCGCCCGGCCAGGAGATCCTCAGGTACGCCGACAAGGTGCGAAGCGGTTTGCTGCACCGTCCAGTCGGGGCATGCCGGAACGATGAGCGTTGCGGACGATTCTGGTGTCCGCTCAAGAAGTTCAAGAACGGATTGGCGTGTCTGCCGATACGCCTCGCACACCTGATCATCTGGAAGGAATTGAGACACGACAAAAGTCTCGCAGAGAGTTCACCCGGTTGTTGTCTCTGCGTTGTGAGGAACAACTAAGTTCTGCGCTTCGTCTTTGAATCCGACATTTAAGCGAGGTGCCTGAAATGACTGACCCGAAACTGCCCCACGGTGGCGCACAACTTGGGGCCATTGATGGCCCGCTCGTGATGATCGGTATGGGTTCAATCGGTCGAGCAACACTTCCATTGCTTGATCGCCACATTGCCTTCGACAAGTCACGCGCAATCGCCCTTGATCCGTTAGCAGATCGCAAGCAGTACGCCGACGAATTTGGTATCGCTTTTCGTCAAGTCGAACTCACGCCCGAGAACTACGTCGAGATTCTCACGCCGCTGCTCACCAACGGTGAAGGTCAGGGCTTTTGCGTCAACCTTTCCGTCGACACTGGTTCGGTCGACATCATGCGTCTGTGTCGGGAACTCGGCGTTCTGTACATCGATACTGTCGTTGAGCCGTGGCCGGGCCTCTATTACAACCAGACGATCGATAACGCCGATCGCACGAATCAGTTCCTGCGCAGCCAAGCGGTTGCCGAACGGCGCCGTTCGCCGGGTGGAACAACTGCAGTTTCATGCTGTGGCGCGAACCCCGGCATGGTGTCGTGGTTCGTGAAGGATGCACTTGTTCGCCTGAACGAGGAACTCAATCTTGGACTTGAAACTCCCGCTCCTGCTGATCGTGAGGGATGGTCGCGGTACATGCAGGCCGTTGGTGTGAAGGGCATTCATATTGCCGAGCGCGACACGCAGCGAGTCACGAACCCCAAGCCCGTCGATACGTTCTGGAACACGTGGTCGGTCGATGGATTCATCTCTGAAGGTCTGCAACCGGCCGAACTCGGTTGGGGTACGCACGAGAAGTGGATGCCGGAGAACGCTCGCCGCTTCGCTGATCCCGAATCGCCAGCAATCTTTCTCGAGTCACCCGGAGCCGAGACCCGGGTTCGCACATGGTGTCCCACGCTTGGTGAGCAGTACGGATTCCTCGTCACCCATAACGAATCGCTGTCGATTTCCGACTTCTATTCGGTGCGTGATGAGAACGGCGAGCTCGTCTTCCGGCCGACTTGCCATTACGCCTATCACCCGTGCAACGACGCCGTGCTTTCCTTCCATGAGTTGTTCGGCAATGGCGGACGTAACCAATCGACCAAGCATGTTCTCGACGAGGACGAACTGGTCGATGGCATCGATGAACTCGGCGTGTTGCTCTACGGCCACGATCGCAATGCCTTCTGGTTCGGTTCACGGCTCTCTATCGAAGAAGCTCGAGCACTGGCTCCCTACAACACGGCAACCGGATTGCAGATTTCCTCGGCGGTTCTCGCTGGCGTCGTGTGGGCACTCGAGAATCCGAACGAGGGAATCGTCGAGACCGATGAAATGGACCACGTTCGATGTCTCGAGGTGCAGGTTCCGTACCTTGGACCAGTCGAAGGCCATTACACCGACTGGACGCCACTGACCCGCCGTCTCGGACTCTTTGTCGATGACATTGATGAGTCCGATCCTTGGCAGTTCCGCAATATTCTCGTGCGCTGATCAACACTATTTGCGAAGGGCTAACTACGCCTTCGTTCCGCCTTCGATTCTTGCGATCTCGGAACGATCAACTGTTCCGGGCTGTCCGAGTTCCATGCCGGGTGGCAGTTCGACATGCAGGTCGTGACAAGGATCGACGGCGAGACGGCCATTCTCCAATGAGATTGAAATGATGTGGCCTCCGAGCGTGCGATCGTCGGACAAGAAATGCAGATGGTGTCCCGGTACTTCAACGCCTGCAGTGGCATCGGGGAATCGGAATCCGACGACGGTCCCCGAGGCTCGTTCAACCCTCCATTCCGACTGGTGAGCGACGACCTCGCGCAGTGGCTTGTACGGCTTCGTCTGTCGTTCCACACTGCGAAGAACGAGATCAGTGAACACGCCGTCGATCCGCACCGCGATGACGGGTGCATCTTGGGGAGCAAGAGCATCGAGTGCTTCGTGAAGTTGATCGAAATCGAGAGGCGACTTGACCGTTGACGTCGCTGATGGACTGAATGGGACCACGACCGCGAAGGGAGTCATGACGGTGGGCGCGAGCGCGTGCACCGTCCCGTCGGCATGAGCAGACCATGCTTGGCCGTCAACGATGATCAACTCGCCGTTGAGGGCCTGAACCGTGCCGATGCCCAAAGTGCCGAGTCGGAGTAATTCGGCCAACGATGCGTCGCCGTCGTAACCACCAGCCATGAGGGCTTCGAGCGTGCCGGCCTGAACGACGGTGTGTTCGGTGGCAGCGTCGTGGTCGAGACCGGAACGAGTGAGGGCCCGAACGTGGAGAGCCCCGATGAGACGGTCATCGATGATGTCGCTGGTCATGGCGAGGAGAGTAGGCGCACCTCCAGTGACAAACGCGAAGAACCACTGCAGCAGCTGACGGGTCCAACTACTGTCATCGTCCTAGCCAAGAGTTAGCGAGGCCCTCTATGGACATCACCCTTCTCGGGACCGGTAGCCCTATCCCCGACCCGAATCGCGCAGGCCCGTCAACACTGGTGCGCGCGGGTGAGCAGGTGATCTTGTGTGATGCCGGCCGTGGCGTGGTGATGCGACTCGCTGGTGCTTTTGCTGGCCCCGCGGCCCTTTCGGCCATCCTTGTCACCCACCTGCATAGCGATCACCTGACCGATCTCAACGACGTCATTACGACTCGCTGGATCATGTCGACCGAATCGGCGCCGATCACGATTTACGGCCCGGTCGGGCTCGACTTCGTGGTGACCAAGATGATGGAAATGTTGTCGTTGGACGTTGGCTATCGCATGGCTCACCACGATGATCTGACTGAACCGCCTGCGGTGAAGGTTGTCGAGGTTGCGCCGGGTGACACCTTCACTATCGGCGACGTTGCCGTTCGTGTTGGTGCAACGAATCATCAACCAGTCGAACCAACCGTGGCGTTCCGCCTTGAACACGAAGGATCATCAGTAGTTCTTGGTGGTGACGGCATCCCGTGTGCTGCTCTCGACGACCTCTGCGTTGGGGCCACCGCATATGTGCAAACCGTGTTGCGTGACGACATCGTGAAACTCTTTCCGCTCCCGCGGTTTCAGGACATTCTCGACTACCACTCAACAGTTGAGCAGGCAGCGCAGACCGCAACGAAGGCGGGAGTCAAGACGCTGATTCTCACCCACTATGTGCCCAGCATTGCGCCTGGCCAAGAAGAGGAATGGCGGTCGATCGCCGCCGCCCATTTCTCGGGTGACATCGTTCTCGGCGACGATCTAACGTCCGTTTCCATCTGATCCGCAGACTGCTCGCAGCGTGAGTGCAGGGGGAAACATATGAGTGGTCACACCACAATCACGACGCAACTGGAAACTGTCGACGGCACGATGGATGTCTTCGTCTCGACCCCTGCCGGAGAGGTTCGTGGCGGCGTCGTTGTCGTGCAGGAAGCGTTTGGTCTCACCGGTCATATCCAGCGCGTGTGTGAAGCGCTTGCCGACGCGGGTTACCTAGCAGTTGCTCCGGCGCTCTTTCATCGTTGTGAGGATCAGGTGTTTGGCTACACCGACTACGACAAGCTCGGTCCAGCGATTATGACGCTCACTCGTGAAACTATTGAGACCGATGTCAATGCCGCATTTGCCGAGTTGCAGTCGCGTGGCGTGTCATCGGACAAGTTGGCGATCATTGGTTTTTGCATGGGCGGTTCGGTCACCCTCGAAACCGCAGCTCATCGTGAACTCGCCGCTGCAGTCACGTTCTATGGAGGCGGCCTCGCTCAAGGTCGGTTTGGTCTCGCTCCTGGAATCGAAAGCGCAGCGCAGTTGAAAACTCCGTGGCTCGGGCTCTACGGCGATCTTGACGAACACATTCCTATCGACGAGGTCGAACAGGTTCGTGTCGCGGCAGCGTCATCACCGGTCGATGCCGAAGTCGTTCGTTACTCCGATGCCGATCATGGCTTCCATTGCGATGAGCGTCCGTCATTCCATGCAGAAACCTCTTCGGCTGCGTGGGAGCGAACGCTTGAATTCCTCGACGAACACATGAGCTGATCGCGTTCGAATCGACGATGTCGCAAAACGCAAACACCCCCAGCCGGGGGGATGGCGGGGGTGTCGCACGGCCGTCAGGAGGGGGGATCCTGATGAGGCCAATCGGCTCAATGGGAGGGGGGATTCCCAGAGCCGATAGATGAAACACTACGGCGCCAAAAACATTCCCGGCCTCTGAAAATTCCGGTCAGCAGTCACAATGACCCTTGTCACAGAAGGGATCGGGGGCTTACCAGCCCTGATGAAGCGGGCGTCCCTCAGCGAATCCCGAGGCGGTTTGGATGCCGACCACGGCCCGTTCGTGGAACTCCTCGATGGTGCGAGCTCCGGCGTAGGTGAAGGAACTGCGCACTCCAGCGACGATCGTGTCTATGAGGTCTTCGACCCCGGGACGGTCGGAGTCGAGATAGAGACGACCCGAACTGATGCCCTCTTCGAAGAGGGCCCGACGGGCAGCTTCGATGGGAGCTTCGTCCTGCGCTGTGCGGTTCACCACCGCACGAGCCGAGGCCATGCCGAAGTTCTCTTTGTAGAAACGCCCGTCGGCATCTTGGCGAAGATCTCCGGGCGATTCGTGAGTCCCGGCGAACCATGAACCAATCATCACATTGCTAGCGCCGGCAGCAAGCGAGAGCGCGACGTCACGAGGGTGACGGATACCGCCGTCGGCCCAGACATGGCGACCAAGTGAGCGTGCTTCGCTGGCACATTCGAGCACTGCAGAAAACTGGGGTCGGCCCATGCCGGTCATCATGCGAGTTGTGCACATAGCGCCGGGCCCGACGCCGACCTTGACGATGTCAGCACCCGCGTTGACGAGATCGCGAACGCCCCCAGCAGAAACAATGTTGCCAGCACACAGTGGTACGCCGAGGTCGAGTGACTGGATCGTACGAATGGCCTCGATCATCTTTTCCTGATGACCGTGTGCAGTGTCGAGAACGAGGACATCAACGCCGGCTTCGACGAGCAGACGCGCTTTCGTAGCGACATCGCCGTTCACGCCGACTGCAGCAGCAATGCGCATACGGTTGTTGGCGTCGACGGCTGGTTGATAGAGCGTGGAACGAAGCGCACCGGTGCGAGTGAGAATGCCAACGAGTGCACCAGAGGCATCGACAACCGGCGCAGACCGGCGACGACTCTCGTGCAACAGATCAAATGCCTTCTCTGCATCGATCGTGTCGGGGAGGGTCAGGAGATCGGTGGACATGACGCGGTCGACACCGGTGAAGCGATCGACATCGACGAAGTCGGCTTCGGTGACGACGCCAATTGGTTGATCGCCATCGACGACGATGACGGCATTGTGAGCACGTTTGGCGATGAGGTTCATCGCCTCACCAACCGTCCCGGACGGAGACAACGTGATGGGAGTGTCGAACACTAAGTGGCGACGCTTCACCCACGACACGACATCGGCCACGATTTCGATCGGAATATCCTGAGGAATAACGGCGATACCACCGCGTCTTGCGACAGTCTCAGCCATACGACGCCCGGCGACAGCAGTCATGTTGGCGACCACGATCGGAATCGTGGCGCCGGATCCGTCAGCGGTTGTCAGATCGACATCGAGCCGGGACGAAACATCGGAACGGGCCGGAACCATGAACACGTCGTCGAACGTGAGGTCAGCCTCGGGGGTTCTGTCGTGAAGGAAGCGCACGTGGGGAAAGCGTAGGCGACGTCAGCGCCCGTCGCCCAAGGAGTCATCGTCGAGGCCGGCTGCGGTGGCCGCCAGCATCGCGAGTTGAGCGGCTCGGTGGTACACGAGAACGAAGGTCTGCTGCGCAGTTGGCTCGACCGTCCGAAGCGGCGGATCACCAAGGGAAATAACCATTGCCGACGGATCGGTAGACATCCGCACCAATGCCGGATCTTCGGGGAAGTCCTCGCCCCAGAACTTCTTGGCCGCGGCGCGATCAGCATTTTGCTTTTTGAATCCACCGGGGGTGGGTCGGCGACGTGCGCGACTCATACGAGGCTCCCTTCGAATGCATCATCGGTATCGGTGAGAAGTTCATCGGTGCGCAATCCCAGCGCGGTTTGGAGTTGGTTGGGATCGAGATCGCCGAGTGAACTCGACTTCGGAAGCACCAGATCGGCGATGTGCCGTTTGCCGGCCACAACCTCTTCGACTCGCTCGTCGACGGTGCCGGGACAGACGAGTCGGTGAGCGATGACGGTCTTGTCCTGACCGATACGCCACGCGCGATCTCGAGCCTGATCTTCAACCGCGGGATTCCACCAACGGTCATAGAGGATGACGTGGTTGGCATTGGTGAGATTGAGGCCCGTGCCTCCGGCTTTGAGTGACAGGACGAGTGTCCCTGGTCCCTCGAGTGCTTGGAACTCCGCAACGAGTTGGTCGCGCGCACCGCGTGACTGGCCACCGTGGTAGCAGCCAACGGGAATGTCGAAACGAGTCGAGAGATGTTCCGCGAGTTTCTGACCCCATTCTGCGAAATGGGTGAAGACCAGTGCTCGCTCGCCCGATTCGTAGACCTGCTCGATGATCTCTTCGAGACGAGCGAGTTTGCCGGATCGTCCATCGAGCGGACCATCGTCATGGCGATAGGCGACGGGATGATTGCAGATCTGCTTCAGGGCAGTGATGGCGGCAAGGATTCGGCCATTGCGGTTATCGGCGCCGGATTCGAGAGCGGCGCCGGTGACGAGACTGTCGAGCACCGCCTGGTAGAGGCCGATCTGCTCGGGAGTCATCGAACAACGATCGAGTTCGTCGATGCGATCGGGAAGTTCAGCGGCGATAGCGGGCTCTGACTTCGTGCGGCGGAACACGAGGATGCCGTTCAGTGCTCGTAGTGCTTTCTCGCCCTGATCGCGACCCGTCGTACCGGTTGCAGAGAGTTGTGCAATGAAGTGCGGGCGCGGTCCGACGAGTCCGGGGTTCGTGAAATCGAGAATGGCCCAGAGATCCCCGAGTCCGTTTTCGATCGGTGTGCCGGTGAGAGCGAGTCGCGACGACGCGTTGAGCCGACGGAGCTGTTGCGCGGTTTCGTTGGCTGGGTTCTTGATTGCCTGTGCCTCGTCGAGGACGATCCGACTCCAAGAGATCTTCTCGAGCGCCTCGATGTCTCGAACGGCGGTGCCGTAGGTGGTGATGACGACATCAGCGCGGGCAACTTCATCGGCGATGTCCTTGTGATCAGCGCGGCCGGCGCCGTGGTGGACCACGACGGCGAGTTCCGGAGTGAACCGCCGAGCTTCCGCGGCCCAGTTACCGACAACGGCAGGAGGAGCGATTACCAATGAAGGTGAGTCGCTGATGCTGTCAACGAGATGGGCGAGGATGGTCGGGGTCTTCCCGAGACCCATGTCGAGGGCCAAACATCCGCCGAGGTTGGTGGTGTCGAGGAACTTGAGCCACGCCAGGGCATCGGCCTGATAACTGCGCAACTCCCCGTCGAATCCATCGGGGTTCGACGCCGGAGCAAGAGACGCAGTGGAGGCTTTCGCCATGAGGTCAGCGGCCCAACCTGATCCTTCGATGCTGACACCACCAGAAAGCGGTGAACCATCGAGACCGAGCGCTTGACGCAGCATCTCGGCGCCGGTCATCTGCGGTTTCTTGGCTCGCTCGGCCAGCGCAGCAGCTGCTGCGGCGAGATCGGCATGGTCAAGGGCAACCCACCGACCATTGGCGCGAACCAGTGGGCGTGCTTCCTTGGCCAGTCGAGCGATATCTGCGGCGGTGAGTTCGATGTCGTCGAACACTGCAGTCCAACTCACGTTGGCGAGTTGATGGGCGCCGACAGAGGTCTCACCATTGGATTCAGCGAAAATGCGGAGTGAAGGAGTCGGCTTGCGACGCGAGAGCATCGGGACGCGCATCTCGAAGCCGGCATCGGCGAGCACTGGCCCGATCCTCGACATGAGTTCCCAAGCTTCTTCCTGACTTAGAACGACTTCCCCACGGCGCAGACTTCCTGGTCGCATGAGCGGTGGATACAGACGTTCGAGGCGAACCAGGTTGCCTTCGAGTTCACGACGTTGGTTGCCGGCATTGACGAGCGCGACTTCAACGGGAACGAGTTGTTCACTCTTCCCCGGTGCAAAGACGGCGAGATGCCATGCATCACCTGAGTCGGGCGGATCGAGCTGCACGATCAGTGGTCGGTACGTGCGCGATGCGACTGGCGCCGCCCAGCGCTCAAGCGCATTGGTGAGCTCAGCGGCGATTCCCGCAGGAACATCGAAGGGCGTGCCATCAAGACGGGCAAGAAAGGTTTCGGAGGCGGTAGCAATTGTTTTGGGATCGTCGGGGGCAGCAGGAACTTCGACACGTCGAGCGGCATCGTGACAGATGACATCGACGACTTCGCTCAGGACTGAGCGAGCCATTGTGATGCCGTCGACCGAAGGCGAAAGCGCAGCAACTGCTCCGGGCATTGCGTCGCCGATGAATCGGAGACGGTCGGAATCGATGAGGGTTGGCTGCCAGGTGACGCCGAATGCACTGCGGTTTTGATTGCGGCGCCCGGTTCGCGAACGACGGAGCGTGGGAACCATTGCACCGCGAGCAGCCAGAGAAACAGCCCATGCGGCGACGATCGACATCCATCGAGCCGACGGGCCGATTGCCTCTTCGGGCGGATCGGAAGAAAGCGCAAGGAGCCAGCCAAGAACATCGCTGGTGTTCGCCTCGAGCGCAACGGTCTTTTCCCCGTTGGGAAGTGTCACCGGTGATCGTCCACCCCACATTTCGGGAGCATCGGTGGCGGCGAGGAAGGTTCTGAGTTGCTCGACAGTTGTAGCTGGTGCATCGGGTCCGCCCAGCCACGCGACCAATCTTCCGGTGACCCAGGAAAGCTGCAGAGCGTTGACGCCGGGTGCGAGTTCATCAACTTCAGGTTCGACTCCCAACAGGCGATCAAGTGCAAGTTCGAGAATGCGTTGTTCGTTCTCAAGATCGGCGATCACCTGCTGGTCATCGGGCTGTCGGCGAGTTTGGATTCTCTCGAGCGCGTCATCGGTGTCGTTCAGTCGTTCGACAAGAACTCGCTGCCATGCCGGTCGATGTGCCTCGAGGAGCGCGAGTTCCTGAGGGTTCGCCTCTCCCCAAGCGGCAGCTTCGACAAGGGTGTCGAAACGCGAACTAGTGACGTCGATCGAATCTGCGATCGACGCGCCGGTTGACGGCGCGTCGAAGCGCCCGTCGGATTCTTCGGTTGTATCGATCAGTTCGATCTCTTCTTCGAGAGGCACAAAAGTCCTTGGTGGTTTCGTGCAGATGGCCGCTGGCGCATCCGCTCGTGGTGCCCTATCCCCGTCGGCACCGATCATGCTCCGCAACACTCCGCCCCTCGCCCACGAGGAAACGGTCGCTGCGCCGTATACGGCCCTGAGCGAAATGGAGAGGCTCAGAGCGACGAAGAGATCTCATGGGCTGCTTCGACCATCAGCCTCTTCATCCGCCCGATCGGAGCATGAACGCTTCTTCACGCTTTACACCGGTCTCCTAACCATACCGGCAAGAGCACCGTATGGAGCAAACTCCGGGGCGCAGAAGGGTTACGGAGCCAGGTCGGGGGAGACGGTGACCTCGCTGGCTTTGACTGACGCCCAGATTGAGTCGCCGAGGACGAGACCCAACGAGTCGGCACCGGCGGGGGTGAGTTCGGCCAGAAGCGGAACCGGGCCTGTAAGCCGGGCTCGGACTCGTTCTGGATGGCGATCGAGATCGGCCACCGTCATCAGCCAACTGTTTCGGGCACTGCCCTCTGGTTGGGTGCGGTGGAGGCTGACCGAGGCCGGACGGATCGATGCGACTGAACGTCCCGGTGGGGTATCGGCCGGAACGATGAGTTGCGCCCCAGAGGAGTCGGTGAGCACGCCTTCGGCCACCTCGCCCCGGACGAGTGAGAGGCCGACCATGTCAGCGATGTGGCGTGACTGCGGATGCGCGGCAACATCATCGAGGGCTCCGCTCTGCACGACGCGGCCTTCCTCGAGGACGACGACGCGATCAGCAAGAGCGAATGCATCGAGTGGGTCGTGAGTGATGAGGAGTGTTGTCACTGGTCGTTCCCGCCGGAGCCGGAGGAGGTCGCGACGGATCTCGGCTTTGGCGCGGACATCAAGTGCGGATGTTGGTTCATCAAGAAGCAGGACGGAGGGTTCAGTGGCCAGTGCTCGTGCGAGCGCGACCCGTTGTAGTTGTCCTCCGGAGAGACTGGACGGATGTCGTCGTCCGAATGATTCCAGCGAGAAACGTTCGAGCCATTCCTCGGCGCGCTGGCGCGCCATCGCTTTTCTCATTCCCCGCGCTCGCAGTCCAAAAGCAATGTTGTCGACGATCGAGAGATTGTTAAAGAGCGAACAGTCCTGAAACATCACTCCGACGTGACGTAATTCGGGCATGACAAACACTGCGCGCTCAGCGTCGTCGACAACGACACCATTGAGTGAAATGGTTCCTGCATCGATTGGCTCTAGCCCCGCGAGTACCTGCAGGAGGGTGGACTTTCCTGAACCGTTTGGGCCGAGGACGGCCAGTACCTCTCCCTCCTCGACCTCAACTTCAACTCGGAGTTCGAAGTTGGATCTCTGAATGGTGAAGTGGGCGTCGATGCTCATCGGTCGGCTCCGATGCTGTCGGCTCCGCCGAGCCACCGATCGCGGAGACTGAGAAGAACACCGAAAGAGATGGCGATCATGACAACGCTGAGAACAAGGGCCTGACCGGGGTTCGATTCAAGTGCGAGGTAGACCGCGAGTGGCATCGTCTGTGTTCGCCCGGGGAAGTTCCCGGCGAAGGTGATGGTCGCGCCGAATTCACCGAGGGCACGGGCCCACGCCAGCACTGCTCCGGCGATGAGGGCAGGACGGATCGCCGGCAATGTCACGCGGCGGAACGCGTACCAACGTGATGCGCCCAGAGTTCGCGCTGCATCTTCTGGGCGGCGATCAAGACCTCGTAATGCGGCTTCGACGGTGAGGACGAGGAATGGCATGGCGATGAAGGTTTGGGCGAGAACGACTCCCGCCATGCTGAAAGGAAGACGAATCCCGAATGTTTCGAAGAGCGGATCACCGAGAAGTCCGCGACGTCCGTAGGCGGTGAAGAGCGCGACACCTCCAACGACAGGCGGTAGGACGAGAGAAAGGAGGCACAGCGCGCGAACAATTCGACGACCAGGGAATCCATGGCGAGCGAGCACCCAAGCGAGTGGAACACCGAACACGATCGACAGTGCCGTCGCCCAAAGTGAGGTTTCGATCGAGAGTCGCAAGGCGGTCAACGAGGTCGGCGTGGTGAGGAGCGACCATGCATCGCTCCACGGAACCCGCCAGAGCAGGCCAAGGAACGGGAGCGCGAAAAATGCGACGGCGATTGCCGCAATCACGAGGATTGCGATCGGCGGGCGGCGCAGTGCGGCCGATCGACGTCGCCCACGCGCTTGATTGTTCATGACGCGCCGAATCCAAACTGCGCGAGGATTTGTTGGCCGTCTGAGCCTGCGACGAATGCGATCCAGGCCTGAGCTGCTGCGTTATTGCTCGATGAGGAAATCGCCGCAATCGGATACTTGGCGACGACGTTGATGTTCGCTGGAATGGCAACGCCTTCGGCCGCACCCTTCGTGGCACTCACATCAGTGGCATACACGATTCCAGCATCGGCTTCACCGGCTGAGACCTTCGCGACGATTCCCTTCACGTCTGGCTCAAAGCTTGCGGGGCTGAGCGTTACTCCGGCCTTTTGAAGAACCTGCGCGCCGTATGTTCCAATCGGTACGTCAGGCGCGCAAGTGATGTAGACGACGCCTGACTTGGACAGATCGGAAAGCGCGGCGATCTTGGACGGATTGCCTCTTCGCACGATGATTTCCAGTGAGTTCGTCGCGAAGATCGTTGGTGTACCGCTCAGCAACCTTGCGTTGGACACCTTTGTCATGTTCGTTTCGTCGGCGGAGGCGAAGACGTCGACGGGAGCGCCGGCGATGATCTGCTGCGCAAGCGTCGATGACGCGCCGAAGTTCACCATGACGTCGACCTCTGGGTGGGCCTGTTCGAAGGCCGCTGCCATCGCGTTGAAGGCTCCCTGCAACGAGGAAGCCGCCGACACCGTGAGCGAACCGGCGAGGGACCCCGAGTTGCTTGAGCCCTCCGAGGAGTTCGATGACCCGCACGCCGTTGCGGTCGCGGCGACAAGGCCTAGGAACGACATGAGGGCGAAGGCGATGCGCAGCACTCTGACTGATAAGGACCGGCGCATCCGGTCATAGTAGTCAGGTCCTGATGACTTTCATCAACTCCTGACGACCTCACCGGTACCATCGCCTTGTGACCCGTAACGACCCAGTTCTTGCCGAGAAGGTCTGCTTGGCACTGGTAGCGGAAGGACCGACTCATGGCTGGGCCCTTTCGGCGGAACTCGCCCCCGACGGGGAGATCGGTCGGATCTGGTCGGTGAGTCGGCCACTCACCTATCGGGCCCTTGACCAGTTGGCGGTCGATGGATTGATCGCCAAGGTCGGAACCGCTCCTGGGGGAGGGAGAAGCCGCACCCTTCTTGACGTCACCGTTCGCGGTCGGGAGGCGAACGCGGCCTGGCTGGCAGAACCGGTGGTGTTGCCGAGAGACGTGCGTAGTGAACTCCTGTTGAAGTTCGCATTGAGGACCCGAGTTGGACTTTCACTTACATCTCTTGCTCATGATCAGCGGGAGACGTTCTCACCGTTGCTCGGAGCGCTCTCTTCCGTTGACGAATCGGACTTCGTCGCGTTGTGGCGACGCGAACATCTCCTGGCCATCGATCACTTTCTCGAGTTGCTTGAGCAGGCAAACAAATGAGCCCAAAGCCAGGTGGATTTGCCGCGCTTCGGCATCGCAACTTCCGGCTCTACCTCATGGGCCAGGGGTTGTCGCAGTCGGGAACGTGGATGCAGACCGTCGCCATGGGTTGGCTTGTATTGAAGGTCACGGGAAGTGGCGGAATGCTCGGACTCGTGAGTGCAGCGCAATTCACGCCGACACTTCTGTTCGGCGCGTTCGCCGGCACCCTCGCTGATCGACACAGCCGCTGGCACATGCTGCAAATCACACAAATCCTTGCTGCGACTATCGCGATCACGCTTGGTGTGATGGTCCTAACCGACACCATTGCCGTGTGGGGTCTTTTCGTTCTTGCTGCCGCATTCGGCACAGTAAATGCTTTTGATATGCCGATTCGCTCATCGTTCGTCTACGAGTTGGTAGGTCCCGAGGACATCACGAGCGCAGTTGGAATCGGCAGCACGACGAACAATGTGGCGCGTATTTTTGGACCTGCCTTTGCCGGTGTGCTTATTGCAACGGTTGGTCTCTCCGTTCCGTTCATGGTGAACGGTGCAAGCTATTTGGCCATCACCGTTGCGCTACTCATGATGCGTCGTTCGGAGTTTGTTCCTAAGGCTCCAGTGAAGAAGGAGAAGGGGCAGATTCGCGAGGGAGTGAAGGTCGTGTGGGCCGATCCACGACTGCGCACTCCAATGCTTATGACGGTCGTGATCGGACTCCTCGCCTATGAGAATCAGATCTCATTGCCGTTGTTCGCGAAGTACACGTTCGGGCGCGAAGCCGCCGGTTACGGCGTGTTGTCCTCACTTATGGGAGTGGGTTCGGTTATTGGTGGGTTGTTGATCGCCCGTTTCGGTCGAGCGACGCACCGCCGACTGGGACTCGCTTCGGTTTTCCTCGGAGCGTCGATGCTTGTCGCCGCGGTGATGCCGACGTTCTGGACGATGGCGGTGGCGCTTTTGTTCGTCGGCGCTGGAAGCGTTGCCTTCATCACGATGAACTCGGCAACGCTGCAATTGACCTCTCCGGTTGCTGTTCGCGGACGAGTCATGGCGCTCTACATCACTGCGATCATCGGCACGACTCCGATCGGTGGGCCACTTATCGGTTGGATTGGTCAGCACATCGATCCTCGAGCGACCTACATCACCGGTGGACTCGCGTGTCTGATCACTGCGGCAGTCGCGTGGCCGTCGTTGCGTCGTTCGACCGAGGATGTGGTCGCCGAAGAGGATGCCGCAGCGATCACGAAGGCGTCGATCAGGGCGGCGGAGGAACTGGCCGCCGAACGGGATTCCGCTGGGATGTCTGCCATCCCAACTGCCGATGGGCGGGGTGAGGAGTGAATCGCGCGCTGGCGTGATTCACTGTGAGCATCACAGCCATTTCTTGGACTGTGGTCTAGGAACATCCAAGGAGTTCCCGATGCTCGCTCTTGTCATTGTCGTTGTGATTGTTGTCCTACTTATCGTTGTGGTGGTTGGCTCCTACAACGGCATTGTCCGGCTTCGCAATCAGGTGGACAACGGTTGGTCACAGATCGACGTGCAGATCAAACGACGGGCTGATCTCATCCCCAATTTGGTCGAGACGGTCAAGGGGTATGCCGCGCACGAGTCGGGCACCTTCGAGGCAGTCGTGGCGGCGAGAAGCGCTTCGATCCAGGCCACCTCCCCTGCTGAGGCAGCAGCTGCCGAGGGACCAATCAACGCTGCTCTCGGAAAGTTGTTCGCTCTTGCCGAGGCGTACCCCGACCTAAAGGCCGATGCGAACTTCCGTCAACTGCAGTCGGAGATCACTGCGACGGAAGACCGAATCGCCTACGCACGGCAGTTCTACAACGACTCGGTCACGAGGTATCACAATCGGATCGATACGTTCCCCGGCGTTGCGGTGGCGAAGTTCGGAACCTTCCCACATCGGGAACTGTTTGAGGCCGACGACACTGATCGTCCTGTTCCCAAGGTTCAGTTCTGATTCAGTCAGCGTTGATAGGCATGAACGGCTCTCACGATGGGTGACGCAGCGAGTTTCATTGATGCGAAGCGAAACAATCGTCGAGCGAGTTTCGTCATCCTCGCCGGGGTCTTCGCCCTGTTGTTCATTGTCACGAACGTCATCATCGGCGTGTTCGGGGCGTACACCTCCGAGAAATGCGCAATGCCGGTTCGCGATTCATTCGGTCGCATCTCGCAGGACTGTCAGAGTTCCTTCCAATTCAATGCGATTGCTTTCGCCTTCACCATTGCGCTGGTTGCCGCCTATCTTCTGATCGCCTGGCTCTTTTCGGGCAGTGCCGCCCTCACGATGGCGAAAGCCCGACCTGCCGACGGGCCTGAGTTTGCGGACTTGCGCAATGTCGTTGAGCAGATGGCGATTGCAGCAGGCATTCCTGTTCCTTCGGTCTACGTGATCGATGATCCGGCACCGAATGCGTTTGCGACCGGCCGCAATCCCAAACATGCGGCCATCACCGTCACCACTGGTTTATTGGCCACGATGTCGACCCGCGAGTTGCGCGGCGTTATTGCTCATGAGACAGCGCACATCCTCAATCGTGACATCGCGGTAACGACACTTGCAGTGTTAGCGGTGGGAGCGATTGCTGTTATCGCTCAGGTTGGGATCCGAGTCGGGTTTTTCAGCGGTGGCCGACGCAACGATGCGGCCGGGGCGATGCTCATCATCGGAATCGTGCTGTATGTGATTGCGGTACCCGCGGGCATGCTGCTCCGGGCCGCGCTCTCACGAAAGCGTGAGTCCATGGCCGATGCGACGGCGGTCGAGCTCACACGAGAGCCCGCCGGGATCCGGTCGGCACTCGAGAAACTCGAAGCCGATACCACTGTCGTTAGGCACCCATCGGCCGCCACCGCCCACCTCTGGATCGAGTCACCTCTTGAGCGCGGTGGCGAGGAGGGTCTCCAAGGAGCATTCGGCCGAATGATGGACACCCATCCGCCGCTTGCCGAGCGCATTCGCCTGCTTCGCACCATCGAAGGACTCGATCCCGACGGTCGCGGACCCAATGATCCACCCCAATTCTCGGTGTAGGACCGATGTTGGGTTGGCCATGATGTGAACCCCCGCATCATTGGCCATACTTAAGGCTCGATTTCAGGAAGGCAGTTATGAAGTTCACCGTCGGTTCCAAGGTCATCTATCCCGCTCACGGCACTGCCGAGGTCACTGGTCGCTCGACCCGTGTCGTCGATGGCAAGAAGGTCAAGTACCTCGAGTTGTCCGTGGCTGCTGGAGATGACTCATGGCGCGGCGGCAACCTCAAGGTGTCGGTGCCGGAAGATCGGGCCGAGGATCTCGGCGTGCGCCAGGCGATTTCCGAGGAAGAGGTCGAGGACGTTCTCGCTGTCCTTGCGGTTCGCAATGTCCGTGTTCCCACCAACTGGTCTCGTCGTTTCAAGAACCATCAGGAAAAGATGAAGTCGGGCGACATCTACGAATGCGCCGAGGTGGTTCGTAATCTTGCGCTTCGAGATCGCCAGTCATCTCTTTCCAGTGCCGAAAAGGCAATGCAGATCCGCGCTCGTCGAATTCTCGTCTCCGAACTAGCAGTGTCGTGGAATACCACGATGGAAGACGCGGGCGAACGCGTCGACGCTGTCCTCGCCGAAGACTGACGTTCTTTCCACTTCGCTTCACGCCTTGTTCGGTCGATAACTGACAGCAGAACGGGTACTCCGTTCGTTGCGGCAGGATTGGGTCCAAGAACGAGGGACTGGGCGGATCGTCTAGTCAACGTGGCAGGCTGAGACCATGGTTGGAACCTTCTGGGAGTTCATCGATTCGGTAGCCGCAGCGCATCCGAATCGTGTCGTGGCCGTCGACGACTTCGGCAGGGGTCTCACGACCTCGCAATTTCGGTCGGCCGCGGAATCGGTTGCCGCTGGACTGTTCGACCTTGGCATCGGTCCCGGTTCGGTGGTGTCATGGCAGTTACCGACGACGTTGGAGTCGGTCGTGATGCTTGGCGCGTGCGCCCGACTCGGCGCCGTGCAGAATCCGATTATTCCGATGTTGCGTAACGCAGAGGTTGGACACATCTCCGGGCAGATCGGTACCGATCTCCTCCTCGTTCCGAAGCGCTGGCGGGGATTCGATCACGAAACGATGGCGCAGGAACTCGGTCTGCGCTCGTGGTCGGCCGACTACGAACAGCCAGTTAATGCGTCGTCGCCCCTGCGCTTGCCGATGGGTGATCCTCTGCAACTTCCTGACCCACCGACCACCAATGACGATTGTCGTTGGATCTACTTCTCATCGGGTACGACCGCTGCTCCTAAGGGTGTGCGCCACACCGACCGCTCGGCGATGGCATCGGCTGCATCGCTTTCCGAGCGACTCGGCTTCGGCCCCAATGACGTCTACCCGATCGCGTGGCCATTCACGCACATCGGTGGCATCGCAATGTTGGTGACCTCGCTCAACACCGGCGTGAGTCTCGTTTTGTTCGACGCATTCGACCCGGCGACGACGGCCGACCGCATGGCCACGCATCAACCAACGATGCTGGGTTCGGCGGTCCCGTTTTTTCGGGCTTTCCTTGATGCTGAACACCGTGCCGAAAGTGGCACGCTCTTTCCCAACGTACGCGGGTGTGTTGGCGGTGGAGCCCCCATTCCCGGCGAGGTCAACCAGGAACTCATCGACACCTTTGGTGTGAGCGGTGTCGTCGGTGCGTATGGACTTACTGAATTTCCCAATTGCACGTGTGAATGGTTCGACGGTCCGGACGTTGGTCGCGATGTCGGTCCGGCTGGTCCGGGAGTCGAAGCACGCGTTATCGATGGCGAACTCCAATTGCGCGGCACCCAGTGTTTCCTCGGATATGTCGATGAATCGTTAAACGCCGACGCGTTCACTACAGATGGATGGTTTCGAACAGGCGACCTCGCCGAGATTTCTTCTGACGACCGGATTCGTATCGTTGGTCGTTTGAAAGATGTCGTTATCCGGAACGCCGAAAACATTTCGGCAACCGAAGTTGAAGAGGCCGTGCTCTTCCATCCTTCGGTGGCTGATGTTGCAGTGATCGGACTTCCTGATTCGCGTACCGGTGAACGTGTGTGCGCAGCCATCGTGCTGGCTCCTGGAGCGACAATCGATGTCCCGATGCTGGGTGAGCATTGTGTGGCTCTTGGACTGGCGAAGTACAAGTGCCCGGAACAAATCATCATCATCGAATCGATTGAACGGAATCCGATGGGCAAGATCCAGAAAGACAAGGTCCGTGAAACAGTTGAACGCGTTCTGGTGGGCGACTGAGTCTCAGCCGCGTGGAAGTCCGAGAACTCTCTGCGCAACGATGTTTCGCTGGATCTGACTCGTTCCGCCGAACACTCCAGCCGCCCTTGCCCAGAGATATCGCTCGAGTTCGACACTCGTCGGTTCACGAAGTGAGGTGGGGTTCGCGTGCAGCGCTGCCTCGTGGAGAAGTTGATCAACTTTTGTCATGAGCAACTTGTCGACGGAGCCATCTGTTGGATCGAAAGTTCCCTCTCTTCGTTGAGTGAGAGTGACAGCGACCGTCGCATCGAGAGCTTCGATCCAAGCTGCGGTGCGCTGAATCGCAGGAAGTTGTGAGGTGCGGGCTTCTTCAAGCAGTTTCTGAGCGGTGCGACGAAATCGGGAGATCCAACCAATGTCTGCCGGTCCGCGCTCGATTGCGAGGAGTGACATAGCAATCTCCCACCCTTGACCCTCCGCACCGAGAAGAGATGATCGGGGTACGCGCACATCGGTGAACGACACTTCGGCGAATTCATCCGAATCCCACGCCGTCACGATCTTCGAAACAGCGACTCCCGGAGTTGTGAGTGGCAACAGCAGAACAGAGAGTCCGCGGTGGGGATGATCACCGGTTCGACACAAAAGGAGGATCCAGTCCGACTGGGCCGCCTCGCTGGTCCAGATCTTTCGACCGTTCACGATGAAGGACTCGTCGTTCACTACCGCACGCGTGCGAAGTGCAGCGAGGTCCGATCCCGCTTCGGGCTCACTGAATCCTTGGCACCAACGAACTGATCCGTCCAACATGCGTGAGAGATGGACCTCGCGTTGTTCGTGAGTGCCGAATTCGGCAAGGGCGTGAGCGAGGTGAGCGATGGCCGGTGGTGGAGGGAAGCCCTGGTTCCCGAGTTCCTCGGACACGATTGCCTCGCACGTGACCGGTAAACCCGCACCTCCAGCATCGGAGGGCATCGAAACGCCGACGAATCCGGCGGCGGCAAGATCGCGATGCCACGTCGTCGTCGATGGATCGGTTTCCAGCCACGCACGGAGGCGGGCTCGGAATGGACCTTCGAGTTCGTCGTCACGCAGATCAAATCGATCACTCTCGGCATCTCCAGTTGGCGCCGTTGAAAGTGCTGCCGCGAGCAGGCGATCGGGGGAGGCGGGTAGGAGCGAACGGCTCACGATCGCTCGTCGTAGCCGAACAGATATCAGATGTTCCCAGGTGTGTCCGATACCCCCGAGGGCCTGTGTCGCTGATTCGCACGCGATGACTCCGGCTTCGGCCGCAACGTATGCGGCGCGGGCGGCACTCGATGCTGCATCGTGTGTGCGGTGCTCGAGCCTCCATGCTGCGGAGCGAACGGCATTCCGGGCGGCGATGAGGTCAACCCACGCGTCGGCAAGAAGATGCTGTACCGCCTGAAAGGCGCCGATCCTCGTGCCGAACTGCTCTCGAACTTTTACGTACTCGACGGCGTCGAGTACGGCGGCCATGCCATTGCCAACCAGATCTGCACTGAGGACCACTCGGACAATGGAAAGGAAATGCTCCTCATCGACACTGGCGATCGATGTGACGTCAGTGGGTGACGTGCGAATGGTGACTCGAGACCGGTCGGCAGTTTCGAGTTTCTCCCCAGCGACGGCCAGATGCGCATGACCGGCGCGTACAAACACAATGCTTTGGGCTCCGAGGGCATCGGGAGCAATTGTGCCGTCCAGACTGACCACGGTGCGTTCGGTCGAGGCACCAATGAGCTCACGGGCGAGCGCTGCACCGATGAATGGAGTGGCACTGAGAGTTGCCGCGAATTGCTCCGCGCAGAGAACGAGGTCGAGAACCGTTCCGCCGTCGTTGCGGAGATTCAATAGCCCGCTTGTCTCGAGTGCATTCCACGCTGCGTCTGCGTCGCACTCAGGCGGAAGATCCTCGATCGTAACAACACCGGTATCGACAGCGACTGAACGCGCCAATTCGACCAGAGCGTTTTCGACCTCGCCGAGAGTTGCGCGCATCAGACCCAAGGACCCCGCGTGGGATCAGAGGCGACCTTCGGTGCGAAGGTCATCGGGAACCCAAGAGGGATTGCGTCGTTCCTTGAAGGCGTTGAAACCCTCGAGTGCTTCTGCTCCATAGAGCGATTCGGTCATCGACATTCGGTCGTAGGTTTCGTATTGGCGATTGATTTCCCGTTTCACGATGTTGCGCGCGTTCGGAGCACCGCGAGAGATCTGCTTGGCGATCTCTATTGCTTCGGCGCGTTCGCTGCCCGGTGTCACCGCTCGGGTAATGAGTCCCCATGATTCCGCCGTCGCAGCATCAACGACCCGACCGGTCAGGAGCATGTCTCGTGCCCGCGGAATTCCGATTTGTCCCGGGAGGATCGCGGCGTAACTCGTGTCGGCGATTCCACGTAGAAGTTCGGGGGCGCGGAATGTTGCGTTCATTGATGCGACCGAGACATCGGAGAGCATGGCGATGACAAGCCCGCCTCCCTGACAGATGCCGTTCACGGCAGAAACAACTGGTTTCGATGCGTTCCGAATGGCGTCGAAGGGAACATTGTCCATGTGGAGCAGACGGGCCAGATCAGCCCAACCGTCCTCCTGATCGCCACCGAGATCGCCACCGGGAATGAAGACATCGTCGGTGCCGGTGATAACGAGTGCGGCAAGATCATCCGATTGCGCCACCCGATCCACCGCGTAGCGGACGCCGAAATACATCGCGGGAGTCATCGCGTTTCGTCGATGAGGACGATCGACAGTCAGAACAGCGATCGACCCTTCACGCTCGAACCTCAGGAACTGCGTGCCACACCAGTCGCCCTCGGGGGGCTGATTGGGGAAAGTCATGGATTCACCGTACTTCCCGTTGACGATTCACCGCGAGGTACCTCTATCGTCGGTGGTCGTCCGGAAATCGAAAGGAGGGAGTTCTATGACTGGCCAACCTGCGCTCTTCGAAGAACAACCCTCCGGTCCCGGACTCGATGTCACCTTGGTTCGATGTGCTGTTGGCCTGGCCGCCGCCGATGTTGCCTTTCACGCGCTGCGTACACGGGTGGCATGGCGTCAGGATCACCTTCGAATGTTCGGACAGGTGATTCCCGTTCCGCGCCTTGAGGCGTGGATTGCCGATGACGGACTCGACTACACCTATTCCGGAATTCATCATGATCCCGATCCCTGGATCGAGGAAGTGGCTCAACTTCGGGACCTTGTTGCTGCTCATGCCGAAACCACGTTCAATTCTGTTCTCTGCAACCTCTATCGGGACGGTAATGACGGGGTTGACTGGCACGCTGACGACGAGAAGGAGTTCGGACCGATGCCGATCATCGGCTCACTGAGCCTCGGGGCCACTCGTCGGTTCGATCTGCGAAGAGTGGACGACCATTCGGTGAAGATCGAACTTGAACTCCACCACGGTGACCTCTTGATCATGCGTGGGACAACACAGTCGCTCTGGCGGCACCGAGTTCCCAAGACGAAGAAGCCAGTTGGTGAGCGGATCAATCTCACCTTTCGATCCGTGATCACGAACCCTGACGAAACGCTCTGGGGTCGGGTGTAGGCAGGCGAGTGCCCGGGTCGCCCGGGTCCAGCGCAGGTTTCGATTCGACGACATCGTGCAGTGGGCAGGCCGCTCTGACACAATCTGTCTCTTCGAGATGGACGGTTCCAGACCATCTCCAGCATGAGGGGGAGCACATGGCAGAGCAGAATGAGGGAATTGAGGTTTCCATCGAGGAACTCCGAGCCAAGTATCAGGAGGAACAGCTCAAGCGTCTGCGAACCGACGGTCTCAAGCAGTTCTCAGGCCTGAAAGAGCAGTTCGAGGAACTCGATCAGGATCCCTACGCCGATCCCAACTTCACTCGCGATGCGATTGTCGAAGAGACCGATGTTGTGATCGTTGGCGGCGGCTTCGCCGGCATGCTCACCGGAGTTGATCTTCAGCGTTTGGGTATCAGTGATTTCCGCATCGTCGAGAAGGGTGGCGACTTCGGAGGAACTTGGTACTGGAATCGCTATCCCGGATGCATGTGCGATGTCGAGTCCTTCACCTATCTTCCGCTTCTCGAGGAAACGGGCTACATGCCCACCGAGCGTTATGCGAGTGCCCCGGAAATTTTCGAGTACTGCCAATTGCTCGGCCGCACGTTCAATCTGTACGACCATGCCCTGTTCCAGACAATCATCAACGGCGCGGTATGGGATGACAGTTCGAATCGTTGGAATGTCACGACGTCACGCGGTGACAAGCTCACGACGAAATACATCGTCATCGCTGGAGGAATCCTTCATAAGCCAAAGGTTCCCGGAATCCCTGGCATCGAGAACTTCAAGGGACGCATGTTCCACACCAGTCGCTGGGATTACGACTACACCGGTGGCGGTCCACGCGAGTTCATGGACAAACTGGGCGACAAGCGCGTCGGTATCATCGGTACCGGGGCAACTGCGGTGCAGGCTGTTCCAAAGCTCGCAGAGGCGGCGGGAGATTTGTTCGTCTTCCAGCGCACGCCGAGTGCGGTGGGTGTTCGTGGGAACGGACCCACCGACGAGGCATGGTTTAAGGGTCTCAAGCCGGGTTGGCAGCAGGAACGCATTGTGAACTTCACACAAGCGGTTACCGGCTCGCAGCCTGACGTCGATCTCGTGAACGATGGCTGGACTGACGTCATGTGGCGCAACACCCAAGCCGCACCGGAGTCCCCCGAGGACTGGGCCGACATGGAACTCAGCGATTTCAAAACGATGGAGAAACTCCGCCGTCGTGTTGATTCCATCGTCGAGGATCCCGAGACCGCTGCAAGGCTCAAGGCGTACTACGGCAAGAACTGCAAGCGAGTCTGTTTCCATGACGACTATCTGCCGTCGTTTAATCGTCCCAACGTGCACCTTGTCGACACTGAGGGCAAGGGGATCGAGCGCGTCACCGAGACCGGAGTAGTTGTCGGCGGCGTCGAGTACCCCGTCGATTGCCTCATATTCGCCTCAGGATTTGAGGTCAATACCGATCTCGATGCCCGCGTTGGCTTCGATCCGGTAGGACGCGACGGCGTGTCTCTTAACCAATCGTGGTCCAGTGGTGCGCACACGCTGCATGGCGTTTTGTCGGGTGGTTTCCCGAACATGATGGTGATCAGCCTCGTGCAAGCCGGATTCGGTACCAATTTTGTTCATTTCCTCGGTCGTTCTGCGCGACACGTCGCCGAACTCATCAATGCCTGCGAACAGCAAGGCATCGTGACGATCGAAGCGACACCGGAAGCCGAAGAGGGATGGCTGATGGTTCTCTACGGCGCTATCGGTGGTGGCGCGGAGTACGTGGCGACCTGCACCCCGGGCTATTTCAACAACGAGATGTCTGAACCCGACGAGAAGGCAGCGAAGGGTCTCGTCTATGCCGGGAGTCTGCTCGACTACCACGCTCTTCTCGACGAATTCCGTGCTGCCGGTGACTTCCCGGGCGCGCTGGTAACAAGAGCCTGAATTCGACTGGAGTAGTTGGAACTGTTGGGCCGTCGTCGCTGTCGGCCTAACAGTTCCACTTCCCAAGTTGACGAACCATGGTTGGTCTGGCGGAACTGAACGAGAGTTCGTCCTCTCCGACGAATCCCATTTTCCTCAGCTAGTCCTCTCGGACGAGACACCGTTCTCCGGCCTTGATGGTTGGACACCCCGTACTGGTTGGCACAGACTGGTGACATGACACTCACGATCACCGGAACCGAACTCGTGGAATCAATGGCTGACCTCGTGGTCGCCGAAGCAGGAGCCTGCGAGCGCAATCGCACGATGACTCCCGCCGTGGTCGATGCCATGTGGGAAAGCGGGCTGATGTCGTATCTGAACCCCGCCGAGGCTGGTGGCTCAGAGCCTTCTTTCGCCGACATGATCGACACATGGCAGGCGATGGCTGAACTCGATGGTTCGTTCGGTTGGATCGGTATTGCGAATCTGCCGTCGGCCGCTGCGGTTGCCGCGTACCTCCCCGACTTGGGATTTTCCGAAACCTTTGGCAGTTCTGATCGCGTCACCATGGGTGGTCAGTTCGCTCCAAATGGACAGGGACAAAAAGTCGATGGCGGCTACCGAATCAGTGGTTCATGGAACTTCGGATCGGGCACTGGGCATTCGGAGTTTGTGTGTGCTGGTTTTCTTCCCATTGATGACGGCAATTTCATGTTTGATGTCAACGGCGAAATCATGCTCATGGCAGCAGTGATTCACCGTGACGACATCAACTTCACCGACGGTTGGTTCGTCCAGGGACTCAAGGGAACAGGTTCCTACGACTACAACGTCACTGATCTGTTTGTTTCGAACGACCGTGTTTTCGAGCTCTTCGAGCGCACGCCAAAGCGTGGAAGTTCGCCAACCTTCAAGATGGGTCTCATGGCGATCACTGCAGCAGGTCATGCTGCTTGGGCCCTTGGTGTGGCCAAGAGCATGCTTGATGATGTTGCGGAACTTGCGAAGGTGAAGGCGCGCATGGGCGACATGGAGACGCTTGTGCACAAGACAACCTTCCAACGCGGATATGCCCATCACCTCGGAATGTGGCGCGCTGCTCGACGACTTGTCGTCGACACCTACACGGATGCTGAAGCGGTTGTTGCTGCTGGAGGTGAACTCACTGTCGATACGCGTGCCGATATGCGTATTGCTGCGACCTACGCCACCGAAGCGTGTCGCGAAGTCGCGCAGTGGGCACATCTGGCCGCGGGAACCACTGCGATCCGTGAGGGCAGTCGCCTCGAGCGGGCCTTCCGCGACTTGTACACCGGAACCCAGCACGCGTTCATTAGCGAAAAGACCTACATCGACTCGGCCCAGGTCAAACTCGGCCTCGCGGAAACCAATCGCGGTCTTTGACCTTCGGCTTCTCCTGACATTCACCGCCCGGCCTACGGTTGCGCGATGGCAAAGAAATCGTCATGAGTCGACCAAACGTCGTCATCATTGGTGCGGGGATGGCTGGTCTTACTGCCGCCCATCAACTGCAGTCGAAGTGCAATGTTGTCGTTGTTGACAAGGGACGCGGCGTGGGGGGTCGACTCGCTACCCGAAGAATCGGGGACGCAACGCTTGATCACGGTGCGCAGTTCATGACCACTCATACTGCGGAATTTGCTGAATTCATGGCGCAGCTCGCCGAAGCGGGTGTGGCGACGGAGTGGTTTCAGGGGCGAATCGGTCCGACCGGCGCGCATGATTCCGATGGTCACCCGCGCTATCGCGGCGTGGTCTCGATGAATGCCGTTGCCAAACAGTTGGCGACCGGAATTGATGTTCGAACCTCATCGCTCGTGAAGTCGGTAATTACCGAGAATGATGTCTGGCACGTGAACATGGAAGACGGCACCGCAATCGTTGCGGACGCAGTCATCGCTACTGCTCCGGTGCCCCAATCGCTTGCGCTTCTTGCGAGCGGTGGAGTTGCGTTAGCAACGGAGGACGAAGCTGCGCTTCTAGCGATTGCCTATGACCCTTGCCTCGCGTTCATGGCGGTCCTCGACGGACCATCGGGTCTTCCCGATCCGGGTGCAGTCGATCCCGAAGAGGGCCCGATCGATTGGATGGCCGACAATTACCTCAAAGGGATTTCGGCAGTGCCAGCAGTGACGATCCATGCCACGGCGGAGTTCAGTCGTGACAACTGGGACGCCGACGACGAGTCAATTTCCGACGCGCTCGTTGCAGCGGCACAACTCGAGTCCCCGGTCATCAAGAGCTCCGTGCAGATCCAGCGTTGGCGTTATGCCCGTCCCTCTGTCGAACATCCTGAGCGACACTTGTTACTTGCTGGAATTCCACCGCTTGTCTGTGCAGGCGACGCCTTCGGGGGCGCCAAAGTCGAAGGCGCGGCATTGTCTGGTGGTGCGGCCGCCAACGCGATCATCGCGGCGCTTGGCATCGCTGGCTGAAACGGTTCAGTCGCGAGCAGTTCGAACGTGGACTTACTCGCTGTCGTTGTCTACCTCGGTGCCGGTGGCAAAGCCGGCATCTCGTACGCGTTCGAGGAGCTGGTCACGGACGGAAACTCCGGACTCGCGCGCTTTGTCGCCGGTGATTCGCCAACCGTGACGACTCGAATACAGCAACGGAGGTTCCCCAAGTCGACCGTTTCCGTTGGCAATGATGCGTCCGAAGATCAGTTCGTGGTCGATCATCGTCATGCGTTCGAACGTCTCACAGGTGAACCACGCCAAGCATCCTGGAACCACGGGGTGACCATCGTTTTCATCGAGATATTCGGTGGCGATGTGGTGAAACCGACGACCGGGATAACTGAAGTACTGAGCTTCGGAGATCTGATCGGCGGCAAGAAGAGACACAGTGAATCTTCCACTCGCGTCGATAAGCGGCCATGTGTCGTGTTTCGGTGAGATGGACGCCATCACGACTGGTTCGGCGAATGACACCTGAGTGACCCAATGGGAGGTGTACGCGCGAGTGAGACCGCCGTGGCTGGCAGCGACCACTTGCACGCCCTTGATCATCTGCCCGAGTGAACGTTTGATGGTTGGATCGATCATGAGTGTCAGTCTGCCGGCAGAACGGGGGCCGGGTGACCGTCAGAGAAAGGAGAGGAGTCGGCATAGGAACGCTTCTCTAACTCGCTGAGGTCGTTTGTCAGGGGCGACGGGGAACGTTGTCCGTAGGCTCAGGCCATGACAATCATTGGCGCCTTTCCCTCTCTCCGCGCTCGCAATCTCGAAGGTCTCGACGTCGATCTTCCCGCTGCATTCAGTGGTGATCGGAACATCGTGGTGGTCGCATTTCTCCGTAACCACCAAACACTTGTTGATTCCTGGGTGCCATGGTTTGAGCAGCAGGCTGCCTCCGATTCCGGTCTTCGTTTCTATGAACTTCCCACTATCGGTCGCATCTGGGCTCCGGTCCGCAGGTTCATCGACGGAGGGATGGCTGCCGCTATTCGCGAGCCGGTGATTTTGCAGCGGACATTCACGATCTATGGCGATTTGGATCGGGTGACCGGGCCGCTGGCCATTGACGATCGGACGACCATCGCTGTGTTCTGTGTCGATCGAACGGGTCAGGTCCTATGGCGAGGCGCTGGGGGATACTCGGAGCAACTTGGCGCTGAGCTTGAAGCGGTGCTGGCGGAGAGCCGTCTTGAGTAACTCTCGCTGCTCCGATCATCGGGTCAAGTTCCGCACTCTGTAACTTCGTTGAGGTGGCTGGCACCCAACTTTCAACACCTGAACCCGGGAATGAAGTGCGTTGGGTGAACGAATATCTTGCGCACCTGTGTCGCGACGATGTGTGCCGGTCCGATCGGTTCATCGGCACGCAGGCTGCTGCCGATGCTGCGCTTGAGTCGTTTGATCTCACCGGCTACGCCGATCGTCGCAATGAAGTGCTGCCGCAGTCGAGCCGAGGTGCTTCGGGGTTATCGCCATGGATCCGCCATGGACTGCTCTCACTTCCAAGGGTGTACTCGACAGTCGACGGGCCAGCCGCAGACCTGCGGAAGTTTCGTGACGAACTCCGTTGGCAGGAGTACGCGCGTCATGTCTACGCGCGACTCGGCTATGCAACGAGTGAACCGTTGCGCCGATCCCCATTTTCGGAACCAGGCGCGGGAGTCGATCCCTGGGATCGATCGATGCGCTGCATCGATGTAAACCTCGAGGAACTTGAACGCGATGGATGGTTGGTCAACCAGACGCGCATGTGGCTCGCCTCGCAATGGTCGGTGCGTCATGGAGCTGATTGGCGCGCTGGGGAGGATCATTTCTTCGCCCACCTACTCGATGGGTCCCGGGCTGCGAATCGACTCGGTTGGCAATGGACGATTGGTTCGGGAACGGCAAAGGCCTATGGGTTCTCCCAATCGCAGGTGCGTCGACGGGCGCCGGGACTTTGTGGCACGTGCACGCATCGGGACGCGTGCCCGATTCGGGACTGGCCGGACGATCCTCCTTTCGATGAGGTCCATGTCGATCCGAGACTGCGCCGCGATCCCGATCCGGAGCAGACCGCAGGACCGGTCGATGTCGACGTCCGTGCAACACCCGACGCCGTGTGGGTGACCGCCGAATCGTTGGGCGATAACGATCCAGCGTTGGCAGCTCATCCGGATCTTCCGGCGGTCTTCGTTTTCGATCTGCGGCTGCTTCGGTCCCTTCAACTTTCATCCAAACGCTTGGTGTTCTTGACCGATCGTCTGGCCGAACTCGGCGATGATCGGCCTCTTGAGATTCATTTGGGCGACCCAGTGCAAGTACTCGCAGACCGACCGCTCGCCGCCACCTTTTCTCCAGTTCCGGGTTGGCGACGCCGAGCAGATTCGCTGGATCTGGCCGAGGTTCACCCGTGGCCTTGGCTGGAGCGTCCCCGCGCCGGTTCGGTGGCCAGTTTCAGCGCGTGGTCGAAAGGGAAATGAGTCCGCGTCTCTTTCGCTTCGGACATTTACGAGGCCGGTGAGGTCGCATGCGCGCGATCCACAACAAGAGTGCGAAGATCATCAGCCTTCGAAGGATTCAGGGGGAATGACGATGGGAAACACCGACATCGCGTTGGACGCGGACGTCGTGGTGGTGGGGGCAGGCATGTCGGGCCTCTACGCCCTCAAAGTGCTGCGAGAGCGTGGCTTTCGGGTGATCGTCCTTGACCGAGCGGCAGGAGTGGGTGGTACGTGGTTCTGGAACCGCTATCCCGGAGCGCGATGCGATATTCCGAGCCTTGAGTATTCGTTCGGGTTCGATCCGGAACTCGAACAAGAGTGGGAGTGGAGCGAGCATTTCGCCGCTCAGCCCGAGATCGAGCGTTACCTCAATCACATTGCCGACCGCTATGACCTGCGTCGAGACATCCGCCTCGAAACGGGTGTTGCCGCAATGACCTTCGATGCACTGACTGACACATGGATCATTGATACCGAAACCGGCGAGCAGTTGCGTTCGCGATTTTGTGTCATGGGTACTGGGGGATTGTCGGCTCCTCATCGCCCGGATTGGCCGGGACTCGACACTTTTGCCGGCGAAATCGTGCAAACGAGTTTGTGGCCCAAAGAAGGAGTCGCACTCGAGGGTCGACGCGTCGGGATCGTGGGCAACGGCTCATCGGGCGTTCAAGCGATCCCCGAACTCGCGAAGATTGCTGGTCATCTCACTGTCTTTCAGCGTACGGCTGCGTTCACGTGGCCTTCGCAGAACAGGCCTCTGACTGACGAGGAGCAGAGCGGCATCAAAGCCCGCTACCGCGAGTTGCGAGCCCAGCAATATGCCTCGCCTCTTGCGACGGCGAACACAACTGGTGCGGTGATCTTCACGATTGCTGATCCCGACAAGCGCATCCTCGAGAGCACGCCCGAGGAGCGCGAAGCCGCACTAGCCGAACACGGTTTTAGTGCGGCGCGCATATGGGGTGACGCGGCAAAGGACCTCGACGCCAACGAGATGGCGGTGGAGTTGTTCCGTGAAATGGTGCGGCGTACGGTCAGCGATCCTGACGTGGCCGATTCCCTTTGTCCCAAGGACTATCCGATCGGGTGCAAGCGCCCGGTGCTCGATAACGGATACTTCGAGACGTTCAATCGCGACAACGTCACGCTCGTCGATCTTCGCAAGAACCCTGTGCTGGAGGTCGTACCCGAAGGGGTCGTCACCGCCTCGGGTTTGCAGGAACTCGATGTGCTGATTCTTGCTACTGGTTTTGATGCAGTGTCTGGAGCGCTCACGCGTATCGACATCCGGGGGAATGATGGACATTTACTTCGCGATGACTGGGCCGACGGCCCGCGAGCATTCATGGGTTTCGCCGTGGCTGATTATCCCAACCTGTTCATGATCATCGGTCCCGGCAGCGTCGGTGTGCTCGCCACCTATCCGCCGCATATCGAATTGCAGGTGGGTTGGATCGCGGACTTTCTCGACTACTTGGCGGCAAACGGAAACACACATGTCGAGGTCGAACCCGATGCTCAGGAACAGTGGTGTGCCGAGGTTGAAGCCGCTGCGGTGGGTTCGATGTTCACTGCTCCGTCATGCAACTCCTGGTACAACGGCGGCAACATCGAAGGCAAGGCTCGCGTTCTCCCGATTTACCTTGGTGGCCTTGATCGCTTCATGGAACGCGCGCGTGAACTCGCGGCTGCTGATTACGAGGGTTTTGCTCTCCGCTAGAGCTATGCGCGGGATCGAGCTGCGACTACCTTAGGGTTGAAGGAAATACCCGCAAGACGCTCGGCAATCGGCGCATCGACTATCGAGATCTCACCCACTTGTTTCGGGCAACGCAGGTTAGGACGTCTAGAAAAATCCTTCTTTGGCTCGCCCCGGACTGAATGTCTGGCCACCGGCTTCCCCAGGAACACCTCTCTCAGATCTTGACCGTTGGAAGGCTTGTGCCGACAAAATGACAATCGTCATCGAAACCGGAGACCACTTCACTATGCTTCACACTCCACTCTCGGAAGGCGTAGCGGCATCCATTGCCGAGTGGTTCGGCACAACTGAAGGCTCTGTAAGGACCTGAGCATCGGATGAAAACCTCGTGGAACGCCATTAAGCGGTTTCTCGACCGACCTCGGCGCAGAATTGCGGGACTCGTCGTCTTGAGCATTGTCAATGGCCTACTCGAAGCGTCAGTCATTCTGTTTTTGGTCGGGGCTGTGGCTGAGTCAGTGGGCGAGCAGTGGTCCCGACCACCGATGTCGTGGTTGCCGACATCGTCAAGATCGTTGGTGCTCCTCGCCGTCATCGCTGCCCTCCTGGTTCTGGCCGTTGACCTTCTCAACCAGTGGCTTGCTGCGCATGTCCACTCGAAGGTCCTCACGCGATTCGGTACGGATCTCCTTGGTGCATTCAGTCTCGCAACCTACGAGCGGCAGCAAAAGACTGGCCGGGCTCAGATGCAGCAGATGGTGGGTTCGCTCGCGTTTGATGTGGCCCAGACCGCCGATGTCTTCACCGCGTTCGTTTCCTCGGTCAGCGTGATCGCGGTGCTGCTGACCGTTAGCGCAATTGTTAACCCGGTCGCCACCGTGGTGGTGGTTGGACTCATGGGAATTGCTCAATTCGTCATCGCGCCCATTGGTACATGGACGAAGCAGCGCGGAGAGGTAGCGATCAGGTCTCTACTGCACCTCAGCGAGAGCCTGAGCGACTACACCGAGAACTCGCGTGAGTACCGTCTCGCCGGTACCGAGGCAGCCATAAGTGCCGCCATGGACTCTCAAGCGAATGAGGCGGGGGACAAAATCCGCAGGTCCCGTTTCATGACCGCGCTTGGTAGTGCAGTGTGGTTTGACGTGGGCCTGCTCATTCTCGTCTGCGGTTTTGCGGTGCTGCAGTTGACGAGCGGTGACCTCATCACTGGTACAGGAGCAGCCGCACTGATCATGGTGCGCGTGCTTGCTTTAGGGAGAACATTGCAGTTCTGTCGTCAGCAGTTCCATGCACTCGAACCGAGAGTGGACATCGCCACTGGTCTTCTTGATGATCTTCGGCTGCACCAGTTGGATATCGGGAATATCGAACTCCCGATTGTGACCTCGGTCTCGGCCCGAGCCGTGTCGTACTCCTATAACCCGGGCGACACGGTGCTTCGGGGAATTTCCTTGGCGATTGAACATGGCGAAGTCGTCGGATTGGTTGGTCCATCCGGAGCCGGAAAGTCGACTCTGGCTCAACTTCTCGTTGGCTTGCGCGCTCCGACCGACGGCGAAATCCTCGTGGACGAAGTTCCGATGGTTCATTTCGAATCGGCGGCCCGAGCGAGGACGATCGCCTATGTGCCGCAGGATCCGCGCATGATTGAGGCGTCGATCGCCGAGAACATCCGTCTTCTGAGAACCGATATCGACGACGAGGCCGTGCGCGTCGCGGCGAAAGCCGCCCATATCCACGACGAAATCATGGCCCTGCCTGAGGGTTACGAAACGCTGATGGGCGCGCGGGGAATTGGTCTTTCCGGTGGCCAAGTGCAGCGCATCGCGTTGGCTCGAGCGTTAGCTGGTTTGCCGCAGGTGCTGGTTCTCGATGAGCCGACCAGTGCCCTCGATGCAGTGTCCGAGCGAGGCCTTCAGCAAACGATCGCGCGTCTGAGTAGTTCGATGACGATGGTGATCGTTGCTCATCGCCTCAGCACCCTTGAGTCTTGTTCGAGGATCGTCGTCCTCGAAGCTGGGCAAATCAGTGCCGATGGCACAAGTGCCGAATTGCTGGCTCAACCCGGATTTTTTCGAACAATTCAGCAGAGTCTTGTCGACCCTTTCGCTCGGGACTGAGAAATCAGTTCTGCAACTACCGACGGGCGGGTCAAAACAGTGGGCCAAGATCGCAACGCCGATGGCACGTCATTTGCCAGCGCTTGGTTCGAGTCGCTTTCGCAGATCAGGAGTACCCGACCCTTGCCTCGTTCGTGTGTTTCAGCAATGTGGGCTGTCGACTCATCGACAGCCCACATTGCGTTTGAGTTGTTGTTCAGCCGGTGAAACGTGCTGGGACCGGCTCAGGAGTAGGAGCAGGAGCAGGGGGGAGGCACTCAGTGCCACTTGCGAGGGCCACCGAGAATCCCGCAGTGGAGTCGTTTGTAGAGATGTAATTGAAGGTCAGAGATCCACTCGTCGGTCCGTAGGTGCCGACGAGCTGAACCGCCCAACCTTCATTCTCGTTGTCGGTGAGTGCTTCAAGGGCGATCGAGTTGGCGGTAATGACTGGGTCCGCCCCGGACTTGTCGCTATGCCAATCGACGAGGTTGAGGGTGGAACCCGAGGCAAAGAGCATTGATGCCCCGGGATCGATGTAGTTGATGAGGAGAACGGGGTTGGTCACCTCGATGCCGAAGTTGAGCGTTACGAGGACCCCGCCGGCGTTGCCATGGATCGCAACGGCGCTATTGGGACTGATTCCACCGGTGAATGCGTTATTGGTGGCGGTCGAGGTGGACCAGTTCTGGTCGAAAGACACGCCTGAATTTCCGAAACCAGATGCCATCGTCATTCGTACGGTCGTGCCGCATGTGAAGGCTCCATTCGATGACGATTGACCCCCACTGCCATATGGCCAAACGACGTTGGCCCCCGATCCGGTCAACGGTGTCAACGGTGTCGCACCCAGGGTGGAGACAGAGAAAAGAGTTACCGCCAAGATGCTCAACACGCCGGTGATGCCAGCGACCAGATATTTCCGGCCCAATTTCGGCTTCGCTTGTGCCATTTGTCTAAATCCTTTAGTCAGAAAGTGACCTTTTTCTATCTGACCTACGCGCGTGCGTCCAACCCTGTGAGCCACGATTCCGAGTAGGAGTGGCGTCCTTGGGTGTTGTATGCAGAATTGGGCCGGATGAGAAAGTTTGAGCGACGACTCCGCTACCGATCTCCGAACCATGGGTTGAACATTTCGGAAGTCTCTGAAAGGTCGCTTTCGACCTTCGAATTCTTCGATCAGATGCCTGAGGATGTTGTGCCTTCTGAGGTCACGTCGGGTTGTGTGGCAAGCAGCGACTGCCGGCGAGCGAGGCGACGTCGCTCACGAACCCCTCGGGAGCCGACCTCCCGTGCTTGATCGACCACGAGCCGGGCGAGGTTTTCGACTTGCTCATCGGCGAATGTCCAGTCGGAGACGTCGATGTCAGGGTCTCGCAACCACTGCAAGGTGAGCGCGTCACCGAGCGGGCCATAGGCCGGGATAAATGAGCAGTAGCCCAAGGCGAGTTCATCGAGCCCGGCGCCGATGGCGGCCAGCGCGGGATCATTCGCAGGGAGGAACACAGTGATCACTTCGGCGCCGGCTCGGCGAAGTTGCTCGAGGGTCTCGTCGATGGAGTCGATGAGGTCGAGGCCGATTGCATCGATGGTGACCGATCCACTATGGAGCGACGAGTCGTAGGAGGAACTGATGGCCGAGTTGGGGCGCAAGTCGGTGATGGTGGGGACATGGCCGAACTCTCGCGGCCATGTGGAGTTGCCAACCACGTGGCGCACTATGGGTTCATACGCGCTGGGGACCCAGATCGTTGCTGGTTCGAGCGGGAGAAGCGGGCTGTACATCTGCGACAGTGACGGTCGGTGTGTTTGCACGCCGTCGGTGATGCCGATCTGTTGAATCGGTTCAGTCGCATTGAGCAGGATCCCGACCACGGTGGCACCTTCGCGAAGAGCGATCTTTTGTGTGGCCGGGTGAGTCAGAACGGGTTCGCGCAGTCGTCCGTGCACGCCGGCATCTTCGATGCGTGCGAGGAGCCGCTCGCCGAGTTGATCGGCGAGGCCGCGCCGACGGAACCGAGGGTCAGTGACGGTTCCGCCTGTTTCGACGACACCTTCAGTGACGAACACTGCGCCCCAGTGCGCCACGACCTCGCCATGTTCATCAACCGCGACCTCACCCATGCGTTTGCCCGAAGCGATAGCTGACGCGACGCGCTCGTGGTAGTAGAGATCGGAGACTGGGTAGGTCCACCCGTAGCACCGGTAGATGCAGCGGGTGAGCGCAGCGGCGTCGCCGGCGTCGATCGTGCGGATGGTGACTGGCGCATCGGTATGAGGGCAGTCCTCGGCAAGGACCTCGAGTTCGGAGTGGTCCATAAGTTCATGGTGGTCGTCGAAGGGGATGCGGACGATGCTTACGTTGCCTGCACCGTCGGTGCCGCCGATTGCGCCGGTGGCTAAACCGATGTCGACGAGCGAGAGAACCACCGAGGGTGGTCCGCTCAATGGTTCACCGAAGTCGTGGAGGCGCAAGATGATCTCGGTGCCATGGGGTTCGATAAACAGTTGGAGTTGACCAGGAGCCTCGGTAGCGGTGGAACGAGCATGGGCGTCATCGGCGAGGAGCCTCACGATGAGCGAGGCGATCTCAGCACCGCCGCCGAGTTGTTGCACTGCGGAGCGGGCCGCGTCGGCGAGGACGGAAATGCCGAGTGGATCAGTGGGGGCGGTGGTGGAAAACATCTTTCGCCTTCCTGCGTACTTAGCAGTGGAGATCAGCGGGCGAGACGCTCGAAGACCTCGACACCATAGGCCG
>JBAXGZ010000010.1:0-41177 GCA_037139155.1 Actinomycetes bacterium | reverse complement strand
CAATCGGTCCACACATCGTCATCTTCAAGAAATGCCATCCACGCCGTTCCGAACTCCGCACGACGGATCGATCGAAGTTCGACAACCATCTGCTGATGACAATCAGCACGATGTTGACGCAGTAGTTCAGTAAACGAGTCGAGTTCGTCTCGGTGTTCCTCTGGAAGCGCCGCCGCGAGAACGGGGAACTCCACGAGATGCACATCGGCATCACGAGTCGGTGTCGTGATATCGCCCAGCCAGTGGTAGTCGAGTCGGAATCGATCGCGAGATTCCGAATCAACAACATCAGCGCCATCTTGAAGAATGGTTCTCAGCCGGCGTACTGCAACTCGGAACGCGTGGAGATCTTCCGGGTCGAGACCGCTCAGCACACCCGAAAAGGACTGCGTCATCGAGTCGGAAAGGTCTCTGAACACCATTCTCCACGCGCTCGCCGCCGACATCGTCGGAACCAAAGATGGCGACAAAGACTCTTCGCTTTCTGTCTTGTCGAACGATTCCTCGGCCAATTCCTTTGTCGTCTTTTCCATCGCCGCGAGCGCAACGCTGCGCTTCAGGGATTTCTCAAGGGCCGAACATTCCGAGTCGTAGCCACGGAGCGGTAGGAGTTCGAGCACCATGGGTAGCGCCACACCGTCGATGGACTCAGAACGATCCAACACCACTCGGGCGGTGGTCTTCTCTTCATCATCGAGCGAAGCAAGCACCGCGATCTGAGAGTTCACGGTCGGACCCGGCACAAACACAGCGTCACCGACGAGGTCGGCCAATCGGGCGAACGCAGCTGAGGCGGGAAGCGCGGCCGCATCAACGGGTGGCGTCGTGCTCACACAGGGATCGTGGACGACCACGCCCCCGACTGTGCTCCAGGTGAGTGTCGGTGCTGCATCGGAGGGAAGGCGACGAAATTCAAGGGTGGCCCCCGAAGCGTTCAGATGCCCGGACGGAGTATCGAGCCATGTCCGCTCGACCTCATCGAGGCTGAGTACCCGGAGGTTGAGGTGGTCGGTGAGCACTGAGAGCACCGAGGCGAAATCACCCGCGGCAGTGACCTCGAAGCGACGCACCTTGCCCACACACCCTCATTTCCAGCGATTGAACGTGATGGGAGGCTAGTAGTGATCCCCGTTGCGGTGGGTTACTTCCGAGGTGGTCGCGGAATGAACGGGCTCGTTCGCCGCACGTAGTCCTCATAACCCGGCCGCCGCCTCACGAGTGACTTCTCGAGCAGCGTCACGCCTGAGACGCGTCGTAACAGTGTGGTCATCACTATCGGTCCGATGACACCAAGCCACGCCAAGCCTCCGGCACCAAATGACACCACGAAAATGCCCCACCACACGCACGAATCGCCGAAGTAGTTGGGATGGCGGGTGTAACGCCAAAGTCCGCGATCCATGACTTGACCGGCGGAGTTGGGATCAGCCTTAAACGCTCGGAGTTGTGCATCGCCGATCGATTCAAAGGCAAAACCCATAAGCCAGACAAGAACACCAAGCACGAGCGGGAGAACCCACCACGACGTCTTTGTCGATGTGCCGATACCAAACTGCAAGGGAAGAGAGACAACCCACATAAGGATGCCTTGGACCAAATATACGGTGCCAAGACTCACAAGCCAGAACTTCTTGCCGTACTTCTTCCGCATCGACTTGTATCGGTAATCCTCGCCATGGCCGGCGTTGCGGATGAAGAGATGGAGCGAAAGACGCACGCCCCAGATCGTGACGAGAGCAAGAAGCACCCCGGTGCGCAACGCATCGACATGCTGATGCTGCGAGATGAACGCCACCCAACCAACGACCACAAATCCCAACGACCAAATGGGATCAACAATCGATGCGTTCCTGAGAGGAAGGCTCACCACCCAGGTGGAGAACATGACAACGGCAATTGCGAGCGCAGACCATGCAAAGACTGACCAATTCATAATGCAACGAACTCTACGAGGATTCGATTGATTACGCCTGACGAAAGAGATTCAAGCGCCCGCGGCCGCATCGACCGAACGCAACGCGTCCACCAGGATCTGTGCGCCCTGCACACATTCCTCATCGGTAAGCGTGAGGGGCGGAGCCACTCGAAGGCAATTGCCATAAAGACCGCCCTTGCCCACGAGTAGCCCATTTTCTTTACAGGTTTCGAGAACAGTGGCAGCCGCGGCCGCGTTTGGCGTTCGACCATCGGGGCCAACGAGTTCGATACCGACCATGAGGCCCTTCCCGCGCACATCGCCGACAATCGAAAGCTCATCGACGAGGGGCCGCAGTGCGCCCGACAAGGTTGAACCTTGGCGCAGCGAATTGGCCTGCAGATCATTGGCGATCAAGTAGTCGAGGTTGGCCAGTGCACCTGCACACACCAGCGGATTGCCGCCAAAGGTGGAGATCGAATTGGCGTTGACGCTGTCCATCAACGACGCACTCGCAACCACACCCGCCATCGCCAATCCATTCCCGAGACCCTTCGCAAAGGTCAGGATGTCGGGCTCAAGTCCGTGCGCTTGATAGCCCCAGAAATTCTCGCCCGTGCGTCCCCAACCGGTTTGCACCTCGTCGGTAATCCAGAGAATGCCGAACTCCCGACACACTTCCTGGAGCGCTCCGAGAAGACCGTCGGGCGGAACGGTGAAACCGCCCACTCCCTGAATCGGTTCAGCGATCATGCACGCAACATCACCAGCAGTGGTGGTAGCGATGACATGACGAAGATCTTCGACGATCGCGTCGACAAAACCTTTTTCGTCACGATCGCGAAACGGAGATCGGAACGTGTCTCCGTTGTGCACATAGGAAACTGCAAACGGCGAAAGACTCGACGATGACCAGCCACGATTACCGGTGACACCCATCGTCGCGAACGATCGACCGTGATAACTGTTGCGCAATGCCAAGACCTGATTAGAGCGACGAACCGTCGATGCCAACAACAGAGCAGTTTCATTCGCCTCTGAACCCGAAGTTGCGAAGAACACCTTGGCATCAGGAATCCCCGACAATTCGCCAACCTTCTCGGCCAGTTCGATCATCGGCTCAATCAAATACAACGTCGAGGTGTGGATCATCTTGCCGGCCTGATCCTGAATCGCTTCCACCACCTGTGGAAGCGAATAGGCCGTCATCGTGGTGAGGATGCCCCCGAAGAAATCCAGGTAGCGGGTGCCCTCGGCATCAACGACATGGCGGCCGTCGCCACTCACCAAAGAGATCGGCTTGTCGTAATACAGCGCCAACCAGTCAGGAAGAGCCCGGCGATGTCGGGCCAGCAATTCGTCGTGGGTGGACACGGTTATCGATTCCCTCTCCCGGTGAACCGGGAACGTTTGCCTGAGCGTTGCCGCGTTCATGATCTTGCCACCAACCGCAGCAGTGACGAGACGCCTCAGCCCAGCGAGAGTTGAAGCGAATCCATTCCCCGCAGCACCATCCGACCGTTCCACGCCGGATCGCCAATCGCGTGCAATTCAGGGAATCGGCGGATGAGTCGGGTAATCGCGATCGTCCCCTCGAGCCGGGCTAACGACGCCCCTAGACAATGATGGGTACCACTGCCGAAGGCGAGATGGCGGGCTGCGTCGACGCGTCGCAGGTCGAGCTGATCGGCCGTGGGTCCGAATGCTGCCGGATCATGATTGGCCGAGCCGAGGCTGGTGAGCACGAATACTCCGGCAGCGATGTCATGGCCGGCAATCTGAATCGGCTCAAGAGTGATTCGCCTCGAAATCTGAACCGGCGAGTCGTAGCGGAGAAGTTCATCGATCGCGGTGGCCTCGACCGAAGGATCGTCGCGCAGCAATTCGAGTTGGTCTCGGTTCTGCAACAGCGCCCAAGTTCCGTTGCCGATCAGGTTGACGGTGGTCTCGTGGCCGGCGATGAACAGCACATTGACCTGATCGAGCAGTTCCGTGTCAGAGAGGACATCACCATTGTCCTCAGCAAGAATCAGCGCGCTCAAGAGATCGTCGCCCAGGTTGGAACGCTTCCACTCGATGACCCCGGCGATGTGTTGGCGAAGATGTTCGCCTGCAGTAACTGCGGCAACCAGTTCTTCCGGGCCAATCGTGAAGTCGAGAATTTTCACAAGGGCATGCGACCAGTCGCGCAATTGGGCGCTATCGCCGTCGGGCATTCCCAGCATTTCCGATATCACGGCGAACGGAAGCGGGAACGCAAGATCGGCGATGAGATCCATCTGTTTGGCGCCAGCCACTACGTCGAGGTGTTCATCGACGATTCGTTCAATCATTGGAGCGAGATCGGCAACTCGGCGCGGCGTGAACACGCTGCTCACGAGTTTGCGAAGTCGCGTGTGGTCGGGGGGATCGATATTGAGGATCGATGAGTCCTCACGCGGCGGTTTGTCGGGAAAGAGTTCGGCACGCATCTTGGCCCTGTCGCGCGGATCCTCACCCAGGATCTCCATCGCCTTGCGAACATCGACACTCAATGTCACATCACGCAGAAGGCGAACTGACTCGGCATGATCGAAGATGATCCACGGACCAAATGGGGTCTGCTGGATCGGCTCGGTCTCGCGCTGAATCCGATACTGCTCGTAAGGATTTTCGGCAAAGCCCGGCGCGAAGGGATTGAACATTCTGACTGTCTACCGGGCTTCGGTCTTCTTGGTACTAGTCAGTGCGGAAGTTCGCGGAACGGTGTGGTGCGATCGTTTCCGGGCTCACGCGGAAGCCCCAATACGCGCTCACCGACGATGTTGCGTTGCACGTCTTCGGTACCGCCACCGATACGAGCCATCCACTGACCCATGAACACCATGGTCTGCCAGTAGCCGTCATCGATTGCATCGGGGCCCCACAACATTCCGTCGGCCCCCATGATCGACTCGACAAGATCACCTTGGAAGGCGAGCCGATCGGAAATCGCGATCTTCATGGTCGACACCTCAGGCCCGGGAGCGATGCCCTTCGAGGCCGCGGTGCGCGTGCGGTAACCGATGTACTTCGAGATTTGGTAGCTCGTGTACAGCTTCATGAGTTCTTGACGCACCACCGGATCATTCGTACGTCCGTACTGCTGAGCCAGACGAAGAACGCCCCCGAAACCATCTCCGTGCCCGGCCCCAATGTCGGCTCGCTCGCTGGTGAGAGTGGTCATCGCCACCGCCCAACCACCGTTCACTTCACCCAAGACGTTTTCCTTGGGGATACGAACCTCTTCGAGGAAGACCTCATTGAACTCCGCGCCACCGGTGGCCTGCACGAGCGGACGCACTTCAATACCGGGGGATCGCATGTCGAGGAGGAAATAGGTGATGCCGCGATGCTTCGGTGCATCCCAGTCGGTACGAGCCAACAACATGCCCCAGTCGGCAACATGGGCCGATGATGTCCAAACTTTCTGACCGCTAATTACCCATTCATCACCATCGAGTTCCGCTCTGGTGCGAAGTGCCGCGAGATCAGAACCAGCATTGGGTTCACTGAACAACTGACACCACACTTGCTCACCGCGAAGGATCGACGGAAGGAACTGCTTCTTCTGATCTTCGGTGCCGTGCACGATGATCGAAGGTCCGACCATGCCGGTCGCCTGAGCAAACATCCCGACAGCAAGATCAAACTTGTGTTCCTCTTCGAGGAAGATGCCTTGCTGCAGTCCGGTAAGACCGCGACCGCCGAACTCCACTGGCCAGGTGAGACCGGCCCAGCCGCTCTCGGCCTTGGTTCGCTGCCAGTCGCGACACGCCTGCACATGCGCGTGTTCATCGTCGGAAAGCGTGCTCATGACGTTTCGGGGCGCGCCGACCGCCTTCTCCGCAGCGTGCTGACCAAGAAAGGTCCGGCATTCGGCCCGGAACGCAGCTTCTTCTGGTGTCTCTTCGAAATCCATGTCTTCCCCTCAGACAACGATGTGCGTCAATCATTGCCAGCCCGAACGGGCTGATCCAATCGCAGGCGAACGTTGCCGTCAGCGCCCCGACCAGTTGGGCTCGCGCTTTTCGAAAAAGGCCGCCACGCCTTCACGGGTGTCCTCGGCGTTGCGGATGACATCTTCAGATTCAAGGGTCTCGTCCCAGCCGTGTGCCTCGTCAGGTGCATCGAGGGATGCAAGGAATCGCATGGTCTCGCGAACCGCCACTGGGCCATTCCGGCAGATGCGTTCGGCCAGTGCCACCGCCTCGTCGAGAGCCTCGCCCTCCCCCGTCAGGATGCTGGCCAGTCCCAACTTGTAGGCCCGCTTGGCATCGATTGAATCTCCGGTAAGGAGCAATTCACGAGCCACATTTCGCGGAAGTGCTTTCGGCGCTCGGAACAACCCGCCGCAGATGGGAACCAAACTCCGTTTGACCTCGGGGAGACCAAATTCCGCAGTCTTCGACGCGACCACGAGATCGCACGAGAGCACCACTTCGAATCCTCCGCCGAGTGCGGCTCCTTCAACCGCAGCGATCAACGGCTTCGTGCGATACCGGCGGATGATTCCGTACTGCCCGCCGCGCTCGGTGGAATGAATCCCCCCGCGCATGTCGGTGCCAGCAGAGAAAACTGAGTTCGTGCCAGTGATGACGCCCGCCCAAAGTTCGGGGTCATCTTCGAGCCGGTTCAATGCAGCATCGATCCCCTCGGCCACCGCGCTATCGATCGCGTTCCGCTTCTCTTCGCGTTCGAGTCGAACGACGAGGACTCGGCCTCTGACTTCGGTGCGCACTACCTCTGGCATGGGATCTCCTCGATCGATGCATGACGCCATGCATCAACTCCTGATCGTAGGGAATCTCCCGATCCCGGGACGATCATTCGACGAGGGACCGCGTCGCTAAGGTTTAGTGCTTGATCATCACGTGCTTTAGTTCGGTGTAGTGCTCGAGCGCGTACTTCGACATGTCCTTGCCGTAGCCGCTGTTCTTGAAGCCGCCGTGCGGGAACTCGGAAACAATCGGAATGTGATCGTTGACCCACACGGTGCCGAACATAAGCGACCGCGACATCCGCATGGCCCGCCCGACGTCACGGGTCCAGACCGATGCAGCGAGTCCGTAGTCGACATCGTTGGCCCATGCCAGCGCCTGGGCTTCATCGGAGAAGCGCTGCACACTGATGACCGGACCAAACACTTCACGCTGAACGAGTTCCGACGACTGGTCGGGATCAGCAACGACAGTTGGAGCATAGAAATAGCCAGGACGATCGAGAGTCTCACCACCGACGACAACACGCGCACCCGAACCGACAGCGCGACTCACCATGCCATCGATGCGATCTCGCTGCGCCGCCGAAATCACCGGTCCGACGTTGGTGGCAGAATCACGCGGGTCACCCGTAACAAGCGCGCCCACCGATGCTTCGAGACCACCAATCAGATCATCAAACACACCGGGACCAGCAATCACGCGACACGGAGCAGTGCAGTCTTGACCTGAGTTGTAGTAACCGGTTTCGGTCAATGTCGCGACAAGTGCTTCAACATCGGCATCGTCGAACACAACAACCGGGGCCTTCCCCCCAAGTTCGAGATGCACACGCTTCAGCGTGTCGGCTGCATTGCGGGCAATCATTTTTCCGGTGTTGACATCGCCAGTAAGCGAAAGCATCGCAATGCCTGGATGGCGAACGATCGCGTCGCCCGCTGTCTCTCCCTGTCCGACAACGACGTTGAAAACTCCCGCAGGAAGAATGCCTTCGGTGAGTTCGGCCAATCGAAAGGCGGTGAACGGAGTGAGTTCCGAAGGCTTCAGGATGAACGTGTTCCCAACCGCGAGCGCCGGTCCCATCTTCCAAATCGCCATATTGAGTGGGTAGTTCCAAGGAGCGATACCGGCGACAACCCCAAGCGGATCACGGCGAAGCATCGACGTGTGATCGTCCATGTACTCGCCTGCAGCCTGCGCATCCATCGTGCGCGCGGCTCCGGCGAAGAATCGAAGATTGTCGATCGTGAGGTCAAATTCGAAATCAATGATCGAAACCGGCTTGCCGACGTTCTCTCCCTCGATGGCTTTGAGTTCCTCGACGTTCTCCTCGAGTCGGTCGGCCAATGCGAGAAGAGCTTCCGACCGGGCGCGCGGTGTGGCTGTTCCCCACTCGGCGAATGCCGCTTTCGCCGCACTCACCGCTGCGTCGATATCGGCCCCGTCACTCGAGGGCACCGACCCGATCACAGCACCAGTGGCAGGGGCGAGGACATCGTCGGTCGCTCCACTCCGAGCCGGAACCCATTCGCCGCCAATGAAATTGAGATGAGCCACGTCCACTCCTCAGTCGAATTCGATCACCGCATCGTGGGCCAAGAGGAGCCAAACCGCAAGGAATCTTGTTGAGACAGACCGCGTCACCTTCGGTTCATCGACGATTCTTGGCACCATTCTTGCGGTGAGCCCGATTTCTTGTGATCCTTTCCTATTCCATCGGGTGTCCGCAGGGCCTGCTCGAGACTGTGGAGGGGTGAGAGCTGACAGAGAACTCAACTGCGATGACGTCTCCTCCTGCGGCTGGTGATTCGGCCCCTGTGATCGAGATCGATCATGTCGTTAAGCGATTCGGCGATTTCATCGCGGTCGACGACGCGGATTTTTCGATCCGTCAAGGCGAGTTCTTCTCCATGCTCGGACCTTCAGGGTGCGGAAAGACCACCACCCTCCGAATGATCGCCGGCTTCGAACAGCCCACGTCTGGCGCGATTCGACTCGATGGTGTCGATGTTTCCAAGGTCCCGCCCAATCGGCGCGACGTCAACACCGTCTTCCAGCACTACGCCCTTTTCCCCCATATGAATGTCTTCGACAACGTGTCCTTCGGCCCGCAGTCAAAGAAGGTCGACAAGGCCACCATTACGAAGCGCGTCTCGGAGATGCTCGAAGTCGTGCGCCTGACTGAGTTCGCCAGTCGCCGCCCGGCGCAGCTTTCCGGTGGTCAGCAGCAGCGTGTTGCGCTCGCCCGCGCACTGGTCAACCTTCCCAAGGCGCTCTTGCTCGATGAACCTCTCGGAGCCCTCGATCTCAAACTGCGTCATGCAATGCAATTCGAACTCAAGCGCATTCAGCGCGAGGTCGGCATCACCTTCATCTATGTCACCCATGACCAAGAAGAGGCGCTCACCATGAGCGACCGCATTGCCGTCATGTCCGATGGACGCGTCGAACAGATCGGCACACCCACCGAGATCTACGACAACCCAGCAACCGTCTTCGTCGCCGGATTCATCGGTCAAGCGAACCTCTGGCCAGCGATGACTACCAATCGTGCCGGCGGCACTGCAACCGTCAGTACCCTTGGCGGAGCAACGCTGACCGGTGTCTGCAATGTTCCCGGCGTGAACGCAGGGGCTTCTGCGACCCTCATGGTTCGTCCTGAACGCATCTCAATCGCGATCGACCAGCCCGGTGGTGCCGCGCAATCAGTAAATGCGACCGTCACTGATCTCACGTTCCAAGGCCCGACCGTTCGCCTTGCCCTCACCGCCGCTGACGGGTCACCAATCATTGCCACCATCGACCCCGATGCCGAACTTCCCCTGCTTCGCCCCGGCGATCGTGTGTGGGCATCGTGGGCCAACGACGCTGCGTGCGTGCTCCCATCCGCGCCCAACCAACCGCATTCTCTCGATGACCTCGTTATCGAAGGCTGACCGACCCCCACTACTGGAGGACCGAATATGAATAACCCGATTGATCCAGAACTTCTCGAGGCCATGTCGCAACATCGAACTTCACGTCGCCGATTTTTGGGAATGGGTGGCCTCGCTCTTGGTGGTCTGGCGATGGGACCGACCCTCCTCGCCGCGTGCAGTTCGGGTTCGAGCAGCAGCGGTGGAAGCGGAAGCAACGGCATCACTGTCCTCAACTGGCCGCTCTATATCGAGGGAGATGAGCCGAGCACTTCAGCGACGCTCAAGGGATTCACCGACTCCACTGGGATCAAGGTCAACTACAAGAACAGCATCGACGGCAACGAGTCGTTTAATACCAAGTACCAAGCCACACTCGAAAAGGGCAAAGGCATTGGTGCCGATCTCATCGTGCTCACCTCATGGAACGCTGCTGCCTATATCGGTGCGAACCTTGTTCAACCGTTCGACACCACCGCTTTCCCCAACAAGAAGAACGTGATCTCGCGTCTTGCCAATCCCTCATGGGATCCAGGACGCGCCAAGTCGATTCCGTGGGCGGTGGGACAAACCGGTCTGGCCTACTGGCCCGACAAGGTCGGCGGAAAGATCACCAGTGTAAACGCCATCTTTGATCCGAAGTTCAAGGGCAAGGTAAGCATCCTCGACGAAATGCGCGACACCGTTGGCCTCACGATGCTCGGCATGGGCAACAACCCCAGCACTGGAACGGTGCAGCAAATGCTCGCCGCCGTCGACAAAATCGGCAAGGCCCGCGATGCAGGACAGTTCAAGAAAGTCACCGGCAACAGCTACACCGAGGATCTCGCTCTCGGCGACACATGGATCGCCGTGGCCTGGTCGGGAGACATCGCCCAGTTGCAGGCCGATAACCCAGGACTCGAATGGGTGATTCCAAGCGAAGGCGGCATGTTGTGGGTTGACAACGCCATGATCCCCGTCGGCGCCAAAAACCCTGAAGGTGCGAACAAACTGCTCAATTACGTCTATGACCCTGCAATCGCTGGTCCCCTGTATGAGAGCATCCAGTACATACCGCCGGTCACAGGTGCAGAGCAGTACATGTCGGCAACGGCGAAGGCCAGCCCGTTCATCGTTCCGCCTGCGTCACCGCCGCTCTACGAATTCGACGTGATCAGTCCCGATGCGGCCGAAGAGGTCGCACGCGCTTTCGTTGCTGCGACCGAGCAGTAACTCCACTTGATGACCGCTGCCGCGGCGCCCTCGCGCTTTCGCCGTCCCCGCCGAGATCACGGCGGCGACAGCGGCGTGTCGGCACGGCGGTGGTTCACTCCGTGGTTGCTCATCGCCCCCGGTGGGCTGTGGTTGCTGATCTTCTTCATCATTCCGCTCTTCAGTCTCGGCCGTCTATCACTCGAAAACGGCGGATTGTCGAACTACTCCACCGTGATCTCCGACAACTCGACGGTGATCATCCGCACCTTCATCTACGCGACGATCTCCACCGTTGCAGCCGTACTCATCGGGTATCCACTGGCGTATGTGATCGCGACCAAGGGGGGAAGATTCAAGAACTTCCTCCTCGCTCTCGTGGTACTCCCATTCTTCGTGACCTATCTCGTGCGAACCCTTTCATGGAAGATTTTGTTGTTCGACGGAGGCCCGGTCGTCAGCATTCTTCATTCGGTCGGAATCCTCAATGAGAACCAAGGCGTTCTCGGTTCACCATTCGCTGTCGTTGCTGCACTGACCTACAACTTCCTGCCTTTCATGGTGCTGCCCATCTATGTGAGCCTCGAAAAAATGGATCGTCGTCTCCTCGACGCTGCCGCTGACTTGTACTCCTCGCCCGCTCGCGCGTTCCGCAAAATCACGCTGCCACTTTCACTGCCGGGTCTCTTTGCCGGGACACTGCTCACCTTCATCCCTGCCGCGGGTGATTTCGTGAACTCTGAACTTCTCGGCTCCGAGCGCACCGTGATGATCGGCAACATCATCGAGAAAAACTTTGGCAAGGAGTTCTTCCGGCCTGAACTTTCCGCGCTGTCATTCATGCTGATGGCGATCATCCTCATCGGCGTCATCATCTACGCGCGCTTGTTGGGCACCGAGGAAATCGCGTGAGCACCCCCAACTGGTTGCGGGCTGTCGGGCGAGTCTCGCTTTGGGTATGGGCTGCGTTCGGTCTGCTGTTCCTGTTCACACCGATCCTCGTCACAGTCGTTTACTCATTCAACGAACCGATCGGGAAGTACAACTACGTCTGGAACAAGTTTTCGTTGGCCGGATGGTCCGATCCGCTCAAGTACCCCGAACTCACCGACGCGTTCCTGTTCAGCCTCAAGATCGCCATCGTCGTCACCCTCCTCTCAACGATTCTCGGCACTCTCGTAGGACTGGCAATGGTGAAGTACAAGTTCCGCGCCAAAGGAATTCTCGGTGCGATCCTCATCCTTCCGTTGACGATGCCCGAGGTTGTTCTCGGATTCTCACTGCTCACGTTGTTCGTGGCCGTGAATTGGTCCCGCGGCTTCATCACCATCGTCATCGCTCAGGTGATGTTCTCCATCAGTTACGTCGCCACCACCGTCCGGGCCCGCATCCGTGGATTCGACTGGCGTCTCGAAGAGGCATCACTCGATCTCGGTGCCTCCTCGTTCCGCACCTTCCGCAAGGTCACTCTGCCCCTCATCGCCCCTGGTGTCGTGGCCGCCGCGCTTCTCACCTTTGCGCTATCGCTCGATGACTTCATCATCACCTACCTCAACTCCGGTCTCGACAACACGTTCCCCATCCAGATCTGGAACATGAAGCGCTCCAAAATCCCGGTACAGATCAACGTGTTCTCGACTGCGATCCTCTTTCTCAGCGGTGCTTTGGCCATTGCCGTCGTGGTGTACGGAAATCGGCGGTCCCGAAAACTGGCGGGAGTAGCTGAGCCCACGAATTCAGATTTTTCCGCCTAAACGCCTCCTATCCGAGAGTGATTGCCCATTTCCCGCCGTCGGGCAAGAATCACTTCACCACCAATGGCACGTCCGATTCTCGGACGGCCTCTCTCGGGAGCACCTCATGAGCCGGACCCCTGCGGAACTCCGTCAGCTCGCCCAGTCCCATCTCTGGGGACATTTCAGTCGACTCGACCCTGGCGACGGGGGTGCTCCGATCATCGAACGCGGCGAAGGCTGCTGGGTCTGGGATGTTGAAGGCAAGCGCTACCTCGACGGTCTCGCCGGGCTCTTCACCGTTCAGATCGGTCACGGTCGCACCGAACTTGCTGGGGCCGCCGCCAAGCAGGGGGAAACGCTTGAGTACTTCCCCATCTGGACCTACGCCCACCCGAAGGCCATCGAACTGGCCGCACGGCTTGCGCACCTAGCTCCCGGCGATCTCAACCGCGTGTTCTTCACCACCGGTGGTGGTGAAGCAGTGGAATCGGCGTGGAAACTCGCCCGTCAATATTTCAAACTGCGCGGTGAACCTCTTCGCACCAAAGCGATCACGCGATATCTCGCCTATCACGGCACAACGATGGGCGCTCTTTCACTTACCGGCGTTCCCGCGTTCCGTCAAATGTTCGAACCGCTTGTTCCCGGTGTCGGGCGCGCGGCCAACACCAACCGGTATCGGTGCACGATGTGCGCGTCGGAGAGCGCGTGCAACCTCGCTTGCGCGGACGATATCGAGACAATGATTTTACGCGAGGGCCCCGACACCGTTGCGTGTGTTTTTGTCGAACCCGTTCAGAATGCCGGTGGCTGCTTCACCGCACCTGACGACTACTTCACCCGGGTCCGCGAAATCTGCGATCAGTACGGCATTCTCATGGTGAGCGATGAGACCATCTGCGCGTGGGGCCGCCTCGGTTCAATGTTCGCGTGCGATCGACTCGGATATGTCCCCGACATCATTACGTCAGCCAAAGGTCTCACCTCGGGCTATTCGCCGCTCGGCACGATGATCGTTAGCGATCGACTGGCCGAACCCTTCATGAACGAAGGCGTGTCGTTCCTGCACGGATTCACGTTCGCCGGCCACCCCGTCAGTTGCGCCGTGGCGATGGCCAATCTCGACATCATCGAAAATGAAGGCCTCATCGACCATGTTCTCCAGAACGAGAACGCATTCCGAACCACCCTCGAGAAACTTCTTGACCTTCCCATCGTCGGTGATGTTCGCGGCATGGGCTACTTCTACGGAATCGAGTTGGTGAAGAGCGCCGCAACGCGCGAAACGTTCACTCCGCAAGAAGCAGAACTTCTTTTGCGAGGACACCTGTCCAAACGACTCCTCGAACTGGGCCTTGTCTGCCGAGCCGACGACCGTGGTGATCCTGTCATCCAGGTTTCGCCACCACTGATCGCGGGGCAAAGCGAATTCGACGAGATTGAACGAATCATCCGCATCGCCCTCGTTGAAGCGATTGACCTTCTCGCAAGTGCCGGAACGCCGGTAGCGCTGAAATGAGTGCCCTCATCGTCGGTGTCCCCCGCGAACTCAAAGAGGAAGAACACCGCGTTGCCGTGACTCCCGATGGGGTCAGAGAACTCCTCCACGCTGGTGCCGAAGTCCTCATTGAACGGGGGGCCGGCGTCGACTCATCGATTCCCGATGACGACTACGTCCGGGCTGGGGCAACGATTGTCGACACTGCAGCCGAGGTGTGGGAGCGCGCCGGGCTCATCTGCAAAGTCAAGGAACCCCTCGAGGCAGAGTTCTCACACTTCCGTCCCGGTCTCGTGCTGTTCACCTACTTGCACCTCGCCGCGTATCCGAAAGTGGCCGACGCCCTCATCGGTGGTGGCGTCACGGCATTCGCCTACGAGACAGTGCAAACCGCCGATGGCTCACTTCCACTCCTTGCTCCCATGAGCGAGGTCGCCGGACGCATGAGTGTGCAGATCGGTGCCCATTTCCTTGAACGTCACAACGGTGGTCGGGGCGTTCTGCTCGGCGGTGCACCAGGAGTTCGACCAGCACGCGTTGTGGTTCTCGGTGCCGGAAACGTCGGGTGGAATGCCGCATGGATGGCCGCTGGCCTCGAGGCCGAGGTCGACCTTCTCGACAAGAACATCGATCGACTCCGTCATGTCGATCAGATTCAAATGGGTCGCATCACAACCATCACCTCGAACCGCGGCGCCGTCGAACGGTCCGTGGCCGAGGCCGATCTCGTCATCGGTGCCGTGCTTGTGCCTGGTGGTCGTGCTCCAACTGTGGTGAGCGAAGACATGATCCGTTCAATGAAGCCCGGTGCAGTCGTCATCGACATCGCCATCGATCAGGGCGGCTGCATCGAGACCTCTCACGAAACCACCCACTCTGATCCCATCTTTATGAAGCACGGTGTCGTGCATTACGCGGTTGGCAACATGCCCGGAGCTGTGCCGCACACATCAACCAATGCACTCACGAATGCGACACTCCCCTATCTGACCGAACTAGCGAAATTCGGTCCCACCGAGGCCATTCGTCGTGATGACGCACTCGCCAAGGGGCTCAACATCGCCGCTGGCGTCGTGACCAACGATGCAGTGGCCGAAGCCCTTGGCAAGACCGCCGTCGATCTTGCGAGCATTCTTCCGCTCGACTGATCGAAACGTTCCGCCTGTTCGTTCCGAATCGGGATCGTCTCAGCGTTCCCGTTAACTCAGCGCAGCGATTGAATCCCTCAGGGCAACGACGCATTGGTCAAGTTGTGCATCAGTAGTCACAAGAGGTGGGCAGAACGCGATGATCGAGGTTCCGATCGGACGTGAGATCACTCCCCGTCGCATCATCTCGTTTCGAACCATCGGTGCGGACTGTTCGGGGAGAAGTTGCGCACTCCAAATACCCCCGACGCCGCGAGCCTCGGCGATCAGCCCATCTGACGCCAACCGTTGAAGCCCACCGCCGATGCGCTCAGCAATGCTCGGAACTCGAGCAAAAAGATCCTCTTCCAGTAGGACCGCAGCGTTGGCGAGCGCCGCTGCGCAGGCCGATGGATGTCCCGAGTAGGTGTAGCCGTGACGAAGGATGAAGTCCGGATCGGCTTCGATGACATCAAGCACCGCCTCGCCGACTACTACCCCGCCAAGAGGCAAGTATCCCGAGGTGCATGCCTTCGCGAAAACGATCATGTCGGGAACGACCCCGAAGTGCGACGCCGCAAACCACGACCCAAGTCGACCAAACCCGGTAATGACCTCATCGAAAATCAACAGCACGCCGGCTTCATCGCACAGTTCGCGCAATCGCGTGAGATAGCCCTCCACCGGCGGGAAAACGCCGCCCGCTCCCTGCACGGGTTCGGTAATAACTGCGGCAATGGTTGATCCCGAGCGATCAAATAATTCCTCGATTTCAGCAATGTCATGCGCGCTCACGCGATGCACAGCATCGAGAAGAGGACCAAAACCCTGCTGATTCAGAGGAAGGCCCTGTACCGAAACTCCGCCGTAGGTGACGCCATGGTACGAGACCTCCCTGCCGACGAATTCATTGCGTTCGGGGTTTCCCTTTAGCGAATGTGTGAGCCGAGCGAGTTTGAGCGCGGTGTCGACAGCTTCGGAACCTGATGAAGTGAAGAAGATCCGACAGTCGTCCATTGGGGCCGCACCAGCGATGAATGAGGAAAGCGTTTCAACGGTCTCATTGGTAAAGATGTCGAAGGTATGAAAGTTCTCAAGCACCGCCATTTGCGACGCGACCTGATCAACGATCTCCCAGCGACCATGCCCCACATTGCAATACCAGAGACTGGCCATTGCATCGATGTACTCGTTGTCGTGATCGTCCCAGACCAACGCACCTTCGCCGCGGGTAATCATGATGAAGTCTTCGGCGGCAGCGGCGGGCCGAGCGAATGGATGGAGAAATGGGCTTCTCGACACAATGACCTCGCAGTGATGTGCGGTACCTCTTCATCCTCGCACGATCGCTAGCCTCCCTTCGTGAGCGACGGCCCATCCCTTCTTCCCAACGCCGTGTATCCGGGCACATTCGATCCCCCGACCATTGCTCATATCCATCTAGCCCTGACCGCCATTGAACAACTCGGGATCGGACATGTGGACTTTGCGATCTCGGTGAGGACGCTCGGAAAGGACGATGCTCGTCTTTCTCCGATCGCTGATCGGATTGACGAACTGACCCTCATTGCCGCCGCCGACCCACGTCTCGGCGTGATCACGACCGTCGACAGCCTCCTCGCCGACATCTCCGAGGGCTACGACGTCGTCATCCTCGGTGCCGACAAATGGCATCAGGTGCTTGATCCTGTTTGGTACGGCGATGTCGACGCCCGTGACGAGGCACTCCAGCGACTGCCCCTCGTTGCCATTGCCCCTCGACCGCCATGGACGCTGCCCGGCGAGGATGCATCAGCCGATCCTCCCGACGGAGTGTCAGTCGTCGTTCTCGATACCGACCCTTCCCACCACGAGGTATCGGCTACCGAAGTGCGCGCTGGTCGCGACGAGTGGCGGGCAACACGAGACCTCCAGAACCCCTGAGCGATACGGTCTCGACATGAAGGTCGCGGCCATACAACTGCACACATCGAACGACCGGTCGGACAATTTCACCCGGGCCGCTGCGGCCGTGCGATCAGCAGCTGAACAGGGGGCTGGATTCATCGTCCTGCCCGAACTGTTCGCGTCGCTCGGCTCGATGCGACTGATGCGCGAAACAGCCGAGCCACTTGATGGGCCAACCCTTGCGTGGGCTCAGAAGACGGCGACCGAAAATCACTGTGCCCTCGTCGCGGGCTCAATTGTTGAACGCGCCGGTGACGAGTTCTTCAACACGTCAATCGCGGTCGGGTCTGATGGTTCGCTTCTCGGCACCTACCGAAAGATTCATCTGTTCGATGTCGATATCGAGGGCGCACGCTCCAAAGAATCGGACACATTCAGCCCCGGCAAAGAACCAACGGTCATAACCGTCGACGGCTTCCGCGTCGGCATGACCATCTGTTACGACCTTCGCTTCCCCGAGTTGTTTCGAGCCGAAGTAGACCAAGGCGCTGACATCATCGTTGTTCCCGCAGCATTCACTCGAACAACTGGTCGTGACCATTGGGAACTCTTGCTGCGCGCAAGGGCTGTTGAGAACCAAACGATGATTATTGCGGCGGCCCAGTGGGGAACAAGCCCCGACGGTATTGAACGCCACGGACACGCTCTACTCATCGATGCGTGGGGTCGGGTATTGGCTGACGCTGGGCCCGAAAGCGATACCTACGTCGCAGCGGACTTCGATACCACCGCTCAATCAGAGATCCGCAAACGGCTTCCAGTGCTCACACATCGGCGGATCAACCGCTAAACATTGCCAACCATTGCTCGGGCGTCTTGGGTCGGAACACAAAGTTTGCATGACGGGTCTCGCCCATTGAGGCACACGGTGCTGCGGAATAGAGATGCCCCGGGAACAGGATCGAGTCGTCGGGCACCTTGGCCAGCTTCTGCGTGAGGCTCTCATACAGCGCAAGTGGATCGCCGCCAGGAAGATCGGTGCGGCCGCAACCCTCAAGGAAGAGCGTGTCGCCGGAAATCAGAGCGCCGTCAAGCATGAAGCACTGGCTTCCCGGGGTATGACCCGGCGTGTGGATCAGTTCGATCGGGATATCGCCGACCATCACCACATCGCCGCTGCGATGCGAAACGAGATCGGCGTCGGACAAATTGGTGACCTTGCGCACGTATTCGGCCTCTTCGGTTTGCACATGGATCGGCACGGAAACGATGTCGAGTAGTTCATGCACACCTTCAATCGTGTACCCCATCATTTCCCCGCCTACATGATCAGGGTGATAGTGAGTCGCCAGCACACCGGTAAGTCGCATGTCATCAGCGGCGAGCACATCGACAATGCCTTGCACGTCATAGGCCGGATCAATGGCAACCGCTTCGCCGGTCTCGCGATCTCCGATGAGATAGACGAAATTCACCATCTGACGAGCAAGCGGGTCGCTCTGAGCGATGTCTCGGCCGGCGAGGAGTTGACGGAAATAGAGACGGTCGGAAGTGGCGGCATCAGTCATGGCGACATTCTTGCGTTTCGGAGGCACAATTGGAGGGTGAATCCGCAGAATTCCGGTACATCGATGGTTCCACCGTCGTCGGCGCTTCCCGACGTTCTGCCCACTGATCGCCTGAACGAAGGCGGAATGGCGATCGGTCCATTGAGAGTCAATCTGCGTCGGCTACATCCTTGGCGCAACAGTCTCAATGTTGCGATCGCGTGGGCCGAGCCCACTCTCTTGTTAGCGCTGGCCTGTTGGTCGACACCGTCTCTCCCCGTTGCTGCGGCATTTGCAGTCTGGGTAATCGTGTTCTTCCTCATGGGCCGAACCTTCGCTCGACTTTCGATCTTGGGCCACGAAGCAGCACACCGCCTGCTCTTTGCCAACAAACGACTCAACGATTTCGTAGGAGCTTGGTTCTGCGATTACCCGGCATTCGTTCCCTACGACGCGTATCGCCGCCAACACATGGCTCATCACCGCGACGAACTCGGCGCCAACGAACCTGATCTCAACCTCTATCGCGGCTACCCCATCACTCGAGCTTCAATGCGGCGAAAACTTCAGCGTGACGCATTTGGGAGTTCTGGATGGAAGAACTTTCGCGGTCTTCTACTGGCGCTAACTCGACAGAGCAGCCGGCCATTCGCACTCCGGATCCTCGCTGTCCAACTCGCGTTGTTCGTCCTGATGGGACTGCTTTCTGGGCGCTGGTGGCTATGGGCAGTGATGTGGCTCGCGCCGTGGCTCACCGTATGGCGCGTGCTCAACCGATTGCGCGGTATCGCCGAACATGGCGGTATGGAACATTCAACCGACCGTCGCCGCACGACCCATGTCGTTCGACAGACGTGGTTGGCTCGCATGTGGATTGTCCCGTTCAATACGGGATGGCATCTCGCGCATCATGCCGATATGGGTGTCCCGTTCCAACAACTTCCTCAGTTACATGACGAACTTGTCGCTTCAGGTTGGGTAACACCGGAAATCGAATACCGCAGTTACCGAGCGCTGTGGAATGCTCTTTCGGGCGGCTGAACAGTCCGCCGAGAGTTTGGGGGGAACCAAAAGTGACCGATACAGGCAAAGTTCATGAACCGCTGACCGATCTCTTCATGGGTTTTACTCTCGATGTCGAAGATCCGTTTCCCATCTACGCACAACTGCGGGCGGAAAATCCGGTTGCCTGGAACGCCACGCAGGGATTCTGGGTCGCCAGCCGTCACGCTGAATGCATGAAGGTTTCAACCGCGCCAGACACGTTCTGTTCGGCGAAGGGGATCCTCACCTTCGAGATCGGGGCCGACTACGCCACGCCCCCGACGATGATGCACACCGATCCGCCGGATCACACGCGCTACCGCAACCTCGTACAACCAGCCTTTGGCCGCAAAGTTGTTCGCACTCTTGAAGATTCGGTGCACGCGGCGGCGAAGGTTCTCGTCAACAAACTGCCACTGAATGAACCAATTGAGATCGTTGCGCCGCTCGCCGTTCCTCTGCCCGTGCAGGTGATCGCGCAGCTTCTTGGGCTTCCCGAGAGCGAATGGGATCGTGTGTGGGACTGGTCCGAAGCCTCCATTCCCGGCACCGAGATCTTCAACAACGAAGAGCTCAAGAACCGTCTGAACGCCGAGATGATGGCCGAACTCATGCGTCTGGTCTCCACCGCTCGCACCGAGCCTCGCGACGATGTCATCTCGATGCTGGCGAGTGTCGAAATCGATGGCGACCGTCTCACCGACGATGAGATCGCCATGTTCCTTAATCAAATTCTCGTCGCCGGAAACGAAACCACGCGAAATACCATCAGCGGCGGACTGGTTGCCCTGGCCGAGAATCCTGACCAGTGGGCCCGACTCGTCGCTGATCGCTCCCTCGTCCCGAGCGCGGTGGAAGAGATTCTCCGCTGGACCACTGCCGTTATCTATTTCATGCGCACTGCGGCAGTCGACACCGTTCTCGGTGGGCAGCAGATCAGCGCAGGTGATCCGGTAGTGATGGTGTACGCATCGGCCAATCGAGATGAAGCCGAATTCGGACCCACTGCTGATCAGTTCGATGTCGGACGTTCTCCGAACCACCAAATTGCGTTTGGCTTCGGTGCGCATTTCTGTCTCGGTGCAGCACTGGCCCGACTCGAAGTCGCCGCCGTGCTTGAACACTTGCTCGACCGCGGAGTGACGCGACTGGAACTGTTGTCACCCGCCGGAATGTCGGCCAGCAACGTGATCGCCGGCGTCAACCGCGCCGAAGTCATTCTTCACACGAACTAGAACGCTGACGGGCCGACGTACTGAATGATGATCGCGTCATCGATGTCAGGGTGAGGTTCCCAGAGGACAATCCACTCGTCAGCGCCGGCAGCAGCAATCACACCCCACATGCCAATCTGAAATCGGTGTCTTCGGAGGTGAAGTTGATTCGAGTCGCGCTCAAGGTCAGAGAGAACTGCGTTGATGCGATCGAACAACCTGCGGCGCGTTTCGTCAGCCTCTAACTCGTAGAGCAGTCGATCAGCAGGGGCAGCAAACCAAAGTTCAGGCATCGCTGGTCTGACCACGGCGGGTGCGCTTCACGAGACGACTCGGATCTGCCCTGTTGGACAAAATCTCGTCGACGAGTTCGTCATTCGCGAGGAGCTTGAGTTCAAGCTCGCTGAGCACCACTGCCGGGGTGAAAACCAATGTGCCGTCAGCCTCTTCGGAGACGAGATAGCGAGTGTGTTCCTGACGACCAATACGGCCCAGGCTCACCCGCCTCCGTTCATCGAGTTCAACGAGTTGTTCTGGCACATCCACAGACTACCAGAATTACCCAAATGGGGCAGTTGGGTAATTCGGACTATTTGGGCGTCTGAGATTCGCGCCAGGCTTGTTCAGCTCGGCGGGTGATCTCGCGCAGCGGCAAGCCCAATGCCCGAGCGGCCTGGGCGGCGTCGTCGTGTTCGGCCTTCACCCGGCCCGCGGTGACTTTCACCCGCACTGACTGGCCATCGACCTCGACCGTGTTGAATTCGCGCGATTGCGGCCACCGTTCAAGCTGCGTTCCGCGCACACCCATCGTGCCGGTTTCGCGCACGAGCACATCGCGCACCGCGGCGGCCTGCGCAGGATCAGCCAGCGCGCTCACTGTGTGGGCGGGTCGGCCCTTCTTCATGAGGATCGGGGTAAGCCATGCATCGTGCGCTCCTGCTTCGAGCAACGCATCGATGGCATAGGCCAGCGTTTCGCCTGTGACATCGTCGACATTGGCTTCAAGAAGTACAACCGGTTGACCGGGCACCGACGGCGAATCCGAACGCGTGCCGATCACCACGCGAGTGAGATTGGGACGATCGCCTAGGTCGGCCGTTCCCGCACCAAAACCGGCGGACGTGATTGTCATGGCCGGCATCGGGCCCCACTGCACAACATTCGCCGCCAACAACGCTGCGCCGGTTGGCGTAGTGAGTTCACGAGGAATGTCGAGTCCGTAGGTTGGCGCGTTGGCCAGCAACGACACCACTGCGGGAACTGGAACTGGCAAGACCCCGTGAGCAGCGCGCACGGTTCCTAAACCATCAGCGACTGGTGAGGACGCAACCTCGTCAACCCCAAGGAACTCGAGCGCGATGCAGGTTCCGACGACGTCGATGATCGCGTCGAGCGCGCCGACCTCGTGGAAGTGCACCGATTCGGGCGACTGGCGATGGAGGCGACCTTCAGCTTCGGCCAGCGCACGGAATGTTGCGAGCGCGCGACGATGCACGCGGTCGGGAAAGCCCGCATCGGCAACGATCTGCGCAACGATCGCGGCTGAACAAGCAGGCGGTGTTGCTTCGGTATGTACATGCACCTTCGTGCCGGCGATTCCTGAACGAAGAACGGTTTCGGTCTCCAACGACCAGCCTTTGACCGGGAGTCGCTCCAACATTGAACGAATCTCGGCAACATCGGCACCCGCATCGATCAGCGCGCCAAGCGCCATATCTCCGGCAATGCCTGAGAAGCAGTGGAACCACGCAACGGTGCTGTTGGAACTCGGCGCGGCCGGAACCGCGATGCCTTCCCACGCAACGGTGCCTTCGAACTCCGCTTCATCGTGAGTGTGGGAGTGAGTGTGCGTGTGACCGTCCTCGTGGGAATGGTCGTTCGGGTGCTCTTCACCATGTGAGTGGTCGTGCGAATGCTCAGACATCGCTGCGTTCCGAGACTTGAACGTTCAACATGCGAATAATCGCAATGGCCGCGCCAAAACCGTTATCGATTCCGACAACCGTTAAGCCCGATGCGCACGATGCCAACATGCCCAACAGCGCGGTAATGCCGTCTAACGAAGATCCGTAGCCAACCGATGTCGGAACGGCCACCACCGGCGCCGACGAAAGTCCGCCAACAACACTGGCGAGTGCGCCTTCCATTCCAGCCACAACAACAATTGCGTCGACCGCAGCCAATTCTTCGGCCGCATCAAGGATGCGATGCAGTCCGGCCACACCGACATCGGTGATTCGGATCGGGCGCAGACCGTGAGCGGCAAGTGTGGCGGCACATTCATCGGCTACGGGCAGGTCCGCGGTTCCGGCGGTAACCACCGCAACGCGTTCTCGACGTTCGGCCGCCGCGCGCCACACCACCGTGTGCAATCGAGCGTTCGCCGAATCGCCGCCCCCGGCTTCGATCACATGGCCATCATCCGATGCAGCCAACGCAGCAGCGACCTGTTCGGCCGAGGCCCGAGACAGAAGCACCGGCGCCGAACCGGGCTGGGCCAACAACTCGACCACAATCCCCGCACATTGTTCGGGCGTCTTTCCCGGAGCAAACACGGTTTCCGCCATGCCTTGACGCAACGCCCGATGATGGTCGACTTTGGCGAAACCCAGATCAGCAAAGGGCAATCGCCGCAGCGCAGCAACGGCATCGTCGGGGCTGATCTCGCCCCCACGGACCCCCTCCAACAACTCACTCAGGGCTTCGGCGTCCATTCCCCTATCCTCGCCCATCGTGACCTCATCCGCAGCACCAGCATCCGGCACCGACTGGACCCGCCGCACAATCGCCTTCCTCGGCCCCATCGGCACCTTCTCTGAGCAGGCACTGCTGAGCCAGGACGACCTCGCCACGGCCAATCTGCGTCCGCTCGACACCTTCGCCGCTGTGCTGAGCGCCGCGGAGGACGGCAAGGTCGACTACGCCTTCCTTGCGCTCGAGAACGCCATCGAGGGAACGGTCAACATCACCCAAGACGCGCTCGCCTTCGATTCCGACCTGCTTATTCAGCGCGAAATCGTTCTGCCCATTCATCTTGAACTCATGGCCCGACCGGGCGTGAAGCTTGAGGACGTCACGCAGGTGTGGTCGTATCCGCACGCGCTCGCGCAATGTCGCAAGTACATGAACGCGAATCTCCCGGACGCGATCTCCGAAGCATCGAATTCAACCGCCGAGGCCGCGCGGATGTTGGCCGTTGCCACCGATGCACTCGCCACAAACGGTGCCGCAATCGCGCCGGCTCGCGCCGCTGAGGTCTACGGACTCAACGTTCTTGCTTCAGAAATTGAAGATCACGACGACAACGCCACGCGCTTTGTTCTGGTTGCACCGAAAACCATTCCAGCACCAACCGGCCACGACAAAACGTCAATCGTTGTCTTTCAGCGCGCCGACGAACCCGGATCGTTGTTGTCGATTCTTCAAGAGTTCGCCGCACGTGGCATCAACCTGACCAAGCTCGAATCACGCCCGACTCGTCGTGGCTTGGGTGACTACTGCTTCCTCATCGATCTCGAAGGTCATATCGCTGATGAGGTTGTGGCCGACGCGCTGCGTTCGCTGAAGTCCAAGCACGCCGAAGTGAAGTTCATGGGTTCGTACCCGGCCGCTGGCGAACACGGACATGCCGTTCGCCAAGAAGTCGCCGAGGCACAGGACAAGGCCACTGACTGGATCACCGAACTACGCAATCGCGTCAACTGAGCCACCACACCGGCCTATTGGGACCGCCTCGGGCGAGTCGCTAATGTCTCGGGCGGAAGGGTGGCAGAGCGGACGAATGCAACGGTCTTGAAAACCGTCGAGGTGAAAGCCTCCGGGGGTTCGAATCCCCCTCCTTCCGCCATTCGAAATCGCAGGGGTTTGCCCTGTATGTTGCACTCCTGCATATGGAGAGGTGCCAGAGTCCGGCCGATCGGGCCTCCCTGCTAAGGAGGTGGCGGGTAACACCGCCCGTGGGTTCGAATCCCACCCTCTCCGCTCGCAACGATGGGTCCCGCCCCGGCGGGGCCCATCACTCTTTTTACCCCAGGCCTCAGAGCACCCGGAATTCGCAGAGGGGCCCGGTGGCGTTCGCCAAACGACGGTCGGTCGTTGCAAGCGGAATCCCAAAGGTTTCGGCAATTGCCACATACCAAGCGTCGTGCGCAGAAACGTTGTGGCGCAGTTCCCAGATGCGTTCGACAAAGGGTTCGAACGGCAACTTTACGATCGGCAATTCGCCGAGGTGCTTTATGGCCTCAATTGCGAGCGCCTCTTCAATCTCGCCGTCTCGAACCATCCGTCGGAACCCTTGCACGACTTCCACCCCGAGTGACTGAGGCGCCATCACCGTGTTGTCCCTGAGTATCTGGTCGAAATCGCTCGTGGAAAGCGAATCGCGATACGCCTCAATCGCGGCTGACGCGTCGATCACGATCATCCCCACAAGCGATCCCACTTCTCATCGGCCTCCCGGCGACCTTCATCAAGCGCTTCAAGAATCTGCTCGCGAGTGATCTGCTTCGGCCAACGTTTGCGGATTTCCTTCATTTCGCCCAGCAACACTTCGATATCTCGCGTTCTGCCGATCTCAATCAGCCTCGCCAGCAGATATTCCTGGAGCGACTGGCCCGCCTGCGCCGCCTTCGCGGCCAAGGCGTCACGAGTCGCTTCCGGCACGTTACGAACTGAGATTGATGGCATGCATGCATTTTGCAGGCAGTCCTCGCAGCGGTCAATCATTTTTCACACTCCATCCCCTCGTCCCCAGACCAAATGGGAACTCAATCACTTGGGGGAACTAGCGTCATGGGCCATTCGCAGTAGATCTCCGACACTGGAAAAGGCCATGGCGACCGACAGTCACACCATCATTTACACCCACACCGATGAAGCCCCAGCGCTGGCAACCAAGTCATTGCTCCCGGTGGTCAACGCATTCACCAACGTTGCTGGGGTCACGGTTGAGCTTCGAGACATTTCTGTTGCCGGCCGCATCCTCGCCACCTTCCCCGAGGCCCTCACCGCCGATCAGCGTGTGAGCGACGACCTCGGCGAACTCGGTGAACTCGTGACCCGCCCCGAAGCCAACGTCATCAAACTTCCGAACGTTTCGGCATCGCTTCCCCAGCTCAAGGCCGCCATCGAAGAACTTCAGGCCAAGGGTTACAACGTTCCGAACTATCCGGATAATCCGCAGACCGCAGCCGAGAAAGACGCGCAGGCGAAGTACGACAAGATCAAGGGCTCAGCAGTCAACCCGGTTCTACGCGAAGGAAACTCCGATCGCCGAGCACCGCTGTCGGTCAAGACCTACGCCAAGTCGCATCCTCATTCCATGGGCGCCTGGTCTCCCGATTCCAAGACGCACGTCGCAACCATGGGTGCCAACGACTTTTTTGCGAATGAAAAGTCGGTGACGTTCGAAAAGGCCGACACGCTGAAGATCGAACTCGTCGGCAACGACGGTTCGACCACAGTGTTGAAGGAGAAACTTCCGGTTATCGCTGGCGAAATCGTTGATGGCACCTTCCTCAGCGCCAAGGCCCTCGATTCCTTCCTCGCTGCCCAGTTGGCCGATGCCAAAGCGCAGGACGTGCTGTTCTCGATCCACCTCAAGGCCACCATGATGAAGGTCTCCGACCCGATCATTTTCGGTCACGCTGTGAACGCGTATTTCGGTGACATCTTCACCAAGCACCCGGCCGCCTTTGAAGGCCTCGGCGTCAACGTGAACGACGGCATGGCCGATGTGCTGTCTCGCATCGCAACTCTCTCTGACACGCAGCAAACCGCGATCGAAGCCGACATCGCCATCGCGATGGTGAACGGGCCCGAACTGGCGATGGTCGATTCCGATAAGGGCATCACGAACCTGCACGTACCGAGCGATGTCATCGTCGACGCATCCATGCCCGCCATGATCCGCGATTCCGGAAAGATGTGGAACCCCGAAGGCGACCGTCAGGACTGCAAGGCAGTCATTCCCGACTCTTCCTACGCCGGTGTGTATGCCGCCGTCATCGCCGACTGCAAAGCCAACGGCGCGTTCGATCCCACCACGATGGGCACCATTCCCAACGTTGGCCTCATGGCCCAAAAGGCCGAGGAATACGGATCCCACGACAAGACGTTTGAGATCCCGACCGACGGAACCGTGCGCATTACCGACAGCGCCGGAAATGTCGTCATGGAACACGTGGTGGAGGCCGGCGACATCTGGCGTGCCTGCCAGGCCAAGGACGCGCCGATTCGCGACTGGGTGAAACTCGCTGTTTCTCGTTCACGACTTTCCAACACGCCGGCAGTGTTCTGGCTCGACGAGAACCGAGCCCACGATTCTCAGATCATCGCCAAGGTGAAGAAGTACCTCCCCGAGCACGACACGACGGGCCTCACCATCGAGATCATGGCGCCTGAAGCCGCGTGCACCTTTTCGCTTGCCCGTGCTCGCAAGGGTGAAGACACCATTTCAGTGACCGGCAACGTATTGCGCGATTACCTCACTGACTTGTTCCCCATCATGGAACTCGGAACCAGCGCAAAGATGCTTTCGATTGTCCCGCTCATGAATGGTGGCGGCCTGTTCGAAACCGGTGCCGGAGGTTCGGCGCCGAAGCATGTTCAGCAGTTCGTGAAGGAAAACCACCTTCGTTGGGATTCGCTCGGAGAGTTCCTCGCGCTTGCTGCGTCGCTCGAACATCTTGCTCAGACCACAAACAATTCGACTGCGCAGATCCTGGCCGACACTCTTGACCGTGCCACCGGTTCGGTACTCAATGAGAACCGTTCGCCGTCACGCAAGGTCAACGAACTCGACAACCGCGGCAGTCATTTCTTCCTTGCGCTCTACTGGGCCCAAGAATTGGCCAAGCAGACCGATGACCCGGCATTGGCCGCGAAGTTCGCACCCATCGCCGAAGCGCTCACTTCGAAGCAGGCAGAGATCGTCGATGAACTCAACGCTGTGCAGGGCAAGCCTGTCGACATCGGTGGTTATTACTTCCCCGATGACGCCAAGGCCACTGCCGCCATGCGCCCCAGCGCAACGTTCAACGCCATCATCGATTCCATCTGAATAATCGTCCTCGTCGAACGAGGGCGAGCGCCGAAGCTGACCTTTCGAACGAATTATCCGAAGAATGCCCGCTCAAGGGCATCGAGCGTGAGCCGATCCCATTCAGACGGGTCGACTTCATGCGTACCGTGCTCGATAGTGACGCGACTAATCAGCAGACTGTGATGCCAAGCAATAGTGCTGGTGAGATCAATTCCGTCTCGCAGCCAACCACGCTGCCGACATGGTTCGAGGATCTCGACCAGTCCCTCAACGATGTGATCCTGCGCCTGCGCGACCGCATTCGCCAGTTCCGGTCGCGCGTATGCACTGCCGATCACGCTCGTCCGACGCCACCGGCTCTCGGACCTCTGTGCCAGCGATCGAGACCAAGTAATCATGAGCGTCTGGCGCAGTTCGTCACTTGACGTGCACTTACCTACCGCTCGCCCGATCGCGGTGATGTCGGCTTTCGTCTGACGGGTATACCGCTCGATCTGGGCGGCGACCACCAACCCGTCACGATTGCCGAAGTAGTAATAGAGAACCGGTTGGGTGACTCCGGCCTCAGCAACGATGTGCGATACCCGAACCGCCGCCTCGCCGCCCTCATCGATCGCGGCTACCGCAAGTTCAAGAATTCGGCTTCGGTTATCTTCGGTCACTGTCCACAATCTAGCGAATGTAGAAATCTGAGATAGCTGATTCCGATAGGGGGTTGGGGCGGCAACTAAGCCGTTCCCAACCCCCTATCGACGAGATTGGGATCAGCCAGTGAACGCCGGGGTGACGGGCTCAGGCACTGGCGCTGGCGCTGGCACGAGCGAGACGGCCAGAGATTGCTGCAACGCCGATCCTGATCCAGCGTCGTAATACAGACACGCGAGATAGCTCCCCGGTGCGATCACACCTAACGCCGGCGGGGCTGGTGGGGCGAGTACGCCGGCCGACGTGCCCGGGCCGATGAGCATCGGACTCGCCGGCAGGGCCTCTCCACCATTCGAGGAGACGACGAACTTGGCATTCGGGCTGACGTAGGCATCGCCACTGTCTGTAGGACAGGAAGTCACCCCCGTCAGGAGCAGAACATCGATATCCCGACCGTCGGCGTTATCGACATTCGCGTAGGTCAGCGTCATCGTTCCATCGGGATTGCTGGCCATCGATGCACTCACAAAGACCGGCGGAATCAACGAAACGGCAAGTTGCGAATTGAATTGGTTAATTCCGCTGTCATCACTGAAGTACAGACAGGCCTCGTACACACCTGGAGGGAGCGGCGAACTTGCCCGGAATGGATAAGCGTCAATTTGCTTCGAAACCGAAATGCCGGAACCGATGACGGCTGGGCTGTCGGGAAGGTTGTTCTCTTGGCTGCTTCGCACGAGGAAGGGCGGCCTGGCCGCACTTGCGATGGAAGTGCCGGAGTCCGAATCGCAGGTCGACCCAGATGGCAGGAAGATCAGGACCAGCGCCTGCTGCGGCCTCGCATCGGTGCTGACGCCCGTATACGTCAATGTCATGGTGCCGTTGGCATTGTCGACCATCGATGCAGTGATCGGGGACGCGGTGGGTGCCACGGTTGCCGCTCCGGCGGAAGCCGAAGAGGCAAAGGCCGCAGTCGACACCACCAGCAGGGCGGCGGCAGCAATGCGGCCGAGGAAGGAATATCTGGACATCACGGGGTTCCGCTCTTTCTAGGGGGAAGGTTGCTAATCGGGTACTTCTTATAAAAAGTAGGTTAGAAAGAGTAACCACGCAAGTGCCGGAATTCCCCCTCCCCCTGGCTGCTTCGTCCGAGCATTTCCAATGAGGTCGGATTGGCCCAAGGCCGCGCCAACTACCCGGCCGACCAATCTCAAGAGACGACGAAAGCCCCCACCACCAAGGATTCAGACAATCCTCGGGCCTCCACCAAGCCGCTACTTCGCTCTTGCCCTGCAAATCGCGTTCCCGATCGACATAACGATCGGCATCCCGCTCAGATATGTGATTGCGTCGTCGATCGGTAGTCAACGATCGGACGACTCACTCAGTCACGCACAACCGGAACGGGGCTGTCGACCACGACCGTTCCGTCGGCGCGTGCGTCAACGGTGATGAATCCATGAGGAGTAGGAACGGTTGCCCGTGCCCAATCCAGATCGCCAAGGTTGGGTACAACTCGCACTGAGGCATAGCCCGGTTCGGCCGGCGTGATGCCGAGAACATGTTGAATGAGATCTCGCGTCGGGGTTGATGACCAACCATGACAGCGCGTTCCACCCGTCCAGCATTCGGGCCAGGTGGTTTCACCGGCCTCGAGGAACACATTCCAGTCTCGACAGAGACCGGCGATGAGATCGGCACGACCAGCACGGGCCAAGCCATCGTGTACGACGAAGCGGAAGAACGGTTCCGCTTCCACCATTTGATTTTCGACATCCCACTCGGGTTCGGGGTAGCCACTCAACATGTAGCCATATCCGGTGGAGCCGCCAGTGGGCGTGACCGGATCCATGACGAACGAGTGACGGATGAGTCGTTTCCGGTCGACGAGGCGCTCGGCAACTCGCGCCACTCGATCGGAGGGCACGATCCCCGCCCAGAGCGCAGCAGCACCGCCGTGTTGCGCGGCCGGACGTTGCGCTATTCCGCCGAGTACGTGATCGATGTACACGCTTCGGTCTTCATCCCAAAAGAGATCGAATGCGTTGCGCACCCCTTCATATCGGGTACGAGCCCATGCGGCCGATCCCGAATTGCCGATCCAATCACTCATTTCGGCAAAGTCTTCAAGTGCCTTTGCCCACACTGCATTGAGTGTTGACGAACAGCCTCGGCTGTAGAAGCTGGCCCAGTCGATGAGCACCCAACCGGTGACATCACGAAGCAGACCATCGTCACCGAGGAATGATTCGAACCAGCGCAGTGTTCGTTCCGCAACGGGCAGAAGTTCGGCGAGTACGTCGCGGTCACCGGTGTAGCGGTAGAGATTCCACACCGAATGAACCCACATAAGCGACCAATCGGGGACGAATGTGCGGTCATCATCGGCGAAATCGGAAGCGACAGCCATATGCAACATGCCGTCGGTGCGGGCCATGGTGGCCAGTTGTGGATGCCAGATGGGCATCGACCAATCGGGGTTGGCCACTAGATCAACCATCTGATGCACGACGGAATCCCCGGTCCACGCTCGTTGTTCACGCGTCGGACAATCGACGTACGCATCGAGTGCACACAGATCAACTGTCCGGAGGCCGACCTCGAAAATCTCGTTCAGCAACGGATCGGAACATTCGAATGACGCGCCCTCGGGACGAGGTCGATGACGATCAGCGATGGCCAGTTCGATCGAAGGCTGTGTGGCGCCAACGGGGACACGCACGCTGGTATGCAGGAAACGTGTGCCGATGATGTCGAGCGATTCAAAGTTCGTATCGCCGGCGGCACATACATAACGGAGTCCTGCATGTTGTCCAAGCGTGACAAGCAGACCTTCGGCATCAACATGCTCTGATGCAGCGATGTCGATGATGGTTCCCGAAGCCGCCCCAACGATCTTCAATCGCAACGTGCCCGCAGCGATTCGTCCAAGATCAAAGCGATGCAGAACGAATGGTTCTGATCCTCTCGATTCGCGCACGCAGGTTTCGTCATTGAGCACCTGACGAACAGGATCATCATCCAAAGGTGCACCGACGTGTTCGGAGGTGGAGAGCAACTGGGCGGTATGCACCGCTCCACCCTGGAATGCCGACCGCACCGGGGGCCGCAACATTCCAAACGGTTCGCTTGGTGGATGAGGATCGCCGTGACCGCCAGTGCTGAACGGAGTGATTTCGAATGCGTGCTTCCATTCCGACGCATCGAAACCGGGCTCATCCCAGCCTGCGTCAAACACCCGTGCATCGAAGGACTCAAGCGGCAGACAGGCGACATCACCAGGAACCGGAACGGGAGTCCACGGCGAAACTGGCGCGCATGACCACGATCGATCAGAAATCACCCACTCATAGCCCACCAATGCTTCAAACACGATTGAGCCAGCGCCCATCGAATAGGTCGGTGGCGCGGGCATCCACCATGAGGTTGCGGTGCCGAAATGTCGAGCAATGATTGAAATGACGTTGGCGCCCTCGACGAGAAACGGTGCGAGATCGGTGACGTCATAATGCGCGGCTCGAGGATCGCTGCGCACCGGACCGCGTCCGACCTCGGCACCATTCACCCGCAGGATGTACCGACCATCGGCCCAAATACGGGCCGGCACCGATGTCGGCACTTCGGCGAGATCAAGTTCCCGACGGAACATCGCGACTTTGTCGGTCGGATCGGCGAGAATCATCCGCGTCGCAGTGTCGAGTTGCAGAGCAGGGCGCGCGTTCCACATCCACTTTGCCTGCCAGCGGCCAGCAAATGGTTCAGGATGTTCGAGTTTCATTCACGCCCCCAGTGCACAAACCGAGTGGCTGAGCGTACTGCCCGGGTTCTACAGAGCAGGTATGCCGAAGTGAGCTCGCACATCTTCGATCGGCCAGTCGATCATCGAAAGGTGGTCCCCGGTGGAGAAGTCAATTTTGGTTTCGCGACCACGATCCATCGCTCGCATTATCAACTCGATATTCTCAGGGTTCTTCAGCGGTGGTTCGCCTTCGGTGTATCCCTCGAGGAGGATTCCGGTTTCGTGAATCATCACGCTGCCGAGGAGCTCGATCCAGTGAATGTCGCTATCAGACTTCATTAACTTCATTGCGCCTAGGCAGATCTCGCCTTCCGGCGTTGCGTCATAGCCACCGATCACGTGCGACATGTCATGACCCATCATCGGAATCGATTCCGGACCAAACGTGAATCCATTGCGGTCGTAGAACGACACGAACTCCGCACCCAACGTTCCAGGGGCACTCGCGTGGAGCGCTTCAGTGAGTTCGCCAAGACGAACAGCAACTTCGGCTTCATCGGCTTGTGAAAGCTCGATCATCAGCGGCTCCATCATTTCGGGAGCCTTCTCGGTGAACCGACGCATCCAATCGGCGACCGCCGCATCGGCACCGTCCATCACGTAGTTGCGCGTCAGTGCAAGACCAGGTCCGTCACCATCGAGCGCGTGGCAATAGTCCTCAACACGCTGTTCATGCGATGCCTCGAGTGGATGGCGACATAACTCCAGTAACACCATTAGTTCACGGGTTCGACGGCGCAGACGCTCGTCGGTGATCGCCGCAGCCGCTTCTTCCGGCGTGAGAGCCTGCTCCGGCGAGAGATCGACGCTGGGCAGCGCCCAGAAATGAGTTCCGATCGCGTTCAGGATCGAAAGTTGCTCATCGGTGGGACCGTCAGGACCACAGATCGACCCGAGGCAAGCTCGGATGACGAGGGTCGCATTTGATTCGCTGATATTTATAGGCATGAGCCGAGATGGTACACAGAAGTTTTCAGGGCAGTTTCAAGGATCGAATTCGCTCGACACCCCCAATTTCTCTGGAGCTGACGGGGCCGGTAATGTCTCCCCCGCTGCGCTCGTAGCTCAATTGGATAGAGCATCTGACTACGGATCAGAAGGTTGGGGGTTCGAGTCCCTCCGAGCGCGCCACATACGTACAGTTCAGAAGAGCGCTTCTTCCAAGCCCTTAATGAAGGTGTCGAAATCATCGACATCGTGGGCACTTCGGTGGCAGGTCGGCTCTATCGCACCCACGTGTTCAGGCTCGCACCGTGGTTCGCAAACATCGAAATTCTTCCCGACCGGATTCACACTGTGGGTGTGGGCTACTGCATGTTGATCCAAAAGATCTGACCTACGTCGTCTTCAAACCCGTTTCATGACATGCGATCCCGAACGGGGGGTGGAGAGAGCCTTCTACTAGCCTCTCCCCGTGGTTTCTCCGGCAAAAATTACTCTCGCTTCCAATCTGAGTGCCCAGGAACTGGCCGGTCTGGGTCTCGAAGCGGGTGAAATTCTCCCGACAGGCGAGTGGTTCGTCCGACCGGACGCTGCGAGGCCCGAAGCGGCCCGTCTGCGACGCGAGACCCCAGTCGTCGGCGCGTTCGAGACGCTCGTGGTCACGGACCCAACGATCAATGCGATCGTGGCTACCACGAGCATTCACTACAACGACGTTCCTGCAATCGTTGAATGTCAGACCTCCAGCGGCCGGGTTCTGGTGTGCGCGATCGCGCCCGAACGTTTGGCAGCGGCACCCGAGATCGGGCGCTATCTCGATCGGCTGGCGGCCGGTGGTTCCGCCGCCATGGACACAATCGGCGTCGGCATCGTCGGTTACGGGCCGTTTGGTGGCATGGGCTACACCCATGGTCTCGCAGCAACCGAAACCGACGGACTCGCATTCGTCGGCGTCTGCGATTCGAACGACGAACGTCGTCTGGCGGCGATGGTCGACTTTCCGACCGTGCAAGGTCACGTGGATCTCGCGTCGTTGAGCAAGGCTGACGATGTTGATGTCGTCATCGTCGCCACACCGCCGCTATTCCACGCGCCAATCGCTCTCGAACTCCTGCGGGCCGGCAAGCACGTTGTCGTAGAGAAACCAATGTGCCTCACCGTCACCGACGCCGAGGAGTTGCTGACTGTTTCTGCGGAAGTCGGTAGGACAATCACGGTTCATCAGAACCGACGGTGGGATGGTGACTTCCTCACCCTTCGTCGCGCAATCGACACTGGACTTCTTGGTGAGGTCTTCAATATGGAGACATTCGTCGGATCCTTCGAACACCCCTGCCGCTGGTGGCACAGTGACGAGACGTTCTCTGGAGGCGCGGTCTACGACTGGGGATCACATCACATCGACTGGATCCTTCGAATTTTCGGAAGCCGACCACAACGCGTGCGAGCAATTTCGCACAAGCGTGTCTGGCGCGACGTAACGAATGCCGATCAGATTGACGTGCACATGCGCTGGGACGACGGGCGCGAAGCGCGATTCATCCAGAGCGATGTTGCCGGAATCCGCAAGCCCAAGTTTTATGTTCAGGGCACGTCGGGCACTGCAGCGGCCAACTACGCGCCAGTGACAATCGATCAACTTGTCGATGGTCGCGGACATGTTGCCGACGAGTGGCACCATGCCGAGGTCGCGACCGACCTGCGCTTGAGTCGCTATGAACCCGGTTACGGAACTGTCGACATGGTTCTGCCGCCAGTTGCTCGGGTGGGCTGGCCATTCCATCGGGCGCTGGCCGATCACCTTCTGCTCGGCGAACCGATTCCGGTTCCCCCAGAAGAATCACGTGATGTTGTTACCGTTCTCGAAGCTGCGCATGCATCGGGCGCCGACGGTGGCGTGGAACTCTCCTGTGAGTGAACCACTCACTATCGGGATCCTCGGAGCTAACTCCTGGATCGCGAACGCCGCCGTTATCCCAGCGATCAACGAATGCTCGAACGCGATTCTCGGCGCGAGTGGCGCGCGGTCGGGACCAATCGGCTATCCCGATGTGCTGTCTGATCCCGATGTCGATGCGGTGTACATAGCTCTCGCCAACGGCGACCATCTCGAGTGGGTGGAACGAGCGGCAGAGGCGGGCAAGCATGTTCTGTGCGAAAAGCCGCTAGCGATTTCATCGAGTGATGCTCGCCGTATGTTCGAGGCCTGCGATGCTGCCGGCGTCCTGCTTGCCGAGGCGTACATGACGCCGTTCCATCCGCTTTCCATCGCGCTCACGGCGCTGATCGACAATGAAGATCTCGGCGAGATCCGTCACGTGGCGTCACAATTCACCTTTCCGCTCGCTCTCCCCGAAGCGGGGACAGAAATCAACTACCGATGGCTCACCGAGCAGGGTGGCGGGGCTCTTCTTGATGTCGGCATTTACTGCCTCGACCCAGTGCAACGGATTCTCGGTTCCGGGCAACTTGAGATCGAAGCGCAGGTCACGACAGCCGATACGGGAATCGATCTGACCACTTCGGCCTGGCTGCGCAATTCCTCAGGAATCACTGCCTCGGTGTTGACGTCATTCGAACTCCCCGAGAATCAGTCACTGCAGATCGACGGAACCGCCGGATCGCTACGGGTTGATCGTCCGTTCACTCCGGGAACCGACGGTTCGAACTTTGTGATCACGCGCTCTGACGGAAGTATCGAGGAGCATCGGATCGAAGGAGCGAACTGTTACGCGCTCATGATCGGCGCTTTTGTCGACGCTGTCCGCGGCTCGACACCGTGGTTGCGGTCAAGTGCCGATGTGTTGTCGACTATCGGATTGTGTGAGTCGATTGCCGAAGCCGGGCGAAGGAAGAAATGACTACCGAAGACCTCCGCATAACAGTTGCACCCGGAGTCGAATTGCGGGCGCTGGCCAGTGGTCTTGATCAGACGGGAACACCCTTCGTACTGGTTCATGGTCTCGCCTCGAACGCACGCATGTGGGACGGCGTCGCGGCGGAACTGGCTGCGGCAGGTCATCCGGTTGTGTGGATCGATCAGCGCGGACACGGTCAATCAGACAAACCCAACGATGGCTACGACTTCACAACGATCGTGAAAGACCTTGTCGTTCTAATCAGTGAACTTGGATTCCACCGACCGGTTGTCGTCGGTCAATCCTGGGGCGGAAACGTCGTTCTTGAACTTGCGGCGACCCACCCAGACATTCCGGGTGCAGTCGTCGCAGTCGACGGCGGGTTCATCGAACTGACGAGCCGGTTCGATGACTGGGCCGCGTGTAAGGAAATGCTTACGCCACCGCATCTTGTCGGAACGCCGGCGGCGTCGATGGAACGCTGGATACGTGACGGCAATGCCGATTGGCCCGAAACCGGGATTGTGGGTGCGATGGCGAATTTCGAGGTCCGCTCGGACGGCACGATCGCTCCTTGGCTGACCCTCGAGCGGCATCTTGCGATTCTCGAGGCGCTCTATGGCCATCAACCGTCAACGCGCTATGCACTCATCACCGTTCCCACTTTGTTGGTGCCGGCCGACAGTGGCGATGTTGCCTGGACCACCGACAAGCGAGTCGCCGTAGACACGGCGCTCGAACTTCTTCCGAATGCCCGGGCGCACTGGTTCGCGCCGGCCCATCACGATATTCATGCCCAGCATCCGGTCCGATTGGCCGAAGTGCTTGTGGAATTTGCTCAGGAGGCTGTACCCGAATGACCCGCCTACTTACGATCATGGGAAGCGGTGAGACATCGCCGACGATGGTGAAGCCTCATCGCGAGGTATTTGAGCAACTCGCGGCATCGTCACCTGTCGCTGGTGCGCCTGTTCCGTCCATTTTTCTCGACACGCCATTCGGCTTTCAGGAGAACGCCGACGAACTCTCGGCGAAAACAGTCGAGTACTTCAAGGTGTCACTCAACCGCGTCGTCGATGTTGCCGGCCTTTGTGATGTCGCTGCCGCCACAACATTCGAGCGCGAAGTCGCCTTCAACGCGATCAGGCAGGCCCGATTCGTCTTTGCCGGTCCAGGTAGTCCCACCTATGCATTGCGACAGTGGGCCGGAACACCGCTCCCCGAACTGCTTGCGGAAAAATTACAGACCGACGGAGCAGTGACATTCTCGAGTGCAGCTGCACTCACACTCGGGATCAGCACGGTGCCGGTGTACGAGATCTACAAGTCAGGAGCCGATCCGTACTGGCTCGAAGGTCTCGATCTTCTGACGCCAATCGGTCTGCCTGTTGCAGTCATTCCGCATTACAACAACACCGAGGGCGGCCATCACGACACTCGGTTCTGTTATCTCGGAGAACGACGACTCCAGATGATGGAGGCCCTTCTCCCCGACGGCGCATTCGTGCTCGGTGTCGACGAACACACCGGCGTGATCCTGGATCTCAACGCGGACACCGCGAAGATTGTGGGACTCGGCGTCGTCACCATTCGTCGCAACGGCGTCTCGATGGAAATTCCGACCGGCGAAACCGTGTCGATTGATGTATTGCGAGAAGGACCGACGAGTTCTCTAGCAAAAGCAACGGGTCAAAGCGTGTCGTCGTCCGAGCCTGCCGTCACCGAAAATTCGGTTGCGGCGACTGCGTCGAAGAAAATCGAAGCTTCGTTGGCAGCCGACGTCGATCGCTGCAGCGCCGAGTTCGATCGTTCGATGGAACAACGCGATGCCGCCGGAGCGGTTGCCGCCACCCTCGACCTCGATGATGCGATTCGCGGCTGGTCGGCTGACACACTTCAGAGCGATGAGATGGACAAAGCGCGAGCGCTATTGCGATCAATGATCGTTCGACTGGGCGAGGCGTCCAAGGGCGGACTCACTGATCCGCGAGAGGTAGTGGGCCCGCTCGTCGAGATTGCGCTTTCGGCTCGTTCGGAGGTTCGTCTGGCAAAGCTCTACGACTTGTCCGATCAGATTCGCGACGGTCTTGCCGAAGCTGGAGTCGAGGTTCGCGATACGGCCGATGGCCAGATATGGGAACTGATTACGCCCGAGTGATCAGTGGATCATGCCGCCGGCATTGCCACGGCCGCGGGCACCAGTGACCGTGTAGACGACGATGAAAACGAATGCGGCGAGCAGGATGATTGATGCTCCCGACGAAATGTCGGCGTGGTAGCTGATGACCATACCGACAGCCCCACAGGCCGCTCCGACGAGGGGGGCGATCACGAGCATTCGGGCGAAGGAGTCCGTCACCATACGGGCGATAACCGCAGGCGTCACGAGCAGTGCGCTGATGAGCAGAACACCGACGATCTTCATTGTGAAGAGAATGGTGACGGCGAGCATGAGCATGAGCAGCGCTTCCATGCGGCCGACATTGACGCCGGTGACATCGGCGACTTCCGGATCGAAGGTTGCGAAAAGAAGCTTGCGGTAAAAGGCGCAGATAATGGCAACCGCGAGCACGCCAACGCACGCGACGGCGATGACTTCAAGCGTCGTGACACCGAGGATGGATCCGAAAAGAACCGCCTCGATAGATCTCCTTGCCTGACCAAAAACATTCGAGAGTGCGAGACCCAACGCAAACGACGCAGTCGTGATCACGCCAATGGCTGCGTCGGCACCGATCTTTCCGCGGCGAGCAACCCGTCCGATCATGAGTGCCGACAGAAGGCCCCACATTCCGGCGCCGAGGTAGAAGTTCACGCCGAGAACTGCGCTGGCTGCTGCGCCGCCGAAAATGGAATGCGAGAGCCCGTGGCCGATGTAGCTCATGCTGCGCAGAACGACGTAGACGCCGACGAGACCGCAGATCGCCCCGGCGAGTGTGGCAACCATGAATCCGTTGCGGAAGAACTCGAACTGGAATGGCTCGAACAGTGTCATTCGATTCCCATCGGGCTATCGGTCACGAGGAGCATGCCGCCGTGTTCGAGAACTTCCATGGGCGCTCCGTAGGTACGTTCGAGAACCGACGAGGTGAGAACTTCGGCGGGAGTTCCGACGGCAATGAGTTCTCGGTTGACGCAGGCGATCAACGGAAGATGAGCGGCAAGACCATTGATGTCGTGAGTGGAGAGCACGACAGACGTGCCATTGCGATGAAGATCAGTGAGTAGATGGACAACTTCGTGACGGGTTCGCACATCGACACCCGAGGTTGGTTCATCAAGAACGAGAAGTTCGGGATCGCAATGAAGAGCGCGGGCGAGGAACACCCGCTGCTGCTGGCCGCCGGAGAGTTCACGGATGTGTCGGTGTTCGAAACCGCCGAGTCCGAGTTGCTCGAGTAACTCAGCAACTCGTTTGCGCTCTGACGCGGTGGCACGCGGTCGGTACCACTTGGCCGCGGCCGCCATGAGGACGACCTCGCTCACGGTGATGGGGAAGTTCCAGTTGACCGTTTCGACCTGGGGAACATACGCAATCCGCAGATCGGCCCGCCGCCGCACCACGCCCTCGGAGGGGCGGAGATTTCCGAGCACCAGACGCAACAACGTGGTCTTGCCCGAACCGGACGGGCCGATGACTCCGAGAAACGAACCCTCGTCGATCGTCAGGTGGACATGGTCGAGCACCGTCGGGCCGCCATAGGAATGCGAGATCCCGTCGAGCTCGATCAAACTTGTCACTGCGGGTATTTGGCGATGTCGGGTGCGACGTCGGAGATGTCGAGATTTCGGAGAGCCGAAGCGTTGCCGCCGAGGGCTTCAATCATGGTGATGTAATCGAATTGCATAAGGCCAAGAAACGAATGATCGGCATCGCCGGGTTCGCCGAGAAGGTCGTCATCGCGAAGGACGTCGACGTAGGTGACACCGGTTTCGCGTCCGATCTGTTCGAGCACAGCGCTCGGGAAGACCTCGGACCCGAAGATTGCCTTGACCTTTGATTTCTTCACCTGGGCGATCAGATCGCCGACTTCACGCGCTGTGGGTTCGTCGAAATCAGAAGGTTGAATGGCACCAAGAATTTGCCATCCGTAGTCGGCGGCGAAGTAGGCGTAGGCGTCGTGATAGGTGAGGAGTCTGCGATCTTCAGCAGGCAGCGTTGCGCTCGCCGTTGTGATCGCTGCATCGAGATTATTGAGTTTGACTGTGTAGGCAGCTGCATTTGATGTGTACGCCGCAGCATTGGCTGGATCCATTTTCACGAGAACATCTCGGATGAGCGCGACGTACTTGATGGCGAGTTTTGGATCAGTCCAGAGATGGGGATTTGGCTTACCGCCATCTTTGGGAAAAGAGAAGTCGTAGATGTAGTCATCGACAGGCAACACGGCGGTTCCTAGTTCGCAGAGGGCTGCGGATTTAGGGAGGTTGCTGTCAGCAAGTTCTTTTGTTGGTTCCTCAAGAACAAGACCGTTCGCAAAAACCACATCGGTATCGGCGAGGGTTGCCGCCACGCTTGGCGAGGGTTCGAACGTATGCGAGTTCGTGCCTTCAGGGACGATCCCCGTGATTTGCGCAAGGCCCCCGGCGACATTCGCAACCATCGACGTGATCGGGGCGACGGTGGTTGAGATGTTGATGGTCGATCCGGCGGGAATGGGCTGACCAGACAGGCATTCCGCGAGCGCCTCGCCCTGGATGTCGCCAGATTTACCAGTCGCGTCGTTTCCGGATGTCGAGGAACAGCCCCCGATGAGCGCAAGTGCCAAAATGATGGAGGCCACACGTGAGTAGGTTCGCAATACCGTCATTGACCAATTCTACAGAACTGACCGTAAATGCCCGAGTCCACAGGCCGACAAACCGGAACATCTCGAGGAGAGAGCATCTGACTGCGAATCAGAAGGTTGGGGGTTCGAGTCCCTCCGAGCGCGCTTTACAGATTTGTTGTCAAAACCACAACAACGCATTGATCCCCTAGGACTCGATCCTCTCGACCGTGGGTATTCGACTGATGGCTTTGTCGAAGGAAGCGACCTTGCCTATCCCGGTGGTTTCCGCGCAAGCCACAAGGT